>CACMXS010000004.1 GCA_902617715.1 uncultured Pelagibacteraceae bacterium | reverse complement strand
ATAGTAAGTATTTTTTTGTTAATTTTACCAATTTTATTTATTTTTTACAGCACACTTCAAAAAAAAGAATTTTTAAACAATGAATTAAAAGAAAATCCATATATTGTAAGAATAATTGGATCAAATATTGGATTAGAAAGATTTTATGATAATACCCAAACAGAAAATGTTATCAATGAATTAGTAAAAATTAGTTCACCTGAAAAGAAAAAAAAAATATTTTTTGTATGGCCCGAAGGAATAATACCAAATACTTATCTAGATGAATTAAGTTTATACAATGACATAATTGAAAAACATTTTAGTGAAAACCATCTAATTGGCTTAGGAATAACAAATAGGGAAATTTTAGGTGAGGATTATAAATATTATAATTCTTTTTCAATGTTTGATAGCAACTTAAATTTGATAGATAATTACAATAAGATGAAGCTTGTACCATTTGGAGAATTTCTTCCTTTTGAAAATATTTTAAATAAAATTGGTTTAAAGCCAATAACGAATAACATTGAGTCATTTAGTTGGGGAAATACTAGAAAAATTCTAGAGATAAAAAATGATTATCAAAAATTTAATTTTTTACCACTTATTTGCTATGAAATCATTTACAGTGGTAATTTAACTAAAAATTTTGATTTTGATTTTATACTTAATATTTCAGAGGATGGATGGTTTGGAAAATCTATTGGTCCAAAACAACATTTTACACATAGTGTATTTAGAGCGATTGAAAATGGAAAATATGTAATCAGGTCATCTAATAATGGAATGGCAGCTATAATTAATCCTCTAGGACAAATTGAAAAAAAAATTGATTATGGAAAATCTGGTTATATTGATTTTAAAAAAAGAAGAGATCATCATCAAACAATCTTTTCCACATATGGGAATAAAATTTTTATAATATTAATTTTGTTGTATATTTTTCTTACATTTTCATTTAATAGGATCAAAAATGAGTAATTTGAAAAATTTTTTATTTACAAGTGAATCAGTTTCTGAAGGACATCCAGATAAAGTTTCAGATAGAATCTCGGATATGGTTGTAGATACTTACCTTTCAGGTGATCCTTACTCAAGAGTAGCTTGCGAAACACTTACTACAACTAATAAGGTTGTTTTAGCTGGAGAAGTTAGAGGTCCAAAAATTAATAGTGAAGATTTAATTAATAAAGTAAGAGAATGCATTAAAGATATTGGCTATGATCAAGATGGGTTTACTTGGAGGGAAGCTACTAAAATAGAATGTCATCTTCATTCTCAATCTGCAGATATAGCAATGGGCGTTGATTCCTCAGGCAATAAAGATGAAGGTGCTGGAGATCAAGGTATCATGTTTGGATACGCATGTAATGAAACTGACGAGTTGATGCCTGCACCAATTCATTATTCACATAAAATTTTAAGATTAATGGCAGAAGATAGAAAATCTGGAAAACTCAAAAATATAGAGCCAGACTCGAAAAGCCAAGTTACGTTTGAATATGCTGATGGAAAACCTTTAAAAGTTAAATCTGTAGTAATTTCTTCTCAACACTCACCAAATGTAAATCAAAACGAAGTTAGAGAATTATTAAGACCATATATGATAAAGTCAATTCCTGAGCATTTTTTAAAAACTTTTAATGATGATGAGTTTTATGTGAATCCCACAGGAAATTTTGTTATTGGTGGTCCGGATGGAGACTGTGGACTTACAGGAAGAAAAATCATTGTTGATACATACGGTGGTGCTGCACCACACGGAGGTGGAGCTTTTTCAGGAAAAGATCCAACCAAAGTTGACAGATCTGCAGCTTATGCAGCAAGATATATTGCAAAAAATGTTGTTGCTTCTAAAATAACTGATAAGTGCCTAATACAGCTAGCGTATGCGATCGGCGTTTCTAAGCCATTGTCAATTTATGTAAATCTTTTTGATGATGATTTGGAAAAAAACAAGTTTGTAGAGGAAAAAATTAAAGAAAATTTTGATTTAAGTCCAAGAGGGATAAGAGAAATGCTATCTTTGAATAAACCAATATATGAAAAAACCGCAGCCTACGGTCATTTTGGAAGACAACCTGAAAAAGACGGGGCATTTTCATGGGAAAACATAGATAAAATTAACATTTTTTTGAAATAGTTTTTATTGAATAATTAAAAAACTTTTATATATTCCCTTTACATTGTTGAATCATCAGAATGGGCTTTGGCCCATTTTTTTTTGGAAAAGACTAAATGTTAAACAAAAGAGCAGATAAATTAGAATTATTGAGAATCGCGGAAGCAGTTGCTTTAGAAAAATCTATTGATAAGGAATTAATTATTAATTCAATGGAGTCTGGTATTGCGAAAGCTGCTAAATCAAAATTTGGTCAAGATAATGAGATAAAAGTTTTAATTAATAGAGATAGTGGTGATATTGAAATTTTTAGAAAATTAGTAATTTCTGAAAACCCTGAGAATACTAATATTGAAATAAAATTAGAGGACGCAATTAGTTTAAACAAACAAAATAAAGATAAAAAAATTGGTGATGAAATATTACAACCTTTGCCATCTTTTGATTTTGGAAGAATAGCTGCTCAAACAGCAAAACAAGTTATAAATTCAAATGTTAGAGAAGCTGAGAGAGAAAGACAATTTAATGATTTTATAGACAAAAAAGATACAATATTAAGTGGTATTGTAAAAAGATTAGAATTTGGAAATATTATTGTAGATCTAGGTAGAACTGAAGCCATAATTCAAAAAAATGAGTTAATCCCAAGAGAAAATATTAAAGCTGGAGATAGGATAAAAGCATATTGTTACGATGTAAGACGAGAGCCAAGAGGTCAGCAGATTTTTCTATCAAGAGCTCATCCAAAATTTATGGAAAAGCTTTTTGTTCAAGAAGTTCCAGAAATTTATGATGGTCTGATTGAAATTAAATCTTCATCGAGAGATCCAGGTAGTCGAGCAAAAATTTGCGTAAAAGCGGTAGATACCTCACTAGATCCTGTAGGTGCTTGTGTTGGAATGAGAGGCTCAAGAGTTCAAGCAGTTGTGAATGAATTACAGGGAGAGAAGATTGATATTGTGAATTGGTCTGAGGATCCTGCAGTCTTAGTTTCTAATGCTTTATCTCCTGCAGAAGTACAAAGAGTAAATGTTGATACTGAAAGAAAAAAATTAGATGTTATTTTAACTGAAGAAAATCTAAGTAAAGCAATTGGAAGAAGAGGGCAAAATGTTAGACTGGCGACAAAACTTCTTAATTATGAAATAAATATTATGACGGATCAAGAAGATTCAGACAGAAGACAAATCGAGTTTAAAGAAAAAACAGAAAATCTTGTCAAAAATTTAGAATTAGATGAAACTTTAGGTCAGTTATTAGTTGCTGAAGGTTTCTCAACTATCGATGATATAAAAGATAGTACGTTAGATAACTTAAAAAAAATTGAGGGTATTGAGGAGGATACAGCAAAAGCTTTAATTGAAAGAGCACAAGAATTTTATGTAAAAGATCAAGAAGATATTTCCCAAAGAATTAAAGATCTAGGGATTTCAGATGATTTAATGAATCTAAAAGGATTAACTCCAGGCATGTTATTAACTTTGGGTGAACAAAAGATATTAAATTTACAAGATTTTGCAGATTTAGCATCAGATGAATTAACTGGTGGTTTCGATATTATAAAAGGTGAAAGAGTGAAAATAAATGGTTATTTAGAAGACTTTGCTTTATCTAAAGATGAAGCTGATGGATTAATTATGTCTGCTCGTAACGAAGTATATAAAGATTAAGGGATGAAAAATGGAAAACAAAAAAACAAAATTAACTATTTCAGGAAGCCCCAAGAAATCTTTTAAAAATTTTCAATCCTCAAAAAATCAAGGAAAAAAAACAGTAGTAATTGATAGACATGTAAAAAAACCTTTTGGAAAAGGTACAGGAGGAAATTATAAAACCTCATCAAGTAATTTTAAAAAAGGGTCTTTTTCAAAATCTAATTTTGCACCAAAATTTCCACCCTCAACTGTAAGTGATTTTGAAAAAAGAAAACTTGCTGAACAAAGAGCAACCAAAAAACTCAAAGGAGATGGAGACAAAGAAAGAAAAAATAAATTAGGAACAAAAAAAAGAGATGTGAAATTGACTGTTTCTAGAGCATTAAGCGATGAGATAGAAACAAGAGAAAGAAGTTTAGCTTCAGTCAAAAGAGCTAGACAAAAAGAACTTAAAAATGCATCTAAGGATGATAATAAAGAAAATTTAAAACAAATTAAGAGAGATATAAATATTCCTGAAGCTATTACAGTAAGAGAATTAGCAAATAGAATGGCCGAACAGTCTAGCAATGTAATAAAACATTTGTTTGAGATGGGTGTTACAGTGACAATTAATCAAACTTTAGCAGCAGATACAGCTGAATATTTGGTTAGAGAATTTGGTCACAATCCAATCAGAGAAGAAAAAGCTGAGGAGATAATTAAGAAGATAAAGGAGTCAAGAACTGAGAATTTAAAAAACAGAGCTCCAATTATTACAGTTATGGGACATGTTGATCATGGAAAAACATCAGTATTGGATGTTCTAAGAAGTGCGAATGTAGTTTCAGGAGAATTCGGGGGTATAACCCAACATATTGGTGCATACCAAATATTAAATAATAATAACAAACTCACTTTTATTGATACACCTGGTCATGCTGCATTTACAGAAATGAGAGCACGAGGTTCAAAGTTGACTGATATTGTAGTTTTAGTAGTAGCTGCAGATGATGGAGTAAAACCTCAAACAGTAGAGTCAATTAAACATGCCAAAGCCGCAAAAGTTCCGATTGTTGTAGCTATTAATAAATGTGACCTACCTGAGTCTGATCCTCAAAAAATAAAAAATCAATTATTAGAACACGAATTGATTGCAGAAGACTTATCAGGTGACACTTTAATGGTAGAGATTTCAGCTAAGACAAAACTGAATTTAGATAAATTGCTTGAAGCAATAACTCTTCAAGCAGAAATTTTAGATTTAAAAACTGACTTTGAAAGTAAGGCTACAGGCATAGTTTTAGAATCTAAAATCGACACTGGAAGAGGGCCGGTTGCAAATATTATTATTACAAGTGGAACTCTTAAAAAGGGTGATTTTTTTGTAAGTGGTTTAAAATGGGGAAAAGTAAGAGCAATTATAAATGATAAAGGCCAAAATATAAATGAGGCTTTACCTTCAACACCAGTCGAAATTTTAGGTATTAATGGTGCTGCAAAAGCAGGAGACGATTTCCTTGTTTTAGATAGTGAAAAAGAAGCTAAGACTTTAAGTGAAAGTAGAGTACAAGAAAATAAAGAGGGAAAAAATCCACTATCGTTTGCAACACAAGAGTCTGCATTTTCAAATAAATCATCTGAGGATTTAAATCTTATAATTAAATCAGACGTTCATGGTTCATCAGAGGCAATTAAAAATGCCATTAGTCAAATTAAACACGAAGAAGTAAAACCAAAAATAATATTATCTGATATTGGAATGGTAACAGAAACAGACGTAACACTTGCAAAAGCGTCTAATGCTATATTAATTGCTTTTAATGTAAAACCTAGCAAAGAGGCCAAAAAACTTGCTGAAAATGAAAAAATAAAAATTTCCTCTTATAATATAATTTATGAGGTTTTAGATTACGTTAAGAAAAAAATGTCAGGGTTATTAACTCCAGAAGTTCAAGAAACAACTACCGGCTCAGCACAAATCCTTGAAATTTTTAAGGTTTCAGGTGCTGGCAAGGTTGCGGGATCGAAAGTTGTGAATGGAGAAATTTTAAGCACTTCTAGTGTGAGAGTAATCAGAGACGGGAGTATAATTTTTACTGGAAAAATAGCATCTATCTTTCGAGAAAAAAACCAGGTAAAACAAGTTAGCAATGGTCAAGAGTGTGGAATTACTTTAAAGGACTATATGGATTTTCAAAAAAACGATACTATTGAAGCATTTGATGTTACATCAAAAGAAAGGTCGATATAATAAATGACTGATAGGATAGGAAAAGCAGTTTCTCAAAGACAATTAAGAGTTGGAGAAATGATTAAGCAATCACTGAGTATGATTTTTTTGAGAAATGAGGCAAAAATACCAAATTTAGAAACAAACAATATAACAGTAACAGAAGTGAGAATGAGCCAAGATTTAAAAATAGCAAAAGCATATGTTTTGCCATTAGGTGGCAAGGATGCAGATCAAAAAATTAAAAAATTAGTAGAGTACTCGTTTTTAATTAGAAAAATTTTATCACAAAAAGTTATTACAAAATTTTTACCAAAATTGCTCTTTAGAAAAGACGAGTCATTTGAATATGCAGAAAAAATAGAAAACTTAATTAAACAAACAAATAAATAGGAATAAAAAATATGAATAAAAAAATTAAAGAACTTGGAATACACGATAAAGATACGGGATCATCTGAAATACAGATTGGATTATTAACCGAAAAAATTGAGAATTTATCAAAACATATAAAACAATTCAAAAAAGATAAACATTCTTCTGTTGGATTGTTAAAAGCGGTAAATAAAAGAAAAAAATTGTTAGATTATCTTAAAAGAAATAAGATAGACTCTTACAAAAATGTACTGTCGAAATTGAACTTAAGGAAATAGGAATCAAGTTAGATAGAATGAATGAACTGAAACGAAAAGAAATGGAAATAAAATGTTTAAAGTATTTAAGAAGGAAATTGAAGTAGCAGGTAAGAAAATTAGTTTAGAAACAGGTAAAGTAGCAAGACAAGCAGACGGTGCAATAATCGCAACATGTGGTGAGACAGTAGTTTTAGCAACAGTAGTAGGTGCCAAAAAAGTAAATCCTGATATGGATTACTTTCCATTGTCTGTAAATTACCAGGAAAAATATTATGCAGCTGGAAAAATACCAGGTGGTTATTTTAAGAGAGAGGCAAGACCTACTGAAAGTGAAACATTAATCTCTAGATTAATAGATAGACCTATCAGACCTTTGTTTCCTGATGAATTTAAAAATGAAGTTCAGTTATTACCAACTGTAATTTCATATGATAAAGAAAATGAAGCTGATATTTTATCAATTACTGCTTCATCAGCAGCATTAGCAATTTCAGGAATGCCTTTTATGGGCCCTGTTGGAGCCTCTAGAGTTGGATATATTGATGGAAAATATGTTTTAAACCCATCAAAAGCTGAGCTTGAAAAATCAAAATTAGACCTAGTTGTAGCAGGCACAAAAGATGCAGTGCTTATGGTTGAATCTGAGGCGAGTGGTTTAACAGAGGAAGAGATGTTAAATGCAGTCAAATTTGGTCATGAGGGCTTTGTTCCTGTGATTGAAATGATTGAACAACTTGCAAAAGAGTGTAGAAAACCTGAATGGTCTGTTGAAAAGAAAGATTTATCAGAAGTTAAGAAAAAACTTGAGGAAACTTTTACAGAAGATCTCAAGAAAGCTTTTGCAACAAGAGACAAGCAAGATAGATCAAATCAAATTTCAGAAATCACTGACAAAGCTAAAAAACTTTATGAAGAAGATGAAAATTACACAGATCTAGATGTTAATTCTGAGCTTAAAAAAATAGAGAAATCTATTGTTAGGACAGATATTCTAAAAAATAAAAATAGAATTGATGGTAGAGGATTATCTGATGTAAGACCTATTTCATGTGAGGTAGGAGTTTTACCTAGAACCCATGGTTCAGCTTTATTTACTAGAGGGGAGACGCAAGCAATAGTAACGGCTACTTTAGGTACATCTGATGATGAACAAAGAATTGAAAGTTTAGATGGATTACAAAGAGAAAGATTCATGCTTCACTATAACTTTCCACCTTTTTCAGTTGGAGAAACAGGAAGAATTGGAACAGGTAGAAGAGAAATAGGACATGGTAAATTAGCGTGGAGAGCGATACATTCTTCATTGCCATCAAAAGAAGCATTTCCCTATACTTTTAGAGTAGTTTCAGAGATTACAGAGTCCAATGGTTCTTCTTCAATGGCTACTGTTTGCGGTACATCATTAGCATTAATGGATGCAGGTGTGCCGATTAAAGAACCAGTTGCAGGTATAGCAATGGGATTAATCAAAGAGGGTGATGATTTTAGTGTCTTATCAGATATTTTAGGTGATGAAGATCATTTAGGTGACATGGACTTTAAAGTTGCAGGAACTAAAAATGGAATTACTTCTCTTCAAATGGATATCAAAATTACAGGTATTACATTTGAAATCATGGAGCAAGCATTAAGCCAAGCTAAAGATGGAAGAATTCATATCTTAGGAGAAATGAATAAAGCATTGTCAGCTTCAAGAGCGGATGTTGGAAAACATACCCCAAAAATGGAAAAAATTAATGTTGATAAAAAAGACATTGCTGCGGTAATCGGAAAAGGTGGTGCAACTATTAGAGAGATTGTTGAAAAATCAGGTGCTAAAGTTGACGTAAATGATGAAGGTGTAGTTACAGTTGCTGCTCCAGATGAAGAGTCAAGAAACATTGCTATGCAAATGATTAAAGACATCACCGCTAAAGCTGAATTAAATAAAATTTATTTTGGAAAAGTTATGAAGATTATGGAATTTGGTGCATTTGTAAACTTTTTAGGTAAACAAGATGGACTTGTCCATATTTCTGAACTTGCGGATAAAAGAGTAGCTAAAGTTACTGATGTTGTCAAAGAAGGTGATGAAGTAAAAGTTAAAGTAATTGGATTTGATAGAGGAAAGGTGAAACTTTCTATTAAACAAGCTTTAGCTTGATATGCAAAACAAGAAATGATTAAAATAATTGAATTATTTTATGAGAGCAGTAATTATAAATTTAATAATTCTTGTTTTTATTTTTAATAGTAATAAAGCTTATTCAGGCACACTTACTATGCCTTCAACTTTAACGACTGATACAACTGATTTCGTTTTATTATCAAGTTCAGGAACAACACCTAGTATTAGTGGCTACTCAGGAACCCTTCTCGTTTCAGCAGTAGCATCGGATGGAAATATAAAGGTAACATCTGTTACTAATTTAATGCGGGCGGCAGGCTATTGTACTTATGAAAGTGACAATTCAAGTGCACCTCTTGCTTGTACAGGTAATTCTCTCACAGAAATAGGTTTTAGAGGAACCCAAGATGACATTAATAATGCACTTGCAACATTATCATTTAAAGGCGATGGTGTTGCTGGATCTCCTACTATTACTGTTGCTGTAACTCCAGCTGGTACAAATTATTTTTCAGAAAATGGTCATTATTATCAAGTTGTAACTGGAACTATTAATTGGGAAGATGCAAAAACTGCTGCAGAAGCTTCAACTTACCTAGGTCTAACAGGTTATCTTGTAACAATTACAAGTGCAGCTGAAAACAATTTTATCAAAAATAAAATTTCTACTAACACTTGGATCGGTGGATCTGATGATGCAACACATACATCTAATACCCATCCAGCTATAAGTCTTGCTTTAGGACAAGGTACCGCTTTAGCAGGAGAAGGTACATGGGAATGGGTTTCAGGGCCTGAAAATGGAAAGACTTTTTTTTGTCAAGTAGCAATTGAGAAAACAGCAGGAGTTAATAAGGCAGATCCTGCGCATGAGGATTGTACAGTAGCATCAGGTTACTCGTATCAAAATTGGAAAAATAATGAACCTAACGATCACGGCACTGCAGAAGATGGGGAAGAAAATTGTGCTCATATGTACGGATCAGGCGGCCAATGGAATGATTTACATTGTACACTTGATACAACTGGAGCATATGTAATTGAATATGGTGGAACAGCTGGTGAAAGCGCAACCGTAAGTGGTCAAACTACATTAACAATTAAATCAACAGAAGCAAGCGGCTTTAATGCGTTCGATGACAAACAAGTAAGCGGAATGGCAAATGCACAAACAGAACATGCTAAGAGATTTATGTATAATACTACTAATCAAGTCATGCGTAGAATGGAACAGTTTAGAAGAGTTGGAATTAATAAATCAACTCAAATTAAAGACATGAGATTAACTCTTGCTAATAATCAAAATAATTACAGTGAACTAATACCGCCAGAATTTTTTAATAATTACATTGATAAATATAAAGATTTATCTACAGAAAATATTAATGATCTAATTAATGAACTTCCATTAACAAAATATTTAAAAGAAAATTATAATATGACACCAAAAGACTGGGCATTTTGGTCAGCTGGCTCAATTAATAAAGGTAGACTTAATCTCAGCTCAGGTGGCGATTTAGGAATAATAAATAGAACTGAAAGTTTTTTAGTAGGTGCGGATGTTAATTATAATCAAGGTTCTTTATTTGGACTTGTTTTTAGGCACGAAGATGATCAATCTAATATTGGTACTAAGGATAGCACTAGATTTTTAGCAAGATCAAATAATTTTTCTTTATATAATACCTGGCAAGGATCAGAAAAAAATTATATCGATTCTTTTTTAGGATTTGGAAAAACTACTTATGCTACAACACGTATTATTGATACCTCAAATCCTTCTAATGTTGTAAAAGGTAAATTTAAAGCAAATCAAATTTTTGGTTCGGTTAAATATAATTTTAAGAATGTCCGTAAAAATTATAAATTTCACAATTATTCCAAATTTGATTTCGGTTTTGTAAATTTTGATGGATATTCCGAAACAGGTAGCAGTAGTTCAAAGCTAAAATTTGATAAAAGAGAACTTGAAACATCATCAATCTCTTTAGGATCTGCCGTTGAGAAAGAAATTTACCTTACCGACTCATTATTTATTCCTTATTTTAAGATAGATTTTAATAAGGATCTTACAGATGGATCAGATATACAAGTTAACTTTGTTGGAGAAACAACCAAATATAATACTACTATTGAAAAAAAATATAACTCAATGATTATTTTAGAAACTGGATTTGATTGGTTTTTAGATAATGGGTGGAATATTAAATCTGTAATTAGTAGAATTGATAAAGATGGCGTAGGACATGAAAACATATTAGAGCTAAGAGCTGTTAAATCGAGACAAAACTTATATTAAAATTAAGTTATATTCTTCGGATCTGGCATTCCAACTTTATTGTACCCGGCGTCAACATAGTGAATTTCACCAGTAACACCATTTGCAAGATCACTTAGAAGATATAAGGCTGAATTTCCAACATCATGAATATCAACATTTCTTTTTAGAAACGAATGGTCTTCATTCCATTTATATAAAAATTTTGCATCTCCAATAGCAGAAGCTGCTAAGGTTTTAATAGGTCCAGCACTAATTGCATTTACTCTTATACCTTTAGACCCCAAATCTCTAGCCAAGTATTTGACGCTAGCTTCTAATGCTGATTTACAAACACCCATTACATTATAATTTGGAATAGCTTTAGTAGACTCGTAAGTTAATGTAAGAAGACTACCACCTTGTTTCATTACTTTTGTGGCCTCTTTAGCAACCTCTGTAAATGAAAAACAAGAGATTAACATACTTCTTAAAAAATTTTCTCTTGTCGTATTTAAATATTCGCCTGATAACTCTGATTTATCTGAAAAAGCAACTGCATGAACTACAAAATCAATTTCACCCCATTGAGATTTAATATCCTCAAATAATTTGACCACTTCTTCTTTTTTTTCAACATCACAGCTAAACGTAGTTTTTGAATTTAATTTTTCTGCTAAAGGAATTACTCTTTTCTTTAATGCATCACCTAAATAAGTAAATGCAAGTTCAGCTCCAGCTTCGGCGAGTTTCTGTGAAATACCCCAAGCGATAGACCTTTCATTAGCAACACCCATGATTAATCCTTTTTTACCCTTCATCAAACTCATAATTAAACCTTTTCAAATATTAATGCAGCATTAGTTCCACCAAAACCAAAACTATTCGACATGACTGTATTTAAAGTTACTCCTTTTTCCGTTTTGTCAATTATTGGGAATTTTTTAGCTTCATCGTCCATTTCATTGATGTTTGCCGATCCAGCGATAAAATTATTTTTCATCATAATCAAACAGTAGATTGCTTCGTGTACTGATGCAGCTCCCAAAGGATGACCTGATAAAGATTTTGTTGAACTGATTTTTGGAATATTGTCACCGAAAGTTTCTTTTACTGCATTTAATTCTGTAATATCTCCAACTGGCGTAGAAGTTCCATGAGTATTAATATAATCAATTTTATTTTTAGCAGTTGCCATCGCCATTTTCATACATCTTACAGCTCCCTCACCCGAAGGTGCCACCATATCGTAACCATCTGAGGTTGCTCCGTAACCAGTCAATTCGGCATATATTTTGGCACCTCTTGCTTTTGCATGTTCGTATTCCTCAAGCACCAAAACCCCACCACCACCAGCAATTACGAAACCATCTCTAGTTTTGTCATAAGCTCGTGAAGCTGTTTCAGGAGTATCATTATACTTTGATGAAAGGGCTGTCATTGCATCAAACATTGCAGTCATGGCCCAATGAATTTCTTCACTTCCACCAGCAAAAACAACATCCTGTTTGCCCATTTGAATTAATTCCATAGAATTTCCAATGCAGTGCCCACTTGTTGCACACGCAGAACTCATAGTATAATTTGTTCCCTTTATCTTAAAAGGAACAGCAAGTGTTGCAGATGCAGTACTCGCCATAGTTCTTGGAACAATAAAAGGTCCCATCAATTTTGGTGTTTTAGCCCTAGTCTTATCTGCTGCTAAAATTACATTTTCAATCGATGGACCACCAGAACCCATAACAATCCCAGTTTTAAAATTACTAACTTCTTTTTCCTCTAATCCCGAGTCTTTAATTGCCTCTTTCATGGCAATATAATTATATGCTGAACCAGAACCCATAAACCTAATTGTTTTTCTATCTATATGATCTTCAAGTTTAATATTAGGTTTACCATGAACATGACTTTTTAGATTATGCTCTTTATACTCCTCAGAAAAAGAAATACCTGATTTTGAATTTAATAAAGATTGATAAACTTCTTCTTGGTTATTTCCTAAACAAGAAACTATTCCTATTCCTGTAATTACAACTCTTTTCATTATTTAAATAATCCCACTTTTAAATTATCAGCTGAATAAATTTTCTTATCATCTGCAAAAAGTACCCCATTAGCTAGTCCAACCGTAGTACCACCTGGAGACATAATTTTTTTCATATCAATTTCGTATTTTACAAGTTTAATATTTCTTAAAACTTCACCAGTAAATTTTACAGTACCAACTCCTAAAGCTCTTCCTTTCCCAGGGTTCCCGATCCAACCCAAATAAAATCCAACTAACTGCCACATGGCATCAAGCCCAAGACAACCTGGCATAACAGGGTCTTCTTTAAAATGACAATCGAAGAACCATAAATCCTTTTTAATGTCTAATTCTGCTTTTATCGATCCTTTTTTAAAGGTCCCGCTATTGTCGTCAATTTCAGTAATTCTATCAAACATTAGCATCGGTGGAAGAGGTAATTTAGCATTCCCTGGGCCAAAAAGACCACCATTTCCGCAGTTTATTAGTTCATCATATGTGTAGGAGCTTTTTTTCATAAATTTTGAACTCCGTTCTACTTGATTTTATTGAAATATAATATACATAAAGTTTAGAATTATTATAAAAAAGAATGCATAAAAACAGCGAATTTATTGATAAATTAAGATCTTCTGGTTTAAGACCAACTAAACAAAGATTAAAAATATGTGAGGTACTCTTTAAGAGAGAAAAAACTTTTCATTTTACAATTAATGATTTAGCAAAAAATATTTCAGAGCAATTAAATGAAAAGATATCTTTAGCTACAGTTTACAATACTGTTCATGCTTTTAAAAATAAAGGATATTTGAAAGAAATATCAATTAATAGTGATAAAAGTTATTTCGATACTAACGTTACAAATCACCATCATTTTTTTGATGAAGATACAAATGAATTAATTGATTGTGACAACGAAGTTATTGAAAAAGTAAATATAAAAAAAAATATTACTGGAAAAAAAATTAATTCAGTTGAAGTTTTGATTAAAGTTGCGAGTGATAATCAAAATCAAAATTAATGTAATAATTTCAATAGTTTAAATTCCATATTATAATAATTCTAAAGTATTGACATAAAGTTTAGAATCATTATATATTTGTCCAACAAGGAGATTATTATGTCATTAAAAGGAACAAAAACTGAAGAAAACTTAAAAGAAGCGTTTGCGGGAGAAAGTCAAGCTAACAGAAGATATCTTTATTTTGCACAAAAAGCTGACATTGAAGGTTACAATGATGTAGCTACGGTTTTTAGATCAACTGCTGAAGGTGAAACTGGCCATGCACATGGGCACCTTGAGTATTTGGAACAAGTTGGGGATCCAGCAACTGGTAAACCAATTGGTGAAACAAAAGCAAATCTAGAGTCAGCTGTAGCAGGTGAGACACATGAGTATACAGACATGTACCCAGGTATGGCAAAAACTGCAAGAGAAGAAGGTTTTGAAGAAATTGCTGATTGGTTTGAAACATTAGCAAAAGCTGAAAAATCTCATGCTGGTAAATTCCAAAAAACTTTAGAGTCAATTAGTTAATCAAAGTCTTTAGTGGGTGTAAAACACCCACTAAAATAATTTAAATCAAAATCGAAAATGAGCAAAGAAGGAAGCACTGAAGCACCTATTCGTCATCCACTAAATTTTGAACATCCTGATTTTTTAGATACTGACAAATTAGATGCTGAGATGAGAAGAGTATTTGATATTTGTCATGGTTGCAGAAGGTGTTTTAATTTATGTGATTCATTTCCAAAACTTTTTGACATGATCGATGAATCGAAAAATGAAGATGTAGAAAGTTTATCAAGTGATCAATTTGCTCCAGTAGTTGATGCATGTACGTTATGCGACATGTGTTTTATGACTAAGTGTCCCTATGTGCCGCCTCATGATTTCGATTTAGATTTTCCTCACTTAATGTTGAGATACAGAACAGCACAAAAAAAACAAGGTAAATTGCCCACAGTACCAAGACAGTTAGCAGAAATAGATAGAAATTCAAAAATTGGTGTTATGTTTTCAGGTATAATTAACTGGATATCGAATATAAAAAATAAATTTTTTAGAAAAATATTAGAAATAGTAGCTGGTATAGATAAAAGAGTTCAATTACCAAAATATAATTCAGAAACTTTCTCTAATTTTTTTAGAAAAAATAATAAAAAAATTAATTATGAAACTAACAAAAGTGACAGAAAAGTCGTTATTTACTCAACTTGTTTTGTAAATTTTAATAAAAAAAACACAGGTGTTGCTGCTCTGAAAGTATTAAAAAAAAATGGAGTTGAAGTTCAGGAGGCCTATCCAGGATGTTGTGGTATGCCATTTTTAGAACAAGCTGATTTGCCAAAGGTAGTTCAACAAGCAAAAAAAGTCTCAAAAGACTTATTAGATTGGATTGATAAAGGCTACAAAGTAGTAACATTAACAGCCAGCTGTGGCTTAATGTTGAAATTTGAATGGCCTTTATTACTTCCAGATGATGAAAATATAAAAAGATTATCAACAAATGTAATGGATATTGATGAATATGTAGTTGATATATCAAACAATGAAGGATTGGTTGAAGGATTACAAGAAATAGATGGTGGTGTCACAGTTCATCATGCATGTCATGCTCGCGCTCAAAATATGGGAATTAAAGCTAGAGATATGTTAAAACTAATTCCTAATATTAAAATTGATGTTGTTGAGAGATGTGCAGGTCATGGAGGAACATTTGGTGTTATGAAAGATACATACAACTTAGCTACTAAAGTTGGAAGACCGACAGCTCGTCAAATCAAAACTAAAAGCAATAAATACATGGCATCGGATTGTCCACTAGCAGGCAAACATTTAAAACAATTAGAGGCTGACACAAATATCTCAAATGATGAGGCACTACATCCTATCGAACTTGTAGCGAAAAGTTATAAGTTATGATTATGCCAAGAGAGAAAAGAGTAATTCAAAAAGAAGACATTATGCCTTTAGATGTCTACACTCAACAAAGAAAAGAATTAAGAAAAAAAATTGTTGAATTTAAAAAACATCGACGGATCCCGGTCGGTCCTTACGCTACATTTTATTTTGAGAGTTTTGAAACAATGTTAGCCCAAGTTCAAGAAATGCTTTACATTGAAAAAGGAGGTGATGAACAGTTAAAAGATGAATTGACTGCTTACAATCCGCTAGTGCCAAATGGAAAAGAATTAACAGCCACTTTAATGTTTGAAATAGATAACCCAATATCAAGAGCTGCTTTTCTTGGAAAAGTTGGAGGAATTGAGGAAAAAGTATATTTAAAAGTAGATAATGACTCAATTAAAGCAGTTCCAGAACAAGATGTTGATAGAACTTCAGCTGAAGGTAAAGCTTCATCAGTTCAATTTATTCATTTTAAATTTAGTGATGAGCAGATAAAAAATTTCAAATCTAATAATTCTAAAGTTGAAATTGGAATTGATCATGGTGAATATTCTCATTCTACAAAACTAAATGATGTAACCATAAAATCTTTGTCGGCAGATTTTATTTAATAATTCCCCATATATTTTTTGATTTAATCCAACCACTGATTTTTTTTGTTTTTACATTACACCAATTTACTTCACATTTTTTAATTATTAAAACTCTTCCTTCTTTTATCATCGCTATAGGTCTTGAAAAATTTGAGGGCTTTTTAAATAAAATTTTATCTTCAAGAGGTATTAGAGAATTTACTTTTTTTAATTGCGAAACATGTATCCATCCACTATTATTTTTTAAATCGATTATTCTTCTCCAATTTTCTTTTTTATCAATTTGTTTAATTGGTAAGTGAATTTTTTTATATATATATTTGATTGGAGATTCAAAACTTGGGCCATATCTTACATTAACTTTATTTTTTTTTAATGAAAGAAATGTTTCTTCAGAAAATAAATTAAACGGAGAAATAAAAAAAATTAATATTAGTAAGTAAAATTTTTTCATTATTAACTATTTCTATTTTTTTTGAAATTTAACTTTTCTGAAATTAAGATTTAAAAGATCTATAATTAATATTTGATTTTTCAAGCTATGTCCGATTTCCAATATTAACTTCAATGCTTCATTTGCTTGTGTAGCACCAACTATTGATGCAGTTGTTCCAATAACTCCTTCGAATTCACAATTTAAAATATCATCAGAAATTTCTTTTTCTTGATAGAAACTTTTTAAAGAAGCTGTTTTATTGTCTTTAAAATTGAACGTAAATATATGGCCATCAAATTTACTTATAGCCCCTGTAACTAATTTCTTTTTATATTTTAAACAATAATCATTTATCAAAAATTTGGTTTTAAAGTTATCAGTACCATCAATAATAATTTCATAGTTCTTTATTATTTGATTAATATTATTCTGATTGAGTCTTGATTTATAAGTTTTAATTATTGTAAGTGGATTAATCTCTTTAAGTTTTTTTGCTGCAACATTAACCTTTGGTTTTTTTATATCCTTAGAATTAAATAAACTCTGTCTATGAATATTTGAAAGATTTACAGTATCATTATCTATTAGACCTATAGTACCAACACCAGCTCTTACAAGATTTTCTGCTGCTGGACAGCCTAGACCTCCAATACCTACAATCAAAACTTTAGAAGATAAAATTTTTTTTTGTCCCTTAGGGCCTATATTTTTTAAAACTAATTGTCTTGAAAATCTTTCAACTTGAGATTTATTTAAACTGTTTTTCATTTACCAGTTGAACCAAAACCTCCCTTACCTCTTGTTGACTCTGGCAGTTCATTTGTTTCTTCTAGCTCCATCTTTATGATTGGGGTTAAAACCATTTGAGCAACTCTATCATTATTTTTAATTATAAAATTTTCATTACTGTGATTAAATAAAATAATTTTAATTTCTCCTCTATAATCACTATCTATAGTACCAGGTGTATTCAAAATACTAATATTATTTTTTGCCGCTAATCCGGATCTTGGTCTTATTTGAATTTCGTATTCTGCAGGAAATGCAACTGATAATCCAGTTGGAACAAGACAAGCTTTGCCTGGTTTTAAATTTATTGGTTTTTCTATATAAGCCATTAAATCCATACCAGACGCACCACTTGTTTTATAAGAAGGTAATTGAACTGAAGGATTCAATTTTTTGATTAAAACTTTAACCATTAGTTTAAATGATTAACAATTTTTTCTACTACTTCATCTGAAATCTCAGATTTAGATCTATATTTTATTTTGTCTGCTTTTTTATTTTTATAAATAATTGTTACTTCATTAAAATCTGAATTAAATCCAATTTCTTTATTTGATACATCGTTAGCAATTATCCAGTCACAATTTTTTTTATTTAGTTTTTTATTTGCGTAATCTTTCAGATTATTTGTTTCAGCCGCAAAACCAATAACCAGTTTTGGTCTTAAAGAATTATGATTAGATACATAGCTAAGAATATCAACATTTTTTTCTAATTCTAAACTAAGGTGATCTTGATATTTTATTTTTGTTTCTGAGCTTTTTTTTAATTTATAATCACTTACTGCTGCTGAAAATATTGCAACTTCAGCTGGTAAACTCTTAAGTGTTGCCTGAAACATCTCCTCAGCAGTTTCAACTTTTATCAAATTAATATCATTACTAATTTCTAAATTAGTTGGACCAGAAATTAAGGTTGTATCAAAACCATTTTTTGATAATGATTTTGCAATTTCATATCCTTGTTTGCCACTTGATTTATTGGTAATAAATCTTACAGGATCAATATATTCATTGGTAGGTCCCGCAGTCACTATAGCTTTTAATTTATGTCTTTTTTTTAAATTTTTAAAATAATTTGATATCTCACTGACTATATCTTTTGGTTCTGACATCTTTCCTTCACCAAATTCACCACATGCCATATCCCCTATCTCGGGGCCAATTAATTCATAGTTATAAGTTTTTAGTTTTGCTATATTTTGTTTAGTAGATTCATGAGACCACATCCTCACATTCATTGCAGGAGCAATGAAAATTTTTTTGTCTGAAGCAAGAGCAACTGTGGATGCCAAATCATCAGAACTTCCACTAGCAAGCTTCGATATAGTATTTGCTGTTGCAGGGGCAATTAAAATTAGATCTGCCCATCTTGAAAGACTGATATGATCCATTTCTACTTCATTTTCTAAACTAAAAAGATTTTGATAAACTTTTGATTGAGATAATGAAGCAATGGATAGAGGTGTTACAAATTCAGCACCACTTTTGGTAAGAATTGTTTTTATAGTTACATCATTTTTTTTTAATAACCTTATTATTTCAAGACTTTTATAGGCAGATATACCACCACAAATTATTAATAAGATTTTTTTTTTACTTAAATGATTCATCGTGTGAATTAAAATACCAATAGACCAAAAATTACAAGGACTAATAAACCAATAATAGATTGATTTCTAAATGCAATCATCTCTAATTTTTTCGTATTTAAAGCATTATAAGAATTTGAATTTTGAGGTATTTGACCACTAGCTAAATAAGTTAGTGCTTGATTAGCCTTATCCATTATTTCTGGAAATTCTGGCAATCTTTTAATTACTTCTGAAGTGCTTTGGATAGTTTCATTTATTGTAGTCATTGGATTTTTTGTTTCTTTAAGCCAATTTTCAAGAACAGGTTTTGATGTTGTCCAAATATTCGTATTTGGATTAAGTTTTCTAGCAACACCCTCGACTACTACCATTGTTTTTTGTAACATTAAAAGCTGGGGTTGAGTTTGCATGTTAAATTTTTCGGTAACGTCAAATAATTGTTTTAATAATTTTCCACCAGAAATATCTTTTACCGCTTGCCCAAAAATTGGCTCACCTATAGATCTCAAAGCTTGTGCCAGATCATCAATTGGTACATTTTTTGGAACCAAACCTGCAATTAAATGAACTTCAGCAACTTTACGATAATCTCTTTGAATAAATCCAAATAATATTTCAGCTAAAAATCTCTTACTCATTTTATCAAGTCTACCCATTATACCAAAATCTATGGGAACAATATGCCCGTTATTATCAATAAATATATTTCCTTGATGCATATCTGCATGAAAAAAACCGTCTCTAACAGCATGTCTTAAAAAGTTTTGAATTATGTCCTCTGCAATTTTTTCTGTATTAAATTTTTTGTTTTTAAGTTCATCAGTTTCTCTTATTGAAATTCCATCAACCCAATCTAGAGTCATGACACTTTCACTTGTAAAATTCCAATAGATCTGAGGAACTCTAAATCCAACATCATTTTTAGTGTTCTCAGCGTACTCATTTGCTGCTGCCGCTTCAAATCTTAAGTCCATTTCAAGGTTGGTGATTTCTTTCAATAAAAAAACTACCTCTACCAATTTTAGTCTTCTAGTTTTTTTTATGAAAGACTCAATCAAGAAAGCAAAAAGCATCATTGCATCTATTTCTTCATTAAATATTTTTTTAATATTAGGTCTAAGTATTTTGATTGCCACGTCTTTAATTGTTCCATTGTCATTAATTTGGGCTTTATGTACTTGAGCTATAGAAGCTGCAGCCACAGGTTCACTTAAGTTGATTATGGAATTATAACTATCTTTACCTAAATCTTTCTTAATTATTTCTTTTGCATTTACTAGAGAAAATGGAGGCAACTTATCTTGAAGTGTTTCAAGTTTTTTTGAAAGTTCTTCCCCAATAATATCTGGTCTGGTAGCTAAAAATTGACCAAGTTTTATAAATGTTGTTCCCATTGACTCAAGTGAGTTAGACAATCTTTCACCTTCATCTTTATTAAAATCATTTTGTTTCTTTGTGGAAAAAGAAAATGATAAGACTTTAAATAAAATTTTTATTGCCAAAGGAGGCTCTTGGAATTTAGAGACAATATTTAAAATATCAGATTTTGCCACTTTTCTTCCAAGTTTAAATAATGTGATTAATTTTTTTATCATTAAATCTTCCAACCACTATGTATAGAGACTATTCCACCAGATAAATTTCTATATTTACATTTTTTAAAATTATTTTTTTCCATAAGATCAATCAATTCTTCTTGATTTACAAAATTCTCTATACTTTTTATTAGATACTCATACGGTTCTTTTTCCCCAACCACAATTTTTCCAATAACAGGAATAAATTTTGAATAATTTTTATATATAAAATTTAAGTTTGAATTTTGTATTTTTGAAAATTCCAAACATAAAAATCGACCACCCGGTTTTAAAACTCTATACGCTTCTTTTAAAGTTTTATTAAAATCTTTAGTATTTCGTAAACCAAAACTAATAGTATAAAAATCGAATTTATTATCACTAATTGGTAAAGCCTCAGCAGAAGATATTAGCCATCTTAAATTTTTAAAGTTCTTCAATTTTTCTTTACCTTTTTCTACCATACCCAAATTTGGGTCAACACAAGTAATCTCTGAATTTTTACTGACAGTTTCTAAAAAAATTTTAGCAATATCTCCCGTGCCACAAGCGACATCAATTAAAGTATTATTAACAGAAGGATTCATCATATTAATGAGATTTTTTTTCCATTTTCGGTGAACACCTAATGACATAATGTCATTCATCAGGTCATATTGGTTATATACTTTATTAAATACACTTTGAACCAGACCCTTTTTATTTTGAAGATATTGTTGCATAAAATATTTAATACGTTCAATATAATATTAAATGCCAGAATTACCAGAAGTAGAAATTGTAAGACAGTCACTTGATAAAAAAATTAGGGGCCAAATTATCAAAAAAGTAATAGTAAAAAACAGAAATTTAAGACTTAAGGTTCCTAGAAATTTTGAAAAAAATTTTAAAAATCAGAAAATAGTAAAAGTAGATAGATTTTCTAAATATTTGATTTTATATATATCTAATAAGACAATATGTATTGTTCACCTAGGCATGTCAGGAACAATACATATACTTGAGAATAAAAATAAAAATTTAATTACTAACACTAGTTTTTATCATTCTTTAATTTTACCTAAAAAGCATAATCACATTGAAATTATTTTTGAAAATTTTAAGATTATTTATAATGATCCAAGAAGATTTGGTTTTTTCGAAATTATCAAAAATCGTCAATATTTGAAAAAAAAATTCTATAAATTAGGCCCAGAACCATTGAGTTCTAAGTTTAGTACAATTTACATTTATTCTTTTTTAAATGGAAAGCAAAAAAATATAAAAAATTTTTTGCTAGATCAAAATTTTGTTTCTGGCATTGGAAATATATATGCAAGTGAAATTTTATATTTGTGTAAAATCAAACCAGAAAAAATGGCAAAATATTTAAGTAAAAAAGACTGCCAAAAAATATCAATTAATTCAAAAAAAGTATTATTACGTGCAATTAGAAAAGGCGGATCTAGTATAAAAAATTTTAAAAATACCAGTGGAAAGAGGGGCAGCTTTCAAAATGAATTTAAAGTATACCAAAGAGAGGGTTCGAATTGTAAAAGAAAAAAATGTAATGGAATTATTTACAGAAAAACTATTTCAAACAGATCTTCTTTCTTTTGTAATTTATGCCAAAAATAATCAATTATTTGATTGACCGACTGAAATTCACAAGCTATATACCCAGCAAATATGGCTAACACTAAATCGGCAATCAAAAGAATTAGAAGAATATCAAGACAGACAGTCGTTAATAGGGCAAGAAAAAGCAGATATAAAAATGCTCTTAAGAAAATGAATCTTTTAATTGAAAAGAAAAAAAAAGCGGAAGCACTCAAATTCTTACCTAAGTTGAATTCTGAACTTATGAAGATAGCAAAAACGGGAATAATTAAAAAACAGAATGCCTCAAGAAATATTTCTCGAATTACAAGAAAAATAGTATCACTTTAAAGATTTACACTTCAGGTTGTTATAAGTATACAACTTTTTGAGCTACAAAATCTGTCTTTTAAAATTTTTGGAGTACAATATTTAGACATGGTAAATATTTATATCTAATATTTTTCAATTATAAATTTTATTTATTTATTTTAAAACTAAAAATTATTTAAATAATTTTTTTCTACTACACTTGATTGCACAATCCTAGATTTTATTTTTTTTTTATAATTAAAAATTATTTGTTGAAATAAATTTTATTATAGTTCTAACTGAAAACTTCTCCTAAATATATGAAAAATACGTTTATTAATAAAAATCTTGCAAATCTTAAATCTGAAAATTTAGATTGGCCGTTATTACAAACAGAAATGAAAAATAAATTAGGTTCTGAAATTTATGAAAGCTGGTTAAAGAAAATAAACTTTATTGAGGAATTTAATAATTACATATTATTATCGGTTCCAACAAGATTCATTCGTGATTGGATTACTTCAAGATATTTAGATCAAATTTTGCAAATATTAAAAAGTTATAAAAAAGATTTGATAAGAATTGAGTTTAAAATTATTGAGCAAAGTGCTCAAAAAAGCACAAGGTATAATTCTCATGAAAAAATAGAAATCAAAGAAAATATCTCATTCATAAAAGATACTTATCTTCAATATAATCGTATAGACCCAAATAAAAGATTTGAGAATTTTATAATTAGCTCGAGTAACAAATTGGCATACGAGGCTTCTTTAAAAGTTTCTGAAAACGCTGCACAGTATAATCCACTGTATATTTATGGAGGTGTTGGTATGGGAAAAACTCATCTTTTAAATGCAATAGGTTTTGAACTAAAAAATGACTATAAAGTAATGTTTATCTCTGCAGAGAGGTTTATGTATCAGTTCGTAAAATCTATAAAATCTAATGATATGGTTAAATTTAAGGAATATTTTAGAAACACTGACATTTTATTAATAGATGATATTCAATTTATGAATGGTAAAGAAGCGATGCAAGAGGAGTTCTTTCATACATTTAATGCATTATTAGATAAAGGTTCTAGGATTATTGTATCAGCAGATAGAGCACCTAATAAGTTATCAAGAATTCAAGAAAGGATTAAATCAAGATTTTCTGGGGGTCTAGTAGTTGATATACAAAAGCCCGATTTAGAACTTAGAAAAAAAATTGTACAAAATAAAATAGATGAATTGCATAAACTTTACCCAGATCAAATTAATATTTCTAAGGAAATTAGAGATTTTATTAGCACTGAAATTTCAACAAGTATAAGAGAGCTAGTTGGAGCGCTAAACAGATTGGTATCATTTTCAAGAATTTATAAAAAAATCCCAAATTTAGCGGAAACCAAAGTTGTGTTGAAGGATTTATTAAACTTATCTGAAAATAAAGTTACAATTGATCTAATCCAAACTTTGGTATGTAAATTTTTTAAAATAAGTAAAAATGAAATGCTATCCTCTAGAAGATCTAGATATTTAGTTAGACCAAGACAAACAGCAATTTACTTAACAAAAATTCTCACGTCAAAATCGTTACCTGAAATAGGACGTGAGTTTTCAAACCGTGATCATACAACCATTATTCATTCAGTAAAAACTATCGAAAAATTGAAAGAAAATGATCCAGAAATGGTTGAAAATATAAATAAATTAAAAAATCAAATATTATACAATAAAGAAGATGAAATTTAACGTTAATCAACAAGATTTACAACAAGCATTAAATTATTGTCAAGGTGTTATAGAAAAAAGAAGCACGCTGCCAATTTTGTCAAATATTTTACTAAATGCTAAAAAATCTAGTTTAACTATCACTGCAACAGATTTAGATTTAATTTTCATACATCAATTAAAAAATGTAGAAATTTTAAACGAAGGAAGAACAACAACAACATCCTCAACAATTTATGATATTGTGAGAAAACTTTCCTCGGGAAAGAAAATAAATTTAACACTTAATGATAAAAATAAACTTCATTTAGAATCTGAAAAATCTATTTTTAATTTGAATTGTATTGATCCTTCAGAATTTCCTTTCACAGATGATAGTTTTGATCAAAATGAATTTTTATTGAAATCAAAGCAATTACTAAAGTTGCTTAATAAATGTAAATTCTCAATTTCTAATGATGAGACAAGACATTATTTGAGTGGAATTTATTTACATCAGACTGAAGTAGAAGATAAAAATTATTTGACGGCTGTTGCTACAGATAGTCATAGAATGTCAATTTCAAAAATTAGATTAGACCAAAAAATTAACTTTGAGCCAATAATATTACCTAAAAAAACAATTTTTCAATTATGTGCTTTATTAGACAATTATGACGGGGAAGTTAAAATTTCAAACATGAAATCTAAAATAAAATTTGAATTAAGTCATAGCATTTTGATTTCTAAATTAATAGACGGTAAATTTCCTAATTATATTCAAGTAATACCAAAAAATAATCAAAAAAAACTTGAAGTTAATTTAAAATCTTTTCTAAATTCTGTTGATAGGGTTGCATCAGTGTCTCTTGATAAAAAAGATGGTGTTAAATTTAATTTAACTAAAGATAATTTAAATTTATCTGTAAATAATACCAATAGCGGAGATGGTAAAGAAACGCTTGCTGTAAACTTTGAACATGATTTGGAAATTAGTTTTAACTCAAGATACTTGATTGATGTAGCTTCGCAATTAGATGGTGAAAAAATCGAATTATTTTTAAATGATACTGGCTCTCCTGCATTGATTAAAGATCCTGCTGATTTTGATAGTATTTTCGTTGTTATGCCAATGAAAGGTTAATCAATTAAATCAAGTTCTAAATAAATTTTATTTTCTAAATTTGAAAGAAAATTTTCTTTAGTCAAACCAGGTGCAATTGGCTTGAGAATAGAAACAATAATCTCTTTATTAGGAGACTTCTTTCCTTTCTTTGGCCACACACTGCCAGAGTTAATTGCAATTGGTTGACAATATATTTTAAGATTATCATAAATTTTTCCAACACCCTTTTTAAATGGTATTCTTTCATTGGGTAAAACTCTTGTAGCTTGAGGAAAAATTATCAAAGGTCTATTAGAATTTTTGACAACTTTAGAAATATCTTCAAAAAAATTAAGATTTTCTCGCGTTATTTTGTTTCTATTTATTGAAATTGAACCAATTTTTTTTAAATACCATCCAAAAATAGGTATTAAAAGTAATTCTTTTTTAAGAATAAAAACTGGTGAGTTAAAAATCGTTTGAAGGAAGAATGTTTCAAACATTGATTGATGTGAAGCTGCGATAAAAAATTTTTTATCCTTTAAGATATTTTCGATTCCTTTTATTTTTACATCAACTGAAAGAAATAATTTCAAACATATTGTAGACCAGTAGCCCATTAGTTTTCCCCCAAATAGAACAAATTTTTGAGGCAAAAGTAGGCTTGGAAGAAATATTATTGAAATAAATATAATTCCTAAAAAGAAAAAAAAGGTAAAAAGGACACTCCTAATCATTTAAAAAAAATTATATTAAGTCTTTAAGATTTTGTCTTTTATAAATAATTTGTATTTTAGAATTTTTAATTAGTATTTCAGTCGCTTTTGGCCGTAAATTGTAATTTGAACTGAGTGACATTCCATAGGCACCTACATCACAGATTGCAACAAAATCTTTTTCTTTTAATTTTTGGAATTTTTTTTGTGTTAAAAATTTATCTGTGCTTTCACAGATTGGACCAACAAATTCATATATTTTGTTTGATTTTGTGTTTGTTTTTTTTAAGGGGATAATACGATGTTTTGCATTATATAATGCCGGTCTCATTAAATCATTCATTGCCGCATCTAATATGATAAAATTTTTATTATCCCCTTCCTTAATATAAATAATCTGAGAAATTAAAATTCCTGTATTTCCAATGATCGCTCTTCCTGGTTCAAAAATAATCTTCGTTTTATATTTCTTTAAAAATTCATTAATTTGATGAGAATATTTTTGTAAATTTAGGTATTTTTTGTTGTTATCGTAATCAATACCCATTCCACCACCTAAATCAATATATTCGAAATTAAACTTTGATTTATGTATTATTTTTTCAAGAACTTTAAGCATTTTTTCATATGGTTTGTTATTCAAAATTTGACTTCCTATATGGACGCTTAGACATTTCAAATTTATAAAATTCGATTTTTTGGAGTAAATTATTAAATCTAAAAATGCTTTTTCAGAAACACCAAATTTATTTTCTTTTTTACCAGTTGAAATTTGACTTAAAGTTTTTGCATCAGTATTTGGATTTAGTCTAATACCAATATTTACTTTTCTTTTTTTAATTTTTGCTAATCGTTCAATTTCTAAAACTTCACTTTTTGACTCTGCATTTATTAATAATATTTTTTTTTGTATCGCATAATTTATTTCTTTAGAGGTCTTACCTACACCAGAAAAAACAATCTTATTAGGTTTTATTCCTGCTTTCAAAGCTCGAACCAATTCACCTATTGAAACTACATCTGCGCCCAATCCAAGTTTACGAATTTCGTTTAATAATAATTTATTGGCATTCGATTTTACAGAAAAACAAATTAATGGATTTACTGATTTAAATGACCTTTTAAAGGAATTGATATTTTCATTCAATTTTCTATACGAATAACAGTAAAGTGGAGTAGAATATTTTTTAGCCAGTATACTTGCTTTAACTTTTTCAATGAAAAAATTTTCTTTTTTATATCTCATGACACCAGATATATTTTGGTGTTAATAAAATTTGATTTTTTTGCCTTATATTCGGGATCACCTTTTTTTCCACAAGCTATAATTGAAGCAAGTAAAAAAAGTATCAAAATTATTTTTTTAATCATAATTGTTTTTTATATTTCAATATCATTTTTTTGATGTTATCAAAAGATGTTCCTCCATAAGATTTTTTTGAATTTATAGAGTATTTAAGATCAAATACTTTTAAAACATTTTGAGTCAATTTTGGCTCAATTTTTTTTAACTCCTCTAAATTAAGATCGTGAAGTTTTTTTTTATTTTTTTCAGCGTAATTTACTATAGCAGCAGTTTTTTGATATGCATTTCTAAAAGACATGGCATGATTTTTTACCAAATAATCTGCAAGATCAGTAGCAGTAATAAAACCTGTATTAGCTAAATCTAACATTTTTTTTTTGTTGGGAGTCATGTTATTAAGAATTTCATCCAAAATTTTTATATTATTAATTAGAGTTTCATGCGTCTTAAAAACAATTTCCTTATCATCTTGAAGGTCTTTAAAATAAGATAAAGGTAAACCCTTCAAAATTGTGAGCATTGAAAATAAATTTCCATAAACAGAACCTGTTTTACCTCTTAAATATTCCATTAAGTCAGGATTTTTTTTTTGGGGCATTATTGAAGAACCAGTAACAACTTTGTCAGAAAGTTTTATTAAACCAAAACCATCTGAACACCAAATAATTAGTTCTTCAGCAATTCTTGAGATGTGCATAGAACAAACAGAACAACAGTATAAATAATCTAAAACAAAATC
This sequence comes from uncultured Pelagibacteraceae bacterium, assembly GCA_902617715.1. Classification (GTDB taxonomy): domain Bacteria; phylum Pseudomonadota; class Alphaproteobacteria; order Pelagibacterales; family Pelagibacteraceae; genus Pelagibacter. Next base: position 43,830 of record CACMXS010000004.1, on the reverse strand, counting down.
TCTATCAGAAACAGTGTCTATAGAATTATTAGTAGGTCTTTTAAAACCAAGTTTTTTTGTTGTATAATTTCTGTCTATGTTAAATGAAGTACCAGTTAAAGCTGAGACACCTAATGGATTTTCATTTAAACTTTCCATGTTGTTAGTAAATCTTTTTTTATCTCTTAAAAACATTTCTACGTAAGCCATCAAATAATGACCAAGTGAAACTGGTTGAGCATTTTTAAGGTGAGTGAGACCAGGCATAACGGTTTCTATATTTTTTTCTGCAATTTTAAGAGTTGTTTTAATGATCTTAATCAAATTACTGTTAATCTCTTTTGTTGCTGATTTAATCCATATTTTAAAATCTGTAATAACTTGGTCATTTCTTGATCTTGCGGTGTGCATGTATCCTGCTTCATCTCCAATAATTTTAAAAAGTCTTTTTTCAATGTTCATATGAATATCTTCATACTTAGTATCAAATTCAAATTTGTTTTTAGAAATTTCTTTTTCAATTTTTTTAAGTCCATAAATAATTTTATTTTTGATTTGAAAGGAGATAATTTTTTGTCTGAATAACATTTCAACATGAGCAATAGAGCCACGGATGTCTTCTCTATATAGTTTTTTATCAACAACTATTGAGCTACCAACTTTTAAAAAAATACCTGAGGTTTTTTTTTTTATTCTAGTATTCCATATTGCATGGTTGTTTTTATTTTTTGACATGGTAATTATTTATACCTTTTTAACATGAGATTTTTAATAATATTCTTTTTTTTTATATCTAATACCTTTGCCAATGAAGTTCCAGAAATTAAAAATATTAAAATTCATAAGAATTTAAAAAGATATAATGATTTGGTGTTTTTGGATCAAAAAAAAAATGAATTAGACTTAAAAAATTTTAAAGGAGAGTTGGTTTTATTAAATTTCTGGGCAACATGGTGTGCACCTTGCAAAGAAGAGATGCCATCTTTAGACAAACTACTGACAAATAAAAATCTTGATAATCTAAAAATTTTTCCTATTAATGTAGGTAACGACTCTATAGAAAAATCACAAAAATTTTTTGATGATTTAAAAATAAAAAACCTTAACTTTTATTATGATAATCCAAAAACTTTAGCAAAAAAATTGTCTTTACGAGGTATCCCGACTTCTATTTTATTTAACAAGGATGGTAAGGAATTCGCAAGAATATTAGGGTCAATAGATTTTGAGAATAAAAAATTTATTGAATGGTTAAGTTTTTATAATTAGTTTTTAAAAAAGTAAGCAAAACCAACTAAAGCTATAATCGCGATAAATTGAAGAAGAACTCTTAGTTGCATTAATTTGTTAGAATATTTCTTACTATCTTTTCCACCTTTGAATAATGTTCCAATACCTAAAATTAAAACAATTCCTACTGCTAATAATAAAAATATAGATAAAAATTTAAGTAACATTCCTGAAATCATAATTATATTGTAGGGTGTTTTTAAAATAAAAAAACATAAATAAGAGACTATGACATTTTGTCTAGATACTAAAATTATAAAACCAGAAAATGATATTACCATTAAGAATGCAGTAATTTTGCTCCACGGTTATGGTGGTGACGGAAATGATATTAGCATGTTAACATTAAATTGGAGAAGATTTTTACCTAACACTATTTTTTTATGTCCAAATGGTCACGAAAAATGCTTAATAAATCCCTCTGGTTATCAATGGTTTGATTTAACAAAAGATGATCCTTTATATATTCTTGAAGAGTCAAAAAAAGCTGAAATTAAATTAAAACAATTTATTGAGGAAGTTAAAAAGGAGTATAATCTAGATAATAGAAAAATATGCCTATCAGGTTTTAGCCAAGGTTGCATGATGTCAATTAATTTAGGTTTAACATCAAGTGATAGATTCAATTGTGTAGTTGGTTTTTCTGGCAAAATTATACATCAAGAAGACTTGAAAGTTAGAAAAAAAAATTCGACTGATATATTATTAATTCATGGAGACTCAGATGAAGTTGTTTCATCAAATCATTTATTAGAAGCCAAAGATTTTTTCTTAAGAAACAATGTTAATATTGAAACATATTTAGTAAAAAATTGTGGACATAATATTCCAATTGAAGCTTCAAGTATAGCTTTAAATTATATTCGAAAAAAATTTATATAATTTCTAAATATTGAAATAATTTTTTATTTAAGTTAAGATTTATTTATGAATAATTTTATTGAACAAGATATATCATTAGAAAAATGCCCAGCATTAGTTTTGAATGCAGATTATAGACCTTTGAGTTATTATCCACTTTCACTATGGTCATGGCAGGATACTGTTAAATCAGTTTTTTTGGATCGGGTTATAATTGTAAGTAATTATGAAAGAGTAGTTAGAAGTCCATCATTTACAATGCAGTTACCAAGTGTTATAGCGTTAAAAGATTATATTGTCCCGCAATCTAAACCAAGTTTTACAAGATTTAATGTTTTTTTAAGAGACAAATTTTCTTGCCAATATTGTGGAAGTAATGAGGAATTAACATTTGACCATCTATTACCAAGATCTAAGGGAGGAGAAACTAATTGGGATAATGTCGTGACAGCTTGCTCAGCGTGCAATGTTAAAAAAGGTGGTAAATTATTAAAATTATCTGGAATGAAACTTTCTCAATATCCTTATCAACCATCTACAGAAGATCTTCACAGAAACGGAAAAAACTTTCCACCAAATTATTTGCACAAAAGTTGGATGGATTACTTATATTGGGATGTTGAGTTAGAGGCTTAAATTTTAAATCTTCTCAGAAATATTAATTGCTAGTTTTGAGCCTGTTTTAATAATTTTATCCATAACAGAATATAGTCCTTTTTTGGTAGCTCCTTTTTCATAAGCTATATCTTTGTGATGTAATTCATCTTCTCTAAATTTAATTATATTTTTCTTTAATACTTTTTCTTCAGAACCTAGATGATTTATCTGATTTTGATAATGTTCATCGATAACTTCTTCTACAGAAGCGGTACATAACATAGCAGCTTTTTTTCCAAGTATCGTTGAACCAAAACCCAAAGCAACACCCAGCAAATCCCATAAAGGCAGAAATTTTGTAGGCTTTATATTTCTTTTTTTAATTTCTTTTTCAAAAAAATCACAATGTTGTTTTTCGTGAACTTTCATTTCCTCTATTATTTTTTTTAAATTTTCATCTTTTACTAGAGTGTTTAATGCTAATAATTGGCCTTCATAAATTTTTACTGCACCCCTTTCACCAGCATGATCTACTCGAATAAACTCTTCAACTTTAGTTTTTGAATTTTTCATAATTTTTAAAAATTGTTGTTAATAAGATAATTAAAATTATACTTATAATTATATTAAATGTAGTAAGAGATAATCCCAAAATTCTAAATGTCACATCTTTGCAGCTTACAACTTTTTCTTGTAATTGTTTCAATAACTCTTCTTTAGAAATGATTTCAGTTGTATTCTTTACCTTACAGAGATTTGATTCCTGAAAAAAACCTTGTTCAATCCCAAAATGATAAAATGATACTATAAATGAAAAAGCAAATACTAAAATTAACAGTAAAAAAATAAATTTTGTATGGTTTTTAAAAAAATAATTATAAATTAATAGTGCAATACTTAATCCATATGGAATCCTCTGTATTAGGCAAAGATTGCAGGGCTGGTGTCCAAGTATAAATTCTATAAAATATGCAGAAATAAGAGAAAATGCACTTATAAGAAAAATTATTTTTAGATAAGTTTCTAGTTTTAAATTATACATTCATTTTAACTATAAAATAAATTAATACTCCAATTATTAAAATCAATACTCCAAGAATTGTAAACCATTTGGATCCATGTTTGTCCATAAATAGTGTAAAGAAATCTCCAAATTTATATGAAAAATATGAAACTATAAAAAAGCGCAGTCCTCTTGAAATTATACTAATTAAGATAAAAATTAAAATATTGAAACCAATCAAACCACTGGCAATTGTAAAAACTTTATATGGCAATGGGGTAAAACCAGCTAAAAAAAGAATTCCAAGCCAAGCATAAAAACCATCACTAATTAAGAGGCTGTTTTTTAAATTAACAAGTTTATCTTCATAGTTATATAAGCTCATAATTTGCATTCCAATATCAAAAAATAACGCTCCAATTATATAGCCTAGAATTCCTCCTAATACTGAAAATATTGTTGCTATGAGAAAAATTTTAATAAAATCATTTTTTTTTGAAATTACCATTGGAATTACCATTACGTCTGGCGGTATTGGAAAAAAAGAACTTTCTACAAATGAAATGATTGCTAAATAATATTTAGAACTTTTATGAGTGGCTAAATTTAAACATTTTTTATAAAGAGAATTAAACATTTTTTGGTTTTAATATAATTTTAGTTCTTATACTATTTAATTAATTATTAAATAATTAAGGGGCGAATGGCGGAACTGGTAGACGCGCACGACTCAAAATCGTGTTTCGTAAGAAGTGAGAGTTCGATTCTCTCTTCGCCCACCATAATATGGAAATATATAAAATTAATAGTCTTGTAGAACTTTTTTTCGAAAAGTATAAACAAAAAATTGCTACGAATGACTCCCCATTTTTAAAATGGTTAAAAGCTGGTAAACAAGATTTTCTAAAATGGGGTCAAGTAGAATTGAATATTAGAATTTTATCTGAATACTTAAGAAGGAATATATCTTCTGGAGACAGATGTGTGCTTTTATCTGAAAATCGTCCTGAATGGCTAATAGCAGATATATCTATAATGAATGCTGGTGGAGTAACTGTTCCTTTATTTACGACGTATTCAGAAAAGGATTATGAATATATCTTTAATGATTGCCAACCAAAGATATGTATTGTGTCAAATAACTTTCAATTAAAAAAAATTGAAAAGTTTGTATCAAATAATACAAAAATACTATCTATTGAAAATTTTAATAAAGAAATTGAAAGTATTGAAAAAATTTTAGAAGATTATTTTAAAAAAGAGTCCAAATTATTTCCAGTACCACTTGAATATAATACAAAGATTAAAAGAAAAGATGTTGCTTGCATTATTTATACCTCAGGAACAACAGGCAACCCCAAGGGTGTAATGCTTAGCCATGGAGGTATTTTATCTAACTGTGAAGGTGCACAAGAAATTTTAAATTCATTATTTAAAAAAGTTGAACCTGTCTTTTTAACCTGGCTTCCTTTGTCTCACTCATATGAACACACTGTTCAATACGTACAAATATCTCTTGGGGCAAAAGTTTTTTATGCTGAAAGTTTAGAAAAATTATTACCTAACATGGCATTAGCAAAACCTACTATTATGACAGCAGTTCCAAGATTTTATCAAAATTTATATAGTAAAATTTCTCTTAATTTTTCAAAACAAAAAGGTTTAAAAAAGAAATTGATAGAAAATACTATTTTACTTGGAACTAAAATTTTAAAAAAAGAAAGACTAAATTTTAGAGAAAAAATTATCAATCTTTTCTGTGAAAAATTAGTAAGAAGAAAAATTAAAAAACAGTTTGGAGGTAAGCTGAAAGCTTTTGTTTCTGGAGGTGGAGCTTTAGACCAAAAAATAGGTGAATTTTTGAATTCTATAGGCTTACCAACTCTTCAAGGTTATGGATTAACGGAGGCCTCTCCTGTTGTGAGCTGTAATATTCCTGGAAATATCGAAATAGAGACCGTTGGTCCACCTTTCAAAACCAACAGTGTAAAAATTGGTGATGATGGTGAAATTTTAGTTAAAGGAGAAAATGTTATGCTTGGATATTGGAATATGAAAAAGGAGACAAATGAAATTATCAAAGATGGATGGTTGCATACTGGAGATATAGGAGAAATAACAAAAGGTGGAAATTTAAAAATAACTGATCGAAAAAAAGAAATTATTGTAAATTTAGGTGGCGATAACATTTCTCCATCAAAAATTGAAAATTTGTTATGCTTGAGTGAAAAAATTAAACAAAGTTTTGTTTATGGAGATAAAAAAAATTATTTAGTTGCTTTAATTGTAAGTGAAAGTGAAGAAAATGAAAATGAAATTGAGTTTTATTTAGAAAATTTGAATAAAAGTTTATCTTTAGTAGAAAAAGTTAAAAAATTTAAATTAATTAAAGAAGAATTTACAATTGAAAATGGAATGTTGACACCAACATTAAAACTAAAAAGAAAAAAAATTTTGGAAAAATATAAACATGACTTAGAAAAACTTTATTAATTGAATTTAAATATTTGATTATAAAGCGCATAAACATTAACTTTTTCAAACATTTCTAAATTTTATTAAAAATAATTTTTTTTTTAGTTTTTCGAAAAATTTTAATTTAATTTAAGAATTGACATAACGTGTATAAAAAAATAAAAATAAGGTAATCGCGAATCAATTTGATTCGTTTAACTTAAAGGGAGCTAAAGATGGCTAAAAGAAGAAAAAAAGCAAAGAAGGCTAAGAAAAAAGCTAAGAAAAAAGCTAAAAAAAGAAGAAGAAGATAGTAGCTTAGTATTCTTTATTAAAAACGCTTCTCATAACGCTTTCTGTGTGAGAGGCGTTTTTTTTTAGTTTTCTAAAGACTCCTCAGCATCATTTTCAGAAATAGGTTCTTCTTCAGATAATTCAGATGAAGGGTTTTTTATAACTTGTGTGGGAGTTTTATTTTGACCTTCTAAATTTCTTCTTAATGCCTTATCTAATTTTTTTTGTGTATCCTCCAAGGAAAGATTTAATATAATTTTAAATTCAGACAAAATTCTTTCATATGCTTTTTCAAATAACTGTCTTTCACTGTATGATTGGTCGACCATTAGATCATCTCCCTTGTTAAGATCTCTTACGACTTCTGCTAATTCATAGATTTTTCCAGAAGATATTTTAGCTTCATATTCTTGAGCTCGCCTACTCCACATTGACCTTTTAATTTTTGGTTTGCTTTTTAAAATAGAGATACATTTATTAACTTGGTTAATGGTAGCTAAAGGACGTAAATGTAATTGTTTATTTACAGGCACCATTCCATTTGCTTTATCTTTTTCAAATTTGATAATATAAGTTTCCACATCAATTCCGCCTATATTGATTTTTTTAAATTCAGTAATTTGACCAACTCCATGTTTTGGATAAACTATAAAATCTTTAATTTTATATTCTCTTTTAGCAGTTTCCTGTTTCTTAACTTTTTTTATTTCAGGCTTTATTTCATTACTTTTTGAAATTCTTAAATTTTCTCCTTTTTGATCGACATTTGATCTTTCAGACTTTTGAGTTTTTTTTAAGGAAGTTTTTTTTATTTTAGTTTTTGTACTTTTTTTTATTTTTTTTATGATATTTGATTTGGATTTTATTGCTTTTTTTTTAACTATTTTTTTTTCTTTTTTTTTTGATTTTTTTTTAAAGGTTTTCTTTAAAATATTTTTCAAACTTATTTTCTTCATCTTTATATTTTTCATGATCCGATGGTGGATCTTTTTTTTCAGTTATATTTGGCCAAATCTCAGAATATTTTTTATTAAGTTCTAACCAATTTTCAGCACCAGGTTCTGTATCAGGTTTGATTGCATCAACAGGACATTCTGGTTCGCAAACGCCACAATCTATACACTCATCCGGTTTAATTACAAGCATATTTTTCCCCTCATAAAAGCAATCAACAGGGCAAACATCAACACAGGTCGTATGTTTACATTTGATACATTTATCATTTACTATGTAGGTCATTATGAGTTTTCCTTGCGAACTCTTTCCTTAATATCTCCCATAATTTTATTGTCAATATACAATAGTCCAGCAAGTCTTCTCATCAAGTTTGTTTCATATATATCTGCGTTATTATTTGAATAAATAATTTTCCATAATGCCTCAATAATTTGAATTTTATTTTCATTATCCATATTCTTTACTTTTTTTGTGAAGGAAAGAATCTGATTTGAGTCATTTTCAATTAACTTCGCATTTTTAATTATTTCATCGAGTTTTTCTTTTTCTGCGCCAATTAAGTGCAGTGTTTGTTTTATAATTTCTTCTTCCTTTAGTGAATAATTTTCGTCAATCTTGGCAGCATGTATTAAAAGTGCACAAACATCAATTAAATCATTTTTATCATCTTTTTTAAAAAACATTTTTCCTCAATTAAAATTAAGATTTTTTAAAATTATAAATGGGTTTTCTTTTGTATTTTTCTTATTTAGATCCTTCTTTACTTTTTTATCCGGCAAATATTTAAAAAAAACTTCATTATTTTTTTCTATTATTTTATATCCCATGTTTTTTATTAGTTTTTTAAAATTTTCTTTACTACAACCTAATAAATTTACCATCTCTGGAACTAATTTTATCTCTTTTTTTTTATCTGTATCAGAATTGATTATTTGTACAAATAATCTTTCTAAAATATCAATTCTTATAAAATAATTATTAAACTTTTCAAATCCACATAAAAGCATGAAATTTTTATTTTCTAATTTCTCATCTTCTATAAAATTTAATCCAAATGTTGGAGGTTTTAAATTAAAGTTTTTTTGATGATAATTTTTCCATAACAATGTTCTTAAAGAAACAGCTTCAGGTTTGATCAGTTTATGGAGAAAAATATGATATCTTCCAAACTTCACTCCGAGGTCCCTTAAAATTTTTCTTTCATTTTGTTCTAGATTTTTTAAGTACTCATTAACTTTTTCCCTTTTGAGAACTCCGTTATTTTCATATAGTTGAAAAGCCAAAGCTTTAATGGAAGAATTCTTTTCTTTGATATTTTTTAAATCAACTAAACTTTTCAGAACTGTATTAATTTTATTTTTAATCCATTTTTCTAAAAAATTAATTAATTTCTGTTTTTGATTTTGTTCTAAAATATCATCTACAATTAAATCGATGTTAGGATTCAAATAATCTTTACCAGGTATTAATTTACCAATAACAAATCTATTCCAGTAAATTTTGAAATCATCATTTAATTCAATTAAACTTGTATCAATGATCATTTGAATCCTTTTTTCTAACTCTGGCCCAACTGTTTGTCTAGCAGCTTTCTTAAGAGATTTAATGTCTGTTTCAAGAGCTCCTTTTTTTAGATCTAATTCTAATTTTAATCCATTTATTTTGCCTATAAATTGATTATCTATCATCACGTCGTTGTTATCTAAAATTTTTGTATCAAATTCCATATCTTGTTTTAGACCTCTTGCAAGTACACTAGCTCGTTTATCAATAAATGTTTTAGTAAGTTCTTCATGAAGTCTATCTGAGAGTTTATCTTCTAATAATTTTGTTTTTTCAATCCAATAGTTTTGGTTTTCTATCCAATTATTTTTATTTGAAACATATGACCAAGTTCTGACATTTGCAATTCTATTTGATAAAGAATCTACATTTCCCTCCAATTTGTCTAATTTAATTAATTGAAGTCGCATGAAATCATCCGTTATTTTACCTTTTTTGCTATTTAAGAATTTAAAGACATTACTTATAACCTCATAATGATTTCCATAAGTTTTTTTTACAAAATCAGGTATTTGACAACATTCCCATAAAAGTTTTAATTTTTTCTCATTAAATTCTATATTTTCAAAATTTTTGTCCCTTAAAAAAAATTTAAGCGCTTTTTCATCTTCACATTCATTTATTTTTCTAAGCCAATTTTTATTAGGTTTTTCATCTAAAGATTTAATCAGCATTAAAGAGTTAGTAAAATTGAGATTTGAATTTCTCCAATACAATGATTGTAAGTCTTCAAATTTATGATTTTCAAGTAAATCAACTTCTTCAGCATTTATCTCTTTACACTGTCCAGTAATGCCAAAACTACCATCATTTAAATATCTCCCTGCTCTTCCTGCAATTTGTCCAATTTCTGATAAATTCAATCGCCTCGATTTTTTTCCATCAAATTTTTTTAGATTAGAGAAATAAACATGATTTAAGTCCATATTAATACCCATACCAATTGCATCTGTGGCCACAAGAAAATCAACATCTCCAGATTGGTATAATTCAACTTGTGCATTTCTTGTTTTAGGACTTAAAGATCCCATTACAATTGCAGCACCACCTTTTTGTCTACGAATTAATTCTGCTATTGCATAAACTTCTTCAGCTGAAAAAGCAATTATTGCAGTTTTTCTGTCTATTCTTGAGATTTTTTTATGACCAGAATAAGATAATTTAGATAATCTATCTCTATTTATAAATTCTATATCATCATCTAATTTTGAAACTATATTTTTAATTGTGTTAGAGCCCATGAACATTGTTAATTTGTTTCCTCTAATATTTAGTAACCTATCAGTAAAAATATGACCTCTTTCATGATCAGAGCACATTTGTATTTCATCGATTGCTACAAAGTCTAATTCTTTATCGATAGGCATAGATTCTACTGTGCAAAGAAAATATTTTGCATTTGAGGGAATAATTTTTTCTTCACCAGTAATTAGTGCAACTTTATTCATCCCAGTTTTTAAAACTACTTTGTCGTAGACCTCTCGTGCTAATAACCTCAAGGGAAAGCCAATCATTCCACTGTCAAAAGACAACATAGTATCAATTGCAAGATGGGTTTTTCCCGTATTAGTGGGACCAAGAACAGCAGTAATTTTATTTTTAGTCATTTCAATCTTTGGTATGTGTTATTTAGAGCCTACTAGATCTAGTTGTTGTTAAAGAACAAAAATAGACTAAAACATGACCGAATCGTTAAATAAAAAGTTCTCATTTTTAAATTTTTTAATTTAGTTTAGCACAAAAACAAGATTTAACCACCAGGACCTAATTCTGAAGGCTTTACTTTTAATATTTTCCAAACACCTGACGCTGAAGTAATTATCTTATTTTCACATCTTAACTCACAAAATAAAAATACTAAAGTTTTAGTTTTTTTTAATATTTTAACATGACCAATAATTTCATTACCTACTTTAGATGCTCCAATAAACTTTAAATCTAATGAAATAGTAACACATGGGGCATTATCTGCTGATCTGTGAGCAGCTGTTCCAGCACCAGCATCAACTAAAGCTGATAAATAGCCTCCATGTGTAATACCAGCAGCATTCAAGTGATTTTCATTTATTGTGGATTTAAATTCGTACTCTGTGTCAGATATATTTCTAAATAAAACTCCACCATTGTGTTTCATGAAGCCAGGCTTTAAACTAATTTGCTCAAATTTTTCAGACATTATTTTTTATAGTACAACAGTTAAAAATATTAAAATAATAAAAATTATAATAAAGAAATATATTACTGACATTTGAAGAGATGAATTAATTAACCATTTTAACATATTAAATCCTAATTATGGTGCGCCTGCTAGGAGTCGAACCCAGAACCTCCTGGTCCGTAGCCAAGCGCTCTATCCAGTTGAGCTACAGGCGCAATATTAATTTTTATTTAATTACAGTATATCAACTTTTAGTGTATTTTAGCTATAAGACAAACTGAAAATTTTATGGATGATAAATCAAAAGATGTAGTAATTGTAAGTGCAATTAGAACACCTATAGGTACTTACAAGGGTTCATTAAAAGAAATAAGATCTGATCAACTTGGATCTATAGTAATAAAAGAAGTTTTAAAAATACAGAATTTTGATAAAGAGGACATCGATGAAGTAATAATGGGTCAGGTATTAACCGCAGGCACAGGCCAGAATCCAGCAAGACAAGCTTCATTAAATGCCGGAATACCAATTTCAAAACCTGCTTATATAGTTAATCAAGTGTGTGGGTCAGGATTGAGAGCAGTGATATTAGGTTATCAATCAATCAAGTTGGGAGAAGCAAAAAATGTAATTTCAGGTGGTCAAGAAAATATGTCTATATCTCCTCATTCAATCTTTTATAGAGATAAAAAAAAAATCTCAGAGAATGAATTGTTAGATACAATGGTTAATGATGGATTGATGGACGCATTTAATAATTATCATATGGGTGTTACAGCAGAAAATGTTGCTAAAAAATTTAATATATCAAGAAAAGAACAAGATGAGTTTGCATTCAACTCTCAAAAAAAAACAGAGTTAGCTATAACTAATAATAAATTTAATGAGGAGATGATAAAAGTAAATCATAATGGAAATATCTTAGCTCTTGATGAGCATCCAAGAAAAGGTTTAAAAATGTCTGATTTAGAGAAATTAAAAACTGTTTTTCAGAATAATGGAACTGTCACTCCAGGAAATTCCTCAGGTATCAATGATGGAGCTGCAGCTTTATTATTAACTTCATTAGAAGAGGCAGAAAAAAAACAAATTGAACCACTAGCTAAAATTGTATCATGGTCGTCAGTTGGAGTTGATCCATCTTTAATGGGTCTGGGACCCATTGGAGCTGTTCGTAAGGCAATTAAAAAAGCAAAATGGAGTTTAGATGAAATTGATTTATTTGAAATTAATGAGGCTTTTGCCGCTCAAAGCATTGCAGTAATTCGTGAATTAGGTATTGATGAAAAAAAAGTTAATGTTAATGGTGGTGCTATTGCTCTTGGACATCCTATAGGTGCTTCTGGTGCAAGAATACTTGTAACTTTGTTGCATGAAATGAAAAGACAAAAAAAAGATAAAGGTTGCGCAACACTATGTATAGGCGGGGGGATGGGTGTCGCTTTATGTGTTGAGAGAATTAAGAATTAATCTTTCCATATTTTTCCTCTAATAAAATTTTTTGTATCCATATTTTAGCATCTATATAAGTGCGCACTTTTGGCTGAATGAGTGATTTTAATAACTTTTTAATCATTTTTGAAGCATACATGTAAAGAGTGTCAAAAAATTGAGCAGAATGTGTTAAGATTTGCAATTAACAACTTTTTATAGTGTATAAGACATAAAAAATGACTGAAAAATTATTAGTTCCTGACATAGGTGATTTTGAAAATGTTGAAGTAATTGAATTGCTTGTCAAAGAGGGACAAGAAGTTAAAAAAGATGATCCAGTTATTACAATAGAAAGTGACAAATCTAGTGTTGAAGTACCATCAATATTTTCAGGAAAAATAGAGTCTATAGAAGTAAAAGTTGGAGATAAGGTTTCAAAAGGTGATATAATATTAAATTTAACAAGTTCTAGTCAAAAATCTTCCTTACATCAGGACGTTCCAAAAAACACCGAAAACTTGATTCAAGAAGCAGAAAATTCTTTAAAAAAAAATGAGGAAAAAAAACAATCAACTCAAAATATTGAAAAAGAAAAAAAGGAAATAATTCAGGTTGTTAGTAAAGGAGATATTGATCCATTAGAAACAAATGAGTGGCTTGAGTCTCTTTCAGATGTCATCAAAAAAGATGGAAATCAAAGGGCTCATTATCTTATTAAAGAATTGATTAATAAAGCTTATATGGAAGGAGCGAATATTCCATATACACAAAATACACCATATATAAATACAATTCCTGTAAGTGAGGAAAAAAAATCTAATGGTGATCAAAATATAGAAAGAAGAATAAGATCCTTAATAAGATGGAATGCTGCGGCAATGGTGGTGAGAGCTAATAAAAAATTTCCTGAACTTGGTGGACACATTGGAACTTTTGCCTCTGCAGCAACTCTTTATGATGTTGGGATGAATCATTTTTGGAGGGCTAAAAATAATAAATTTGGAGGTGATTTAGTTTATTTTCAAGGTCACAGTGCTCCTGGTATGTATGCAAGAGCTTTTCTTGAAGGAAGATTAAATGAAAAACAATTAGATAGTTTTAGACAAGAAGTTAATCCTGGTGGTCTGTCTTCATATCCACATCCTTGGTTGATGCCAAAGTTTTGGCAGTTTCCAACTGTATCAATGGGATTAGGACCAATGTTGGCAATTTATCAAGCTAGATACATGAAGTATTTAATAAACAGAGGCTTGATTAAAGATGAGGGTAGAAAAGTTTGGGCATTTTTAGGTGACGGAGAAATGGATGAACCAGAATCTTTAGGTGCAATTGGCTTAGCAGCAAGAGAAAAATTAGATAATTTAATATTTGTTGTTAATTGTAATCTTCAAAGATTGGATGGACCTGTGCGAGGTAATGGTAAAATAATTCAAGAATTAGAAGGAATTTTTAGGGGAGCAGGATGGAATGTTATTAAAGTTATATGGGGTTCTTATTGGGATCAATTATTGGCAAATGATAAAACAGGCCACTTAGTAAAAACAATGAATGAAACAGTTGATGGTGAATACCAAGCAATGAAAGCAAGAAATGGATCCTATGTAAGAGAAAAATTTTTTGGAAAATATCAAGAAACTAAAGAATTAGTTTCAAGCCTTTCAGACAAGGATATTTGGAGACTAAATAGAGGCGGTCATGATCCTCATAAAGTTTTTGCTGCTTATGACAAGGCATCTAAAAATATTGGGAGCCCAACAGTTGTTATTGCTAAGACCATTAAAGGATACGGAATGGGAAAAAGTGGAGAAAGTGTTAACACCACACACCAGACTAAGAAATTAGATGTTGATGATCTAATGTATTATAGAGATAGATTTGACGTTCCCTTAACTGATCAGCAGGTTAAAAATATTGAATATTATAAACCTGATCAAAATTCACCCGAAATAAAATATATTAAAGAGAGAAGACTTCAGTTGGGTGGTTTTATTCCAGAAAGAACTACTTTTGCAAAACCGATCAAAGCTCCTCCAAAAGATATTTTTGACAATATGAAAGCTTCAACAGGTCAGAAAGAGATGTCCACCACTATGGCTTTAGTGAGAATGTTAACAAATCTTTTACGAGATAAAAATGTTGCGCCGAGATTGGTACCAATTATTCCAGATGAAGCGAGGACATTTGGTATGGAGGGTTTTTTCCAAAAAGTTGGAATATATGCTCATGAAGGTCAAAAATATGAACCTGAGGACTCTGCACAATTAAGCTCATACAGAGAAGAAAAAAGTGGACAAGTATTGGAGGAAGGTATTACAGAAGCTGGAGCGATGTCGTCTTGGATTGCAGCTGGAACCTCATACACGAACCATGATATCGAAATGATACCTATTTATCTTTTCTACTCAATGTTTGGATTTCAAAGAATTGGAGATTTTGCTTGGGCAGGTGCAGACAGTCAGTCTAGAGGATTTTTAATTGGTGCCACAGCTGGAAGAACGACTTTAGCAGGAGAAGGTTTGCAACATCAAGATGGTCACAGTCATCTTATGGCCTCAACTATTCCAAATTGTGTATCATACGATCCTACTTTTCACTATGAGTTGGCAGTTATTTTTAGAGAAGGATTAAAAAGGATGCATGAAAAAAATGAAAATGTTTTTTACTACATTACAACTATGAATGAAAATTATCCTCATCCTGAGATGCCAAAAGATAAATATTGTGAGGAAGGAATTTTAAAAGGAATGTATAAAATTAAGGAATTTAATAAATACAAAAAAACTAAAATTCAATTTTTAGGTTCTGGCACAATTTTAAGGGAAATGATTAAGGGTGCAGAAATTTTACAAAAAGATTATCAAATAGATAGTGAAATATGGAGTGTGACAAGTTTTAATGAATTAAGAAAAGATGGTTTGGAGGTGGAAAGATACAATCTTTTAAACCCAGATAAAGAACCAAAAAAATCTTACGTTGAAAAGTGTTTAGGTAAAACCGAGGGACCTATTCTAGCTGCTTCTGATTATATGAGAATGAATTCTGATCAAATTAGACCTTATGTAAATAAAAGTTTTTATTCACTAGGAACAGATGGATTCGGGCGAAGTGATACTAGGAAAAATTTAAGAAATTTTTTTGAAGTTGATAAAGAACATGTTGTTTCTTATGGCCTAAGTGTACTGGCCAAAGAACAACTAATTGCATCTAAATTTGCAAAAGATGCCATCAAAAAATATAAAATTGATCCAACTAAACCAATGCCAACCAAATTATAATGTCAGAAACTGAAATAAAAGTACCTAATATTGGAGATTTCAAAGATGTCGAAGTGATAGAAGTTTTAGTTTCAGAAGGCCAAACATTAAAAAAAAATGATCCTTTGATAACAATAGAAAGTGACAAATCAAGTGTAGAAATTCCATCAAATCTAAATGGCAAAATTAAAACATTAAAATTAAAAGTTGGAGATAAAGTTTCGGAAGGTGATTTAATACTAACATTAGAAAATAATTCATCTATTCAAGAAAAGGTTCATAAAAAACCAATAATTGAAAAAGAATTTAAGAAAGTTCAGGCAATAAAATCTGAAATTAATGAGATCACAACACATCAAAATAAAGTTACAAATATTTCATCAGCAAGTCCGAAAGTAAGAAAATTTGCAAGAGAACTTGGCGTTGATATTAACCAAATTGTTGGGAGTGAAAGAAAAGGTAGAGTTATTGAGAGTGATGTTAAGTTGTTTGTTGCATCAAGGTCAAATAATACATCAAACGATAAAACTAAAAATAATGAAAGGATAAAACAAGATTACACCCATTCTGAATTTGGAGAAGTAGAAATCAAAGATATACCAAGAGTAAAAAAACTATCATCCAAATATCTAATGAATTCGTGGACGAACATTCCCCATGTCACTAATCATGATGAGGCAGACATAACAGAGCTTGAAGAATTTAGAAAATCATTGACTGATATTTATACAGGCGAAAAGAAAAAAATAACACCTTTAGCCTTTATAGTTAAAGCTTTGACAGCATCATTAAAAAAGTTTCCAAATTTTAATAGTTCTATTGATGAAATAGATGAAGGAAAAATGACTGTTAAAAAATATTATCATATTGGGATAGCTGTGGATACTCCGCATGGTTTAATGGTTCCAAAACTTAGAAATGCAGATAATAAAAATATAAATTTAATAAGTTCCGAGCTAAAAAATCTAAGTGATCAATGTAGAAATCTTAAAATCGATAAAAAAGAGTTGTTTGGTGGATCTATGACTATAACAAGTTTAGGTGGAATTGGTGGATCATTTTTCACACCAATTATAAACTATCCTGAAGTTGCAATTTTAGGAGTTGGAAGGTCTGAAAAAAAACAAGTTTTTTTAGATGGTAAATTTGTAACAAGAACGATGCTCCCTTTATCATTATCTTACGATCACAGAATTATTGATGGGGCAGAAGCAGCTCGTTTTAATAATGAATTAAAAGAAAATTTAGGTAAAAATTTTGCTTATAAGCTAGCAGTCTAAAGCATATGTCAAAAACCGTTTCACTATTGAGCGCATTATTGTGCACATTCATTTGGGGAACTACATTTATTGCACAAGATACAGGCATGGATGATATAGGTCCGTTTACTTTTAATGCTGTAAGATTTTTCGTAGGATTTTTAGCCATTGTTCCTCTTGCTTTCTTATTTGAAGTAAAAAAGTTTAAATCAGAGTTTAAATTAGATTTGAAAACATTTATTGTTCTATCTTTTCTAATTGGTTTGTCACTTTTTTTAGGTTCTGCGTTACAACAGGTTGCTCTTCTTTATACAGATGTGGCGAATGCAGCATTTTTTACAATTTTCTATGTTCCCATGGTACCAATAATAATTTTTATATTTAAAAAAAAATCAATACATTGGAGTGTGTGGCCTTCTGTTGTTTTATGTCTAATTGGTGGCTATCTTCTTACAAATTTTTACGATGCTACAGTAAGACTTGGGGACACTCTTGTAATATTTGGTGCTTTGTTTTGGAGTACACATATAATTTTTACTGGAATGATTATCACTAAATATAATTTACCTTTAACCTTAGGTGCAATCCAAACTTTATTGGTAGCTTTATTTTCTTTTGTGATAGGATTAATTTACGAAGAATTCATAATTAAAAATATTTTAAATGAATTAGATTCAATTTTATATGCAGGAATTCTTTCAGGCGGGTTTGCTTTTGTTTTACAAATTTATGCTCAAAAAAATATAACACCTGCTCCAGCAGCAATCATTTTTTCATTAGAGGGTGTTTTTGCAACTATTGCAGCTTGGTTTCTGTTAAATCAAGTATTAGGAATAAATAATTTGTTAGGATGTTTTTTTATATTATGTGGAGTTTTACTTTCTCAATTACTGCCTTTGATAAAAAGATCAACTTATAAATAAATTATCATTAACAAAATAATAGCAATTATTAATCTATAGATTACAAAAATATTTAAAGAAAATCTATTTATATAATTCAAAAAAAATTTTACCGTCATATAAGAAAATAGAAAAGACAAAACTACAGCGATGATTACTAAAATATTTATTTCTAAAGATTCATTGTTTATATCTTTTAATCCAAGAAAACTTGCTCCAGCCAGTGCAGGGATAGAAAGTAAAAATGAAATTTTACCAGAGTCTACTCTATTAAACTTTAAAAATCTTGCAGCTGTCATAGTAATACCTGCTCTGCTGACACCAGGTATTAATGCAAGAATTTGAAACAATCCAATAATTATAATAGATCTAACATTGAGGTTTGATGAAATATTTTGATCAATTTTTCTTTGATCAGCAAAATATAAAATAATTCCAAATAATAATGTTGTCCAAGCTATAACTTCAATGTTTCTCAAAAGATGAATTAATTCAGTTGAATATAGTATGTATCCAAAAACTATGAGTGGCGTTGAACCAATTATGATTAGCTTTAATAATTTTTGATTATTTTTGAGATCAAATAAATCTTTTCTAAAAAAAAAAATTATTGCAAACAAAGATCCCAAATGTAAGCTTATGTCTATTAATAGTGAACTTGTTTTTAGATCGTATAGGCTAGAAACTATAATTAAGTGAGCTGAAGAACTTATTGGTAAAAATTCTGATATTCCTTGAATTGCAGATAAAATAAGAATTTCTATAAAATCTTGAAACATATGTGTTTCGTAACTTAAAAAATATCCTTTTAAAACAATTCGATTTAATCATATTAGGTATGCAAAAATTAAAATATCTTTATTTTAAGCCCATTTTAATTAAATATAGGTCATATATACTGACCTAAATATTTCTTTTACTATAAAAAACAATGTATAATTTAACCCGATTCTAAAAAATTATGACTGATAAAATGCTAAAATTTGTAAAAATAGGTCAACAAACTCCACCTAAAAGAGATGTGGCTAATAGAAGAGAAGATTTTAATGAAATTTATGATGATTTTATTAAACAAAAGGCAGAAGAACAGTCAAGCAGATGTTCACAATGTGGGGTTCCATTTTGCCAAGTTCACTGTCCTCTTAGCAATAATATTCCTGATTGGCTAAAATTAACAGCAGAGGGAAGATTACAAGAAGCCTACGAGTTATCTCAAAGTACAAATAATATGCCCGAAGTCTGTGGAAGAATATGCCCACAAGATCGTCTTTGTGAAGGAAATTGTGTTATTGAACAGTCAGGGCATGGGACAGTAACCATTGGATCAATGGAAAAATATATAACTGATAATGCTTGGGAAAAAGGCTGGGTTAAACCGATCGAGATTAAATATGAAAAGGAACAAAGCGTTGGTATTATTGGAGCAGGTCCAGCAGGTTTAGCAGCAGCTGAACAACTAAGAAAGAATGGATATAAAATAACGGTTTATGATCGATATGATCGTGCTGGAGGATTATTAATTTATGGTATTCCAAATTTTAAACTAGAGAAATATGTGGTCGAAAGACGAACTAAACTTCTAAAAGATGGAGGCATTGAATTTGTACAAAACTTTGAAGTTGGTAAAGATGCTAATTTAGAACAATTAAGAAAAAAGCATGATGCAATTTTGATTGCAACCGGAGTATACAAACCAAGAGAAATTAACTTACCAGGAAATGATTTAGAAAATATTTTTCCAGCAATGGAATTTTTAACAGCTTCAAATAAAAAAGGATTAGGAGATAAAGTAGAATTATTTGACAAAGGAATTTTGAATGCTGAAGGAAAAGATGTTGTTGTTATTGGTGGTGGAGATACTGCAATGGATTGTGTTAGAACTTCGGTAAGACAAAAAGCCAAATCAGTTAAATGTCTCTATAGAAGAGATAAAGAAAATATGCCAGGTTCTGCAAGAGAAGTTGCAAATGCTGAAGAAGAAGGTGTAGAATTCGTTTGGTTATCAAGCCCAAAAGAATTCATAGGCACAAATAAAATAGAAAAATTAATTGTAAATCAAATCCAATTAGGTGAACCTGATGATACAGGTAGGCGAAGACCTCAGGTAAAGGAAGGTTCTGAATTTGAAATAAAAACTGATATGGTTATCAAGGCTCTTGGTTTCGATCCTGAGGATCTACCACATTTATTTGATTCAAAAGAATTACAAGTAACAAAATGGGGAACTTTAAAAACTAATTTTGATACTATGGAAACTAATTTAAAGGGTGTATTTGCTGCTGGAGATATAGTTAGAGGTGCATCATTGGTTGTTTGGGCTATAAAGGATGGTAGAGACGCAGCCGAGGCCATAAAAACTTACTTAGAAAGAAACGAGCAAAGAAAAACAAAAGTAGCCTAATGAATAATTATAAAAAAAATTTGAAACTTTTGACTGAAAATAATGTTTATTCTAAAGACATGGAGCATGATGCTTGTGGAGTAGGTGTAATTGCCTCTACTGAAGGAAAAAAATCTCGAAAAATTGTTGAGTATGGTATTGAGGCATTAAAAGCAGTTTGGCACAGAGGAGCAGTTGATGCAGATGGAAAAACAGGTGATGGTGCAGGCATACATGTTGAAATCCCAAAAGATTTTTTTATAGAAAAAATTGAAGTAACAGGTCATGACTATGATAATTCAGAAATTTGTGTAGGTATGATTTTTTTACCTAGAAACGATTATTCCTCTCAAGAGAGTTGTAAAACTATTGTAGAAAGTGAATTAACAAAAAATAATTTCAGTATTTATGGTTGGAGACAAGTTCCTGTAAATCCTAAAATTTTAGGAGAAAAAGCGTTTCAAACAATGCCAGAGATTATCCAGGTATTATTTAAACCTAATGACCCAAATTTAATAGATAAAAATTTAGAGAGAAAAATTTACGAAACAAGAAAAAAAATTGAAAATAAAGCTTTTGAGTTGTCATTAAATAATTTTTACATTTGTTCAATCAGCTCAAAATCAATTATTTATAAAGGGCTGTATTTAGCTGAGGCAATATCAGACTTTTATTTGGATTTAAGAGACAAAAGGTTTATTTCTCGATACGCAATATTTCATCAAAGATTTTCGACCAATACAGCTCCTAGTTGGAGTTTGGCCCAACCTTTTAGAGCAATTGCCCATAATGGTGAAATTAACACCTACAAAGGAAATAAAAATTGGATGCGAGTTCATGAGCAAGAAATGAGAAGTCCACTTTTTGATAATATAGAAAATTTAAAACCTGTTATTCAAAAAGGTGTTTCAGACTCTGCTGCATTGGATAATGTATTTGAGCTTCTAAATAAATCAGGTCAGCCTGCACCTTTAGCTAAATTAATGTTGATTCCAGATGCTTGGTCAAAAAAAAACAAAACACTCCCAAAAAATCATCAACAACTATTTAATTTTTTAAATAGCACAATGGAGCCATGGGATGGACCTGCCGCTATTGCAGCTACAGATAATGAATGGGTTATTGCTGCTAATGATAGAAACGGGCTTAGACCTCTCAGATATGCTATTACTAAAGATAAAATGCTTTTTGCAGGATCTGAGACTGGAATGATAGAATTAAATGAAAAAAAAATTTTATCTAAAGGTAGATTGGGCCCTGGTGAAATTATTGGAGTAAGGATTGAAAAAGGAAAAATTTTTCCAAATAATCAGATAAAAGATTATCTAGCGAAGGAGTTTAAGCATTTTAATTCTCAAATTATTGATTTAGATGAAAAATTACCTATTTCCAAGGAGCAAAATAATTTTGATGGTGAGAATTTAAGAAGAAGACAATATACTTTTGGAATTAGTCTAGAGGATCTAGAGCTTATCTTGCACCCTATGGCTGAGGACGCAAAAGAAGCGACTGGATCAATGGGAGATGATACACCTTTAGCTGTTTTATCTGATAGGTACAGACCATTATATCATTTTTTCAGACAAAATTTTAGTCAAGTTACCAATCCCCCAATAGACTCATTGAGAGAAAATAAAGTAATGAGTTTAAAAACAAGATTTGGAAATTTGGGAAATATCTTAGATTTTGATACCTTAACAAAAGAAAATATTTATGTGCTAAACAGTCCAATTTTATCTAATTCACAATTTAATAAATTTATTAATTTTTTTGGTAAAGATTCAATAAATATAGATTGCACATTTGACGAAGATGAGAATTTGGCTGAGGCTATTAAAAGAATTCAAAAAGAAGCAGAAATTGCTGTAAGACAAGGTATTACACAGATTATTCTTAGTGATAAAGATCTTTCTTCAAAAAAACTACCTATACCTATGTTATTATGTGTGGGTGCTATTAATACTTTTTTGATTAAAAAAAAATTGAGAGGTTACGTTTCAATCAATGTTCAGTCTGGAGAAGCGTTAGATACCCATTCATTTGCAACATTAATAGGGGTTGGTGCTACTACAGTTAATCCATATCTGGCTTTAGATAGCTTATATCAAAGACATTCAAAAAAACTCTTTGGTCAATTTAGTTTTGATGAATGTGTCCAAAGGTATATCAAATGTGTAAATGCTGGGCTTTTAAAAATAATGTCTAAAATGGGAATTTCAGTTTTAAGTTCTTACAGAGGTGGATGTAATTTTGAAACAGTTGGCCTCAGTAGAACAATTGTTGATGATTATTTTCCAGGCGTGACCTCAAAAATATCAGGAATTGGCTTGACTGGTATTGAGAAGAAAATAAGAGAAATTCATAAAGAAGCATTTGAAAGTACGGAAACGGTATTACCTATTGGTGGTATTTATAGATATAGAAAAAATGGAGAAACACATCAATATCAAGGCAAGCTTATACATTTGTTACAGAGCGCAGTAGGCTCAAACTCTTATGATGCTTACAAGAAATATGCAGAAGGTATTTATAATTTGCCACCTATAAATTTAAGAGATTTAATAAATTTTAGAAAAAAAAAATTGGGCCCACCAATAGAACTATCAGAAGTCGAACCTATAGAAAAAATTCTAAAAAGATTTGGTAGTGGAAGTATGTCTCACGGGGCATTATCTAAGGAAGCACACGAAACTCTAGCTATAGGTATGAATAGGATCAAAGGAGCATCTTGTAGTGGTGAAGGTGGTGAAGATGAAAAAAGATTCAAAGTTATGAATGATGGAGATAGTGCTAATTCAAGAGTAAAACAGATTGCTTCAGCAAGGTTTGGAGTGACAGTAAATTATCTAAATAATTGTAATGAAATAGAAATAAAGATTGCCCAAGGAGCAAAGCCTGGTGAAGGTGGACAATTACCTGGATTTAAAGTTACAGATGAAATAGCTCGATTAAGACATTCGACTCCTGGAGTTACCTTAATTTCTCCTCCACCACATCATGACATTTATTCAATCGAGGATCTGGCTCAATTAATTTATGACCTAAAGCAAATAAATCCAAAAGCTAGAATTGGAGTAAAATTGGTTGCTTCATCAGGTGTAGGAACGATTGCTGCAGGTGTAGCAAAAGCTAAAGCAGACATAATTTTAATCTCAGGACATAATGGTGGAACTGGAGCTACTCCACAAACAAGTGTAAAGTATGTTGGTATACCTTGGGAAATGGGCTTAACAGAGGCCAATCAAGTTCTTACTCTAAACAATTTAAGACATAAAGTTACTTTAAGAACAGATGGTGGAATTAAAACCGGTAGGGATGTGGTTATTGCTGCTATGATGGGAGCTGAAGAATTCGGGGTTGCCACAACAGCTTTAGTTGCAATGGGATGTATTATGGTAAGACAATGCCATTCAAATACCTGCCCAGTTGGTGTTTGCACACAGGATGAAAAATTAAGAGAAAAATTCACTGGCACACCAGATAAAGTTGTAAATTTATTTACTTTTATTGCATCTGAGGTGAGAGAAATTTTAGCTGAACTGGGTTTCAAATCATTAAACGATATTATTGGAAGAACAGATCTATTAATGCAAGTAAATAAAGGTTCACCTAATTTAGATGATTTAGATTTAAATCCTTTATTTGTTCAAGCAGACCCAGGCAACAACAAAAGGTATTGTGAGTCACAAGAAATTAATGAAGTTCCAAAAACGTTAGACCAAGAAATTTGGCCTGAGATAAAAAAATCATTGGATAATTCTGAAAAAATTGAAAAAGAATTTCTTATTAAGAACACAAATAGAGCAGTTGGTACGAGAATTTCTCACAATCTTTATACAAAGTATGGTTATGAAAAATTGGATGTTAACTTTCTAACTTTAAATTTTAAAGGTTCCGCAGGACAATCTTTTGGAGCTTTTGCATCTAAGGGATTAAAATTAAATTTAAAAGGGGACGCAAATGATTATGTTGGTAAAGGTTTATCAGGAGCAACAATTGTTATTAAATTATCAGATGAAAGTAATTTAATATCTAATGAAAATACAATTATTGGCAATACAGTTCTTTACGGAGCTACATCTGGAAAACTTTTTGCTGCTGGACAAGCAGGTGATAGATTTGCAGTAAGAAATTCTGGTGCTATAACAGTTGTTGAGGGATGTGATTCTAATGGTTGTGAATATATGACTGGAGGAACTGCTGTAATCCTTGGAGCAGTTGGAGATAATTTTGCAGCTGGTATGACTGGAGGGATGGCATTTATATACGACATTTCCAAAGAATTTGAAAAAAAAGTAAATTTAGATTCTGTTGTTTGGCAAGATGTTGAGACTGATTATTGGAAGAACTTTTTAAAAAAATTAGTTTTAGAACATTCAAAAGAAACTAACTCACAATTATCTAAAAAGATTATAGATAATTTTGAGGAGGAAATTCAAAATTTCATTCAAGTTTGTCCGAAAGAAATGATTAATAAACTTGATAATCCAATTACATTAAATCCAAAAATAAAAGAAGTTAGTTAATAATTGAACTAAGTTCTTTTTTTAAAATTTTCAATGATCCGGGTGATGAAAGACTATGATCACCATCTTTTATTATAACTAATTTTTTCTTATTAGATTTAAAAATTTTTAACACTTTTTTTGAGTATATTACTGGTACCGAGGTATCTTTACTTCCATGTATCATAACAACCTTTAAATCATGATTTATTTTTTTGTGCAAAATTTTATTTTTTTGCCCATCTTTCATAAGTTGAAGTGTAAGTGGATATTCATAATCTCCGTGTTTTAAATTTATTATTCCATTTTTAATAATTTCTTTTTTCATTTTATTTGAAAACTTCTTCCACATAAGATTTTCTAAAAATTCTGGAGCAGAACCAATACCCATAAATCCTTTAATTTGTTTTTTGAATTTTAAAATTAGATTAAGAGCAATCCAGGCACCCATACTAGAACCAATAATTATAATATCATTTTTCCTAACAATCTTCTTAACCAAAAATGATGATTCTTTAGACCATTTAGAAATATTTCCATCTGTGAATTTCCCTGAAGATTTACCATGTCCAGAATATTCAAGTGCTAAAAAACCTAGTTTATTCTTTTTTGAAAAATTTAGAAATGATCGTGGTTTTTTACCCTCAAGATCTGACATAAATCCGTGAAGAAAAACAACATAAGTCCCCTTTTTTTTTGAAATTTTAAGATATCTAATTTTTTTATTTTTTGTTATTTTGTAATAACTAAAATTATTCATAAAAGTTTATAAGTAATATTGATTAATATATAATCATATCAAATGTCTTCTAATTTTAAAGTCTTACAAGTTATTCCCAAATTAGGTTATGGTGGAGCAGAAACAGGTTGTTATGATATTGCTCATTACTTGCCAGAAAATAATTGTGAATCATTTATTGTAACAAGTGGAGGAGATTTAATAAAATTTATAGACAAAAAAAAAGTAAAATTAATTCGGTTACCAGTTCATAGTAAAAATCCAATATTAATTCTCTTTAATACAATTATTTTGATTGGCATTATCTTATTTTACAATATATCGATTGTCCACGCTCGTAGCCGTGCTCCAGCATGGTCTTGTTTAGTAGCATCTAAATTGACTGGTAGAAAGTTCGTTACAACTTTCCATGGCACTTATAATTTTAGTGGAAAGTTGAAAAAATTTTATAATTCAGTTATGGTTAGATCAGACCTAATAATAGCAGGTTCAAATTTTATATTTTCTCACATTAAAGAAAATTATGCATCATTAATTGATATAAAAAAAAAACTTTTGGTAATTTTCAGGGGTATAAATGTTGATTATTTTGATCCAAGCACAACCATTGAAGTAGAAGAGAAAAAACTTTTAGAAAAATGGGAGATTTTTGAAAATAAAAAAATTATTTTAATGCCAGGAAGACTAACATCTTGGAAGGGGCAAGAATTATTTATTGAAGCAGTAAATTTAGTAAATATTGAACTTGGTTATGAAGCTTTTTATGCGGTTATTTTAGGTGACGATCAAGGAAGAGATTTGTATAAAAAAAAATTAGTCAAGTTATGTGAAAAATATAATATTTCTAAACAAATAAAGTTTGTAGATCATTGTAAAGATATGGCTTTAGCATATAAAATTTCAGATATAGTTATTTCTGCATCTATAGAGCCAGAAGCTTTTGGTAGAGTTTCTGTGGAGGCTCAATCAATGCAAAAATTAATAATTGCAAGTAATATAGGTGGTTCCAATGAGACAATTATTGATGAAATGACTGGACTATTGTTTGAAGCTGGAGACCCAAAATCACTTTGTAAAAAAATTATAAGAGCTTTAACAATGGATGAAAGTAGATTGAAAACCATTGGGATTGAAGGTAGAAAAAACATAATAAAAAAATTTAATGTTGAAAAAATGTGTTTTTCTACTTATTCAGAATATAAAAGATTGTTAAATTAAATGCCCACAATAACACTACCAGATGGAAAAAATTTAAAATTTTCTAAAGCAGTTTCAGGTTTTGAAGTTGCTGAAAAAATTAGTAAATCATTAGCTAAACAAGCAATGGTTATAAGTGTAGATAATGAGTTAAAAGATCTTAATTTTTTAATTGAAAAAGATTGTAAAGTAAAAATTTTTACTGCAAAAAACGAAGAAGGTCTTGATACTATAAGACATGATACAGCTCATATATTAGCGATGGCTGTTCAAGAGCTTTTTCCAGGAACACAAGTTACAATAGGACCAGTAATTGACAATGGTTTTTATTATGATTTTGCTAGAAAAGAACCTTTTACTGAAGAGGATTTAAATAAAATTGAAAACAAAATGAGAGAAATTGTTGATAGGGACGAAATTACAAAAAGAGAAGTATGGGACAGAGATAAAGCTATTAATCATTTTAGAAAAAAAGGGGAAATCTACAAAGCTGAATTGATAGAAAATATTCCAAAAGGCGAAGAGGTTTCAATTTATTTTCATGGAAATTGGCATGATTTATGTAGAGGTCCTCATTTAACATCAACTGGTAAAATTGGAAAATATTTCAAATTAACTAAAGTTTCAGGCGCATACTGGAGAGGTGACTCAAAAAATGAAATGCTTCAAAGAATTTATGGTACAAGTTGGGCATCCCAAAAAGATTTAGATGAACATTTAAAAAGAATTGAGGAAGCTGAGAAAAGAGATCATAGAAAATTAGGTAAAGAGATGAATCTTTTTCATTTTAGAGAGGAAAGTCCAGGTTCAGTTTTTTGGCATGAAAAGGGTTGGATACTATTTCAAAAATTAATTGATTATATGAGAATGAAGCAAAATATAGCTGGATATAAAGAAATAAATACACCTGAGGTTTTAGATAGGACTTTATGGGAAAAATCAGGGCATTGGGAAAAATTTGGAGCAAACATGTATACATCAACTACTCCAGATGAGAAAGTATTTGCAATTAAACCCATGAATTGCCCAGGGTGTGTAGAAGTTTTTAACCAAGGCCTTAAAAGTTATAAAGATTTACCTTTGAAGATGTCTGAATTTGGAAAAGTGCACCGTTATGAACCTTCTGGTGCATTGCATGGTCTTCTAAGAGTTAGGGCATTTACACAAGATGATGCTCATATATTTTGTACTGAAGATCAAATCACAGAAGAATGCTTGGTAGTTACTAGTCTTATTTTAGAAATTTATAAAGATTTAGGTTTTGAAAATGTCATTCTAAAATATTCTGATAGACCAGAACTAAGAGTAGGTGATGACAGTGTATGGGATAAAGCAGAGTCAGCTTTACTAGAAGCAGTTAAAGCAACTAAATTAGAATATAGTATTAATAAAGGTGAGGGTGCATTTTATGGACCTAAAATTGAATTTGTTTTAAGAGATGCAATTGGAAGAGATTGGCAGTGCGGAACTTTGCAAGTTGATTTTAATTTACCTGGTAGATTAGGTGCTACTTATGTGGACAAAGATGGAGTTAAAAAAGTTCCGGTAATGTTGCATAGAGCATTATTCGGATCACTTGAAAGATTTATTGGAATTTTAATCGAAAACTATGCAGGTAAATTTCCTTTTTGGATCTCCCCTTTGCAAACAGTTGTTATTCCAATCTCAGAAGATTTTGAGGATTATTCAAAAAAAGTTTCAAAAAAAATTAAAGAAGCAGGTATGAGTTCAATGGTTGATTTAAAAAATCATAATTTAAATTATAAAATTAGAGAACATTCTTTAGCAAAAATACCAATTTTACTGATTTGTGGTAAAAAAGAAGTTGACACTAACAGTGTAACTATTAGAAGATTGGATTCTAATAAACAAGAGAATATGAAATTAGATTTATTTTTAAAAACTTTTTCTGCTTTAAACAAAGTATCTTCGAATTAAGTGGCAGATTTCAAACAAAATTACTTTCAAAAAAGAACTAAGGACCGTGGTCCTAAATCAAATAATAGAATTTCATCACCAGAGGTTCAGGTAATAGGAAGTGATGGAAATAATTTGGGTATTCTTAATACCAATGAAGCAATTAATAAAGCTAAAAATGAAGGACTTGATTTAATTGAAATAGCCCCAAATGCCAATCCTCCAGTATGTAAAATTATGGATATGGGAAAATATAAATATGATGCTCAAAAAAAAGCAAATCTTGCTAAAAAAAAACAAAAAATAATTGCTTTAAAAGAAATTAAAATGAGACCAGTAACCGAGACTCATGATTATGAGTTTAAAGTTAAAAATGCAAAAAAATTTATTGCAAAGGGCGATAAAGTAAAATTTACAATAAGATTCAAAGGCCGTGAACTTCAACATTCTCATCTTGGAAATGAACTTATGGCTAAAATTAAGGAAGATATGAAGGATATTGGAAAAATAGAGCTTCAACCAAAGTTTGACGGAAAACAAATGATAATGGTTATTCAGCCTTTATAGGCTTTAATATTGGTTGTAAATGTATTTCTTTCTATGTATAACCTCGCACAATTATGCCAAAACTAAAAACAAAAAGCTCAGCAAAAAAAAGATTTAAGATCTCTGCTAGAGGTAAAGTTATAACGGCTCAGGCTGGTAAAAGACATGGCATGATTAAAAGAACAAATTCACAAATAAGAAAATTAAGAGGTACGACGACAATGTCCAAGCAAGATGGCAAAATTGTTAAATCATACATGCCGTACAGTTTAAGAGGTTAATATGGCAAGAGTAAAAAGAGGTGTAACAAGTCGAGCTAAACATAAAAAAGTATTAAAAGCTGTAAAAGGGCAGTGGGGAAGAAGAAAGAATACTATCAGAGTTGCAAAGCAAGCGATGGAAAAAGCTATGCAATATGCTTACCGAGATAGAAGAAATAAAAAAAGAGATTTTAAATCCTTATGGATACAAAGAATTAACGCTGGAGTTAGAGCTGAGGGCCTAACATATTCAAAATTTATAAATGGATTGAATAAATGTGGCGTAAAAATTGATAGAAAAATTCTAGCTGAGATAGCGTACGATAGTCCTGAAGCCTTTAAAACTATTGTCCAAAAAGCACAATCTGCATTAAATTAATCTTCTCTATTGTTTTATTTTACTGAAGAAATAATCTGTAAAAATGTCAGATCTTAAAAAATTAAAAGAAGAATTCCTCTCAAAGCTTAATAATAAATTAAATCTTAAAGAGATTAATCAAATAAAATCAGATTTGTTTGGTAAAAATGGATTAGTTTCGTCGCAATTCAGAAAAATTGGAACAATAGCTGAGTCTGAGAGAAAAAAATTTGCTTCTGATCTAAATATTATTAAGGATGAGCTTCAAAATTTAATAAATTTAAAAATTAACGAAATAGAAAATGCCGAAATAAACGAAAAGCTTCAAAAGGAAAACGTAGACATTACTTTACCTGAAAGGCCATTTGTAAGAGGCAAAATTCATCCAGTGTCACAAACTATTGATGAAATATCTTCTATTTTTTCTGAAATAGGTTTCAGTGTTGAAGAAGGTCCAGATGTCGAAAATGAATATAACAATTTTACAGCTTTAAATACACCAGACAACCATCCTGCAAGAGATATGCATGACACATTTTATCTTGATGAAAAAAAAGAAAAACTATTACGTACGCATACTTCACCTGTTCAAATTAGAACAATGTTGAAAGATAAACCTCCTTTTAAAATTATTGCACCCGGAAGAACTTATAGATCTGATAGTGATCAAACACATTCACCTATGTTTCATCAAGTTGAGGGTCTTCATATAGATAAAAATATAAATATGGGTCATTTAAAAGGGTGTCTAAATTATTTTATCAAAGAATTTTTCGAAGTAGAAAAAATTAAAATGAGGTTTAGACCAAGTCACTTTCCCTTTACAGAACCATCTGCAGAAGTTGATATAGGATACGAAATTAAAGATGGAAAAATAATAATAGGAGAAGGTGATCAATGGCTTGAAATTTTAGGATGTGGAATGGTTCATCCTAATGTTTTAAAAAATGTAAAAGTTGATCCTACTAAGTTCCAAGGATATGCATTTGGTATTGGAATTGATAGATTGGCAATGTTAAAATATGGAATTAATGACTTGAGATCTTTTTTTGACTGTGATTATAGATGGTTAAATCACTTTGGATTTGACCCATTAGATGTACCCACAAATTACAGAGGCTTAAGTAGATGAAAATCACATTTGACTGGCTTAAAGATCACATAAAGACTAATTTAAAAGAAAAAAATCTTTTAGATCAACTTACCAACATTGGATTAGAAGTAGAGAGTGTACAAAATCTTTTTCCTGGCAATGAGATTTTCAAAGTAGCTAAAATTATCAAAACTGAAAAACATCCAAACGCAGATCGACTTAAAGTATGTAATGTCGATGTCGGAGAAAAAGAATTGAAAAAAGTTGTATGTGGTGCAGCTAATGCGAAAGAGGGATTAATTACAATATATGCCCCTCCAGGAGCTATTATTCCTAAAACAAAAACAAAACTAGTCGAAGCTAAAATTAGAGGCGTTACTTCTTACGGAATGCTTTGTTCTGAGTCGGAATTAAATTTATCTGATGAAAGTGATGGAATAATAGAACTATCATCAAAATATAAAAAAAACATTGGTAAGAGTTATTTTTCAAAATCAGTATCTAATCTTATCGATTTATCCATAACACCTAATAGACCGGATTGTCTTGGTATCAGAGGTATCGCAAGAGATCTAGCTGCATCAGGTTTTGGAAAATTAATAAACTTAAAAGAAAATAAAATTAAATCAAATATTAAACAAAATTTAAAAATAAAAATTAATAAAGAAAAAAATCAGGGTTGTGATGTTTTCGGAAGCTGTTTAATAAAAAATGTAAAAAATGTTGAAAGTCCTCAGTGGCTTAAAGATAAACTAATTTCAATAGGTCAAAAACCTATTTCAGCAATAGTCGATATTACAAATTATGTAATGCTAGATATAAATCGACCTTTACACGCTTATGATGCTGATAAAATTGATAAAAGTATAATAGTTCGGAATTCAAAAAAAGGAGAAGAATTCACTGCTCTTGATAATAAAAATTATAAATTAGAAAATGGAATGTGTGTAATCAGCGATAATAAAGGTGTTCTAGGATTAGGTGGAATTATTGGTGGAACAAGATCAGGTACAGAATTTGATACGAAAAATATATTATTAGAGTCAGCTTATTTTAAGCCAGAGTCCATAAGAGCTACTGCGAAAAAATTAAATCTTGATACCGATGCAAAGTTCAGGTTTGAAAGAGGTATTGATCCTTTATCAATCGAAGATGGCTTAAATAAAGCTGCAATATTAATTAAAGAAATTTGTGGTGGTGAAATAAGCAAAATAGATATTCAAAAAGTTAAAAAATATAAAACTAAAACTATTATATTTGATCCTGGTTTGTTTGAAGAAATATCAAGTTTCAAAATTTCTAACAAAGAAATGATTAAAATTTTAGAAAGTCTAGGTTTTAAATCTAAAAAGAAAAAAAAATATATAGAATTAATCGTTCCATCTTGGAGACCCGATATTTCACAAGAAGTAGACATTGTTGAAGAATTGGTGAGAATAAGTGGCTATAATAAGATTAAGATCATTGATCCAATTAAAGAGAGAAAAAAATCTACTTTAAATAAATCTCAAAAATTGTTCCATTTTCTTCAAAGATCAGTTGCATCAAAGGGTTACCTTGAAGCAATTACTTGGTCGTTTACAGACTCAAATTATAATGATTATTTTAGAGGATCAAAAAAAGAAATTAAAATAGTAAATCCAATTAGTTCTGAATTAAATGTTTTAAGAAGTTCAATATTCTCAAATTTAATGATGTATATGAATAAAAACCTAGATAGAGGTTTTAAAGATTTATCAATATTTGAAATAGGTCCTACCTTCACTGGTTCAAACCCAGGAGATCAGAATACTGTAGTATGTGGTTTGTCATCAGGAAAAAAATCAAGATTGTCCTGGATTGAAAAAGAGAGAAATATCGATGTGTTTGATATCAAACGAGATGTGACTCAAACTTTAATTGAAGCAGGATATGATTCAGGAAAATTTTTTATAGACAGTGAGACACCAAATTATTATCACCCTGGTAAATCTGGTAGATTATTTTTAAATCAAGGAGAAGAACAGGTGGCTGCTTATTTTGGTGAAATTCATCCTAATATAATAAAAAATATTGATATGAAAACAGAGTCTTTAGTTGGATTTGAGATTTTTTTGGAAAATTTAAAATTACCTAAAAAAACATTAAATGATCGAAAAACCAAATTTTATGTTTCAGATTATCAAAAATCAGAGAGAGATTTTGCTTTTGTAGTAAATAAAAATATTAATTCGCAAGATTTAATAAATGCTATTTCAAGTGTAGATCAAAGTTTAATCAGTAATGTAAAAGTTTTTGATGTTTATGAGGGTGATAATATTCCTGAAAATCAAAAATCAATAGCTATTAGCGTAACAATTCAATCTTTTGAAAAAACTTTAAATGATAATGATTTAGAAAAAATAAATAATTTGATTATCAAAACTGTTGAAAATGAAACTGGTGCTAAGATCCGTTCTTAAGAAAAATGAGCACAATTAATCATATTAGAAATTTTGCAATTATCGCACATATTGATCATGGCAAATCAACAATAGCTGACAGGATAATTCATAGATGTGGAGGATTGAGTGAAAGAGAAATGAAAGCTCAAGTACTAGACTCAATGGATATTGAACGGGAAAGAGGTATTACTATCAAAGCTCAAACTGTAAAACTAAATTATAAATCTAAAAATGGTAAAGAGTATATTTTAAATATAATAGATACTCCTGGACATGTTGATTTTAGTTATGAAGTTAGTAGATCTCTTTATGCATGTGAGGGTTCTATTCTTATTGTAGATAGTACTCAGGGAGTTGAAGCTCAAACATTGGCTAATGTTTATCAGGCTTTAGATATAAATCATGAAATTATACCTGTTTTAAATAAAGTTGATTTACCAGCATCAGATTTAGATAGAACAAAAAAACAAATTGAAGATGTTATTGGCATTGATACTGAAAATGCTATTCCTTGTTCAGGAAAAACTGGAGAAGGTATAGATGATATATTGGAACAAATTGTTAATCAATTGCCTGGACCTAAAGGTAATTTAAATCAAGATTTAAAATGTTTGCTAGTAGATAGCTGGTACGACACTTACCTTGGAGTTGTAATATTAGTCAGAGTTATAAATGGTAAAATAACCAAAAATATGAAAATAAAAATGCTTTCAACTAATCAAGATTATGTTGTTGAAAAAGTAGGTTTGTTTACACCGAAACCAAAAGATGTAAATGAACTTAATTCTGGGGAAATTGGATTTATAACAACAGGTATAAAAGTTCTATCAGATACTAAAGTTGGGGACACAATTTGTGATGCGACAAAACCAAAAGTTGAGGCTTTACCTGGTTTTAAACCAAGTAAACCCGTTGTTTTTTGTGGCCTATTTCCAGTAGATAGTTCTGAATATCAAAAATTGAAAGATGGATTAGCAAAATTACAACTTAATGATGCAAGCTTTTCTTATGAAGCAGAGTCTTCATCTGCTCTCGGTTTAGGTTTTAGATGTGGTTTTTTAGGGCTTTTACATCTTGAAATTATTACAGAAAGATTAGAACGGGAATTTGACGTTAATTTATTAACAACTACACCAGGGGTTGTTTATAAAGTAAAATTAAACAATGGAGACATAAAAGATTTACAAAATCCTTCAAGCTTGCCAGATCCAACACTTATTAGATCTATTGAAGAGCCCTGGATAAAAGCTACGGTAATAACACCAGATAATTATTTGGGATCAATTATTAAATTATGTCAGGATAAAAGAGGTATTCAAACCAATTTAAGCTATTCAGGTAACAGAGCAGTTATTTCTTATGAATTACCACTTAATGAGGTTGTTTTTGATTTTAATGATAGAATAAAGTCAATGACAAGTGGATATGCAAGCTTTGATTATGAAATAATCGAACACAGAGAAGGAGATTTAGTTAAATTAGGTATCTTAGTAAACAGTGAACCTGTTGATGCATTAGCTATGATGATACACAAAGATTTTGCCCAAAAGACTGGAAGAGAGGTCTGTGAAAAATTAAAGGATTTAATTCCCAGGCATAATTTCATGATACCTATTCAAGCAGCTATTGGCGGAAAAATTATCGCTAGAGAAACAATTAAAGGTTTTAAGAAGGATGTTTTGACAAAAATTCATGGTGGTGGTGCCACTGATAGAAAAAGAAAACTTTTGGAAAAACAAAAAAAAGGTAAGGCAAGATCTAAACAATTTGGTAGAGTTGAAATCCCACAAGAGGCTTTTATTGGTGTGCTTAAAATAAATAAAGAAAAGTGAAAAAGAAATTACTAAAAATAAGTTTATTAAATTATTTATATAAACATTTGAAAATTTTAAGAAATAGAAAACCCTCATTCCATTATGCTGAATTTGGTGAAGATATATTCATTAATCGTATTTTTAAAAATTTTAAAAAAGGAATATACGTCGATGTAGGCTGTTATCATCCTTTCAAGGGATCACTTACAGCAAAATTATATGATAAAAATTGGAATGGAGTTAATATAGATATAAGTAAAGCTTCAATTGACTTATTTAATATTGTTAGAAAAAGAGATATCAACTTGAATTATGCAATATCTGATTTCAATGGCAATACAGTCTTTTATGAAAATTCACCTATTAACCAGCAAAATTCATTAATTAAAGTAAATGAAAATCAAAAAGAAGTTAAAATTAAATGTTTTACTCTTAATCACATCTTAAGTGAAAACAATATTCAAAAATTTGATTACTTAAATATTGATGTAGAGGGAAACGAATTAAAAGTAATCAAAAGTATTGATTTAGAAAAATATCGACCTAATTTAATTACAATTGAAAACAATGATCTTCTTTTGAAAGATTATGTTAATAGTAACATTTATAAAGTTTTTGAACAAAACAATTATACACTTGTAAATAAAATTGGAGTTACAAATTTTTTTATGCCTGATAATTTAGCTAAAGATTTTATGAATTTGATTAAAATTTAATCCTTAAAAATGTTTTTCAGTTTTAAAAATTCGTCGTATTTTTCATGCTCTTTTGAGGCTATATGCCAATTATTTTCAAAACCATTATATAAAGACAACCAATCTTGAAAATCTATCGCTCTTGAAAATTTATTTGAATATGTTCTGAT
This sequence comes from uncultured Pelagibacteraceae bacterium, assembly GCA_902617715.1. GTDB lineage: Bacteria > Pseudomonadota > Alphaproteobacteria > Pelagibacterales > Pelagibacteraceae > Pelagibacter. Next base: position 7,728 of record CACMXS010000004.1, on the reverse strand, counting down.
ATATCTATATTCATACTCCCAATCGTATTTATTCCAAAATAAATCTAGTGAAGAATTATCAATTATACAAAAATAATTTTTTAAGCAGTTCCACCAACTATCCAAAGTCCAAGATATGTTATTTTCCAGTTTATGCAAAAATCTTGAACATAAAAAAATTTCAGCTACTACAGGTGTTTCATTTTTTAAAAGATTATTTTCATCTAACCCAAATTTTTTTAGTCCATCGATAAATGTCTCTTTATCAAAATATTTTAATAAATCAGTTGTTTCACCAAACATTACAATATCGCTTAATGAATAAATTCTATATTTAAAAGTGATTAAACTAGGCACAATAATTCTAGAACTAATTAAATCATTCTTTTTAACTGGAAACGTTTTTATCAAAGAAATTAAAAAACTTTCTAAATTGTTTTTTCCGATTCTCACATCTGCCCTTGTTTTAATCGAATACTTTGCTCCTTTTTCGTAAGCAAATTCTAGTGCTTTATTTGTAGAAATTATTTGATGATTTATATTTTTTTGAGATTTTTTAGGTTCTTCGTTAAATAAGATAAAGGTATTTTCATCTTTTAAAGAATTAATTAAGTCAATATTTTCATTTTTCCAAGTAGAAACAATTATTAGGCAATTTTTGAATATTTTTTTATAAATACTCAGCGTATTTTTAAGAAAATCAAATTTTTCATTAATGGGTCCTTGAATGATTATTGCAATTTTATCCTTTGAAACATATGTACTTTCAAGATTAAAATCTTTTGAATATTTTGGTCTTAAATGGTAGGTCAAAAAATTATTTTTTGTTAAATCAATAATTAACCCCGGTTCACTTTTAATAATTCTTTGATGCTCAATTTTCTTACTTAAATTTTTTTTAATAAAATCAAATTTAGGAAAAATTTTTCTCAAAAAACCTTTAATTATTGGGTAAAATTTCCCAAATATTAATCTTAAAATATTTTTAAGATAAAATCGATGATAATTGTCACCTAGTTTTGCTTTCAGAAATTTTTTGAAGTTCATTTAATACTTCGGATAAAATTATTTAAATCTTCAGGAGTTCCTAAACCCCACATTTTATCCACATTATGAATTTTTACTTTTTTATTTTTTGCTAAAAATTCATTATAAACTGGACAAACATAAAATTCATTATTTACTCTTATATCTTTTTTAATCATTTCCTCGGCAGACTCAACGTAGTCAGAGCCATGTTTCCAATAATACACTCCAACAGTCGCATTTTTGGAAATTACTTTTTTTTCTGCGACCTCTGTAACGTAACCTTCTTCATCACATTTTGCGTAAGACCACTTTGGATGTATGGCCTCAAAGGTCAAAATTGCACCATCTAAATTTTTTGAGTTGAAATCGTACAAAGCTTTTGAGCTATTCCAATTTATATATTGGTCTGAGTTTGCAATTATTAAAGGGTCAGAATTATTAATATATTTTTTTGCCAGCAAAGTTGTGCACGCGGCTCCTTCAGTTAAATGATCAAGTTCAATTATTTTACATTCTGGTTGAAGAATTTTTAGTACACTTTTAATATTGTATTTTTCTTGATGTTCCTTTTGTATAATAAAAATATAGTTAGCTTGTAAATTCAAACTTTCGATTACCCATTGTATCATAGGTTTATTATCAACTTCTATTAGTGGTTTTGGGAAAACATAACCAGCATCAAAAAATCTTTTTCCAGCTCCAGCCATAGGAATAAGAACATTCATTTTATTATCCTCCCAAGAAATATTTTTTTTATCAGTTATTTTTCTTGATATTAAATTAAGCTTTATTTTTTTTAAATCTAATTCTTCAATTTTTTTAATAGGCAAAAGTTTTGCACCAGATGATATAGCAGCTTCTCTACCATAATGTGAGTCTTCGACAATAAGTGCTTCTGATGGATATATACCAAATTTAATAAATATTCTTAGATATATTTCAGGATTTGGTTTGGGATTTACTATATCTTCATTTGAGAGTTTAAAATCAATATATTTAGAGATACCGAGTTTATTCAAGCAAATTTTTAATGTTGAATTTACTGCATTAGTTGCAACTGCAATTTTGTACTTTCCATGTAAATTTTTCATTATTTCAACAATTCTAAAATTCTTCTTTATCTTTTTTTTAAGTATTTGCGTTGTTATTTTTTGTTTATAATTATTTATTCTTAAAAAATATTTTTTTGGAAGACCAATTCTTTTTTGCAATATTTTAAGTTTTTCATTTGTAGGTAAACCATCAAAAACTTTTATATGATCATCCATAGATATTTCTTTGAATTTAAATTTTTTTAAGGCAGCATTTAAAGCCTCAAAATGGATTTGTTTTGTATCAACTAATACACCGTCTAAATCAAAAATTATCGCTTTAATCATTATTTATTATATCTTTCAATAAAATCTGAGCAAATTCCTGAACAATTAATTTTATCATAATTTGTTTTTTCTGGTAAAACACAAATACTTTTTTGTAATAATTTTTTTCCAGGATAAGTCCAAAAAAAACCTTTGCTTGTTATTGTATAATCATCCTCCTGGTGCCAAAAATAATGTGCTTTAATTCTATCTAGTGCTATTAAGGCCTCATTTGTCTTTGCATGACACCATAATTTATTATTTAACAAATATTCCTCCTTGACTTTAAATTGATTAAAATCATGTCCTAAAAAAAATTGACCACTTTCGTATCTAACATCTACTTCTACATCATACCCATGAGAAATAGCTCGATTTATATAATCAGGATTATTTTCATTATCTTTTTCAATCCCGTTGAGATTACCTCTATGTGAAATCAAATACATAAATAATTATTAATATATTAAATTTTGTTTACAATAACCAATGGATTATAAGATAATTATAAATGGAGAGGTGGCCGAGTGGTTTAAGGCGCACGCTTGGAAAGCGTGTATAGGGGAAACTCTATCATGGGTTCGAATCCCATTCTCTCCGCCATTAAAAGATCAATAATTTCAAGCTAAATTTAACGAATTTTAACTAATAAATTTATTATAAGTGAACAAATATTTTAAAAAAATGTTATAATAAATTTTTCCGAAAATATAAAAAATGACGAATAGAAACAACTACCAAGCCGATTCAATTAAAGTTCTTAAAGGTTTAGAGGCCGTAAGAAAAAGACCTGGAATGTATATTGGAGATACCGATGATGGAACTGGCTTACATCATATGGTGTACGAAGTAGTTGACAATTCAATTGATGAAGCTCTAGCAGGTTACTGTAAAAATATTCATGTTAGAATTAATTCTGATGGAACAGTAACGGTTCGTGATGATGGTAGAGGAATTCCAGTAGATATTCATAAGGGAGAAAAAAAATCTGCTGCAGAGGTAATCATGACTCAACTACATGCTGGAGGTAAATTTGACCATGATTCATATAAAGTTTCAGGAGGTTTGCATGGTGTTGGTGTCTCAGTCGTTAATGCGTTATCAGAAAATTTAAAACTTGAAATCTATAGAGATACCAAAAAATATTTTATTGAATTTCAAAACGGTGAGGCAAAAGCACCTTTAAAAGTAAATGGAAAAACGCGAGAAACTGGCACACAAATAACATTTAAACCCTCAAAAGAAATATTTTCCTCAATCAAATTTAGTGAAAAAATTCTTACTAAAAGAATGAGAGAACTAGCTTTTCTTAACAAAGGAATAAAGATAACATTTATTGATGCAACTCAAAAAAAAGAAAAAACTAGTGAGTTTAAATTTGATGGTGGTATTTTAGAATTTGTTGAATTTTTAGATTTAAAAAGAGAAAAATTACAGAATAAAAACGGAAATGATTTATTTAAAAAACCCATCTATATTGATGGAAATAAAAATGATATTGAAATTGAATGTTCATTAAAATGGAATTCTTCTTATACTGAAGAAGTTTTTCCCTATACAAATAATATTTTTCAAAAAGATGGTGGAACACATTTATTGGGCTTCAGAAGTGCTCTGACTAGAGTTATTAATAAATATGCTAATGAACATAATCTTCTTAAAAAGAATAAGTTAACAATATCAGGTGATGATATAAAAGAAGGTTTAACATGTGTATTGTCTATAAAAATTCCAGATCCTAAATTCTCATCTCAAACAAAAGATAAACTTGTTTCATCAGAAGTTAGGATGATTGTAGAAACAATTATAAATGAGAAGCTGTCTATTTGGTTTGATCAAAATCCAACTATCGCTAAAATTATTTTGGCTAAAATTATTCAGGCCGCACTAGCAAGGGACGTAGCAAGAAAAGCCAGGGAAAATGTCAGAAGAAAAGGAGCACTAGAGCTAAGTGGTCTTCCAGGAAAATTAGCAGACTGTCAAATTGGCAAACAGGATGGAACAGAATTATTTATTGTAGAGGGGGATTCAGCCGGTGGATCAGCAAAACAAGGAAGAGATAGAAGTAATCAGGCAGTATTACCTCTTAGAGGAAAAATTTTAAATACTTACGTTGAAGATTTAAAAACAAAAAAAAATGGTAATGGTTCTGAACATAGAACTAAAGCATTATCTAAAATGATTTCCTCCAATGAGATAGTCACTTTAATAAACGCACTTGGATTAGATCCTAAAGCACAAGAAATTGATCTTAAAGATTTAAGATATGGAAAAATTATTATTATGACCGATGCTGATGTAGATGGATCGCATATTAGAGCTTTATTGTTAACATTTTTTAACAATAAACCATTTAATAAATTAATTGAGAATGGTCATATCTATTTGGCTCAACCACCTTTATTTAAAATAAATAAAGGGTCCAAAGGAATTTACATTAAAGATGAAAAAGATTTAGAAGAATATATTGTTAAAAATGATAAAGATTTAAAAAAATATAAAAAGGGCAGTAAAGAGTTTCTAAAAAAAATAGAATTGGAAAAATCAAAAATGAATATTCAGAGATTTAAGGGTTTGGGTGAGATGAACCCAGAGGAGTTATGGAGTACCACACTAAACCCTGAAACAAGAAACTTGTTACAGGTTCAATATTCCAAAGATTTAAAAAAAGATCAAAATTTAATACACACACTAATGGGTAATGATGTTGCGTTAAGAAAAGATTTTATTGTTTCTAATGCAATAAATGTTCAAAATTTAGATATTTAATAATGAAGTTTTTTGAGACTTCAAAATTTTATTCATTAAAAAAATCAACGTATATTAACTTAAGATGGATTGGAATTATAGGTCAATTATTTTCGGTCAATTTAGTATATTTTTATTTTAATTTTGATTTTAATTTTTTAATTTGTAATACAGTTATTTTTTTTGGAGCATTAAGTAATTTATTTTTAATCTTTATATACAAAAAAACACAATTATCTGACAGATCAGCATTAATTTTCTTAATCATAGACATAATCCAACTCGGTATTTTAATTTATTTAACAGGAGGAATTGTAAATCCATTTTCAATATTTTTGTTAATTCCAAGTGTTTTTGCTTCATCGAATTTGGGTTTAAGAACTAATTTATTATTATTATTATTTACTTTAGTTGTTATAATTTTACTTACATTTTATTCATATGATCTTCCCAGCCCTTTGAATGATCATTTTCACGTTAGTCCATATTATTATTTTTCTATACCAGTAGCTCTTGTAATTGCTCTAGTTTTTTTTAATTATTTTGCAATAATTTTTGGTGCAGAATCTAGATTAAGAAAAGAGGCATTAAATAAGATGGAAGAAATAATGGCGAAAGAACATGAAATGTTATCATTAGGTGGCCAAGCTGCAGCCGCAGCTCATTCTTTAGGAACCCCTTTATCAACTATAAAAATTATTTCACAAGAACTCACTAAACAATTAAAAGATCAAAAAGAAGTTGTTCAAGACATTCAACTTTTATCAAGTCAAGTTGAAAGGTGTAATGAGATATTAAAAAGATTATCATTAAATCCAAATGAAGAAGATAGTTTCATAGATGAGGACATAAATATGAGAACTTATTTAAAAGATATTATTTCTTCATTTAAAGAGACAACTACTAATGATTTTATATTTAATTTTGAACAGGACTCAAATTCAAAAAAATTTACAAAGTCAATTGAAATAATTTATGGTTTGAGGAATTTTATAGGAAATGCAAATAAGTTTTGTAAAAATAAAATTTTTATAACTTTAAAATCAGATAACACTTCCACCGAAGTGATAATCGAAGATGATGGTGAGGGTTATCCTAATGATATTTTATCTAAAATAGGAGAACCATATTTAAAATCAATTAAAACACAATATAAAGAAAAAATAGGATTAGGCCTAGGCTTATTTATTGGAAAAACATTATTAGAAAAAAATTTCGCGTCTGTAAGTTGCTGGAACTCAAAGACGAGGAGTGGAGCAGAAGTTATAATTAAATGGAAAAATAAAGATTTATTTAATATTTAGTGTAATTTATTTTTTCTATCAAATAACGAGCTTAATTGTGATATCATTACATCTCCAAGTTCATTAACATCTGTAATTTTTATTGCACGGTTATAATATCTTGAGACATCATGGCCAATCCCAATAGCTAAGATTTCAATTTCACTTTTATCTTCAATAAATTTTACAGTCTTTTTTAAATGTTTTTCTAAAAAATCTCCAGAATTCACTGATAGAGTTGAGTCATCAACAGGTGCTCCATCTGAAATAACCATCAAAATTTTTCTTTCCTCTTTTCTTTTTTTTAATCTACTGAATGACCAAGATATCGCTTCGCCATCTATATTTTCTTTTAATAATCCTTCTTTTAACATTAAACCAAGATTATTTTTAGCTTGCCTCCAATGTGTATCTGCACTTTTATAAATTATATGTCTTAAATCATTTAGTCTGCCAGGGGTTTTTGGTTTACCATTTTTATTCCAAAATTCTCTGCTTTGACCTCCCTTCCAATTTTTTGTAGTGAAACCTAAAATTTCAACCTTAACAGAACAACGTTCTAAAGTTCGTGATAAAATATCTGCACATATTGCTGCAATTGTTATTGGTCTTCCTCTCATTGAACCTGAGTTATCAATTAACAAAGTTACTATTGTGTCTTTAAAATCTAAATCTTTTTCTTTTTTAAAAGATAATGAATTGTAAGGATCCATTATTATTCTTGGTAACTTTGAGCTATCTAATAAACCCTCTTCTAAATCAAATTCCCAAGCACGGTTTTGTTTTGCTAGTAGCTGTCTTTGTAATTTATTGGCAAGTTTTGTAATAATATCTTGAAAACCAATAAGTTGTTGATCAAGTGTTTTTCTAAGTTTAATAGAGTCCTCAGAATTTTCTAAATTTTCAGCTTTTGTAATTTCATCAAACTTAGTTGTATAAACTCTATAATCTAAATTTAATTCATTCAATTTTCTTTTTTGTATTACTTTTTCATTGCTTTGTTTATCAGAATCAGTGTCAACCAACTGTTCATCTAATTTATATTCATCTATATTATAATCAGAGTCCAAACTTGCTTCAGTTTCTTCCTCTTGATTTTGATCTCTTTTATCCTCATCATTACTATCCTGTTCTTCATTTGATGGATTATCTTGCTCATTTTCTTGATTTTCTTCTTTATTTTCCTCTTCATTCTCTGTTTGGAATATGTCCATTTTATTAAAAATTTCGGAGAATTTCGAAGAATATACATTTTGATTTTCCAGATTTTCTTTTAAGAAATCCAAATGTTCATCAATAGATCGACTAAAATCCTTATCCCAAAAACTTAA
>CACMXS010000003.1 GCA_902617715.1 uncultured Pelagibacteraceae bacterium | reverse complement strand
ATATTAGAATTTTTGAAGTTGGGGTAAGTTATTTTGGAAGAACATATTCTGAAGGAAAAAAAATTAGATTGAGAGATGGTATTTCTGCAGTGAGATGTATCTTATATTATAATTTATTTAGATGATATCTAGAATAATAATCTTAGATGTTTATAGAAAAACTTCTTATAGAATATCTAAAGATACCAGCGGGGGTTACGGAACAGGAAATGATTTTGGTGAAGGTTTAGTACCCTTTATATTAAAAAAAAGTTTAAAATATGCTTCTGATTGGCCACCATTATTTGCCGCTTATACTCATGCTATTTTGAATAAGAAATATAAAAATGTTGATTATAAAAAAATAAATAGTTTTGATGAAATTAAAAATCAAATTGAGGATTATGATTATTTCATAATTGTGAGCTCGATAGTCTGTTGTGAAACTGAATTAAATTTAATTCAAAAATTATATAAGAGAAAAAAAAAATGTATTGCTATCGGACCTTTCTCAAGTAATAAGCCAGACTTATACATCAAATCAGGTGCAAGTGTAGTCATAGGTGAACCTGAAAATTTTTTTTTTTACGAGGAAATATCAACCATTAGCTCAATACCAAAAAAATTATTAGCAAACAATAATATAGATCTTAATTTATTACCATTACCACAGTGGAATATTTTATTAAATTTGAATAAGATAAAACTTTACGGCAAATATAAATCAATTCCAATTATTGGAACAAGAGGTTGTCCTTATTCCTGTTTTAGATATTGTGTTTATCCATTACAACAAGGTAGGATAGTTAGGCAAAGGTCCCCATCAAATATTTTTAATGAAATTGAATTTTGGTATAAAAATTTTGGAGTAAGGTTGTTTATATTCAGAGATCCAGTTTTTTCAATAAATAAAAAACATACAATTGAGCTTTGTGAAATAATTATTAAATCAAATATAAAAGTAAAATTTGTAATAGAAACACATCTAAGACTTTTAGATGAGGAGTTATTAAATATATTAAAAAAAGCCGGGTTGATATTTGTTAAAGTGGGAATAGAAAATGCAGATGAAGAGATACTTCATAATGAGAAAAGATTTTCAGTTAAAAATGATGAGCAATTAAATAAAATTAATCTACTTAAAAAAAACAATATAGGTATATCTGCAATGTATATATTGGGATTTCCAACAGATAATGAGGAAAGTATTAAAAAAACAATATCTTATGCAATAAAGCTTAATACAGAATATGCACAATTTAGTATTTGGACACCCTATCCTGGTACACCTGTTTTTAATGAATTTAAAAATAATATAACTGTGAAAAATTATGAAAGCTTTGATCAATATAGGCTCACTTTTAATCATAAAAACCTTACCTATGATCAAATAAGAGATTTTTTGTCACTAGCTTATAAGAATTATTACACAAGATTTAGTTGGTTGATTAATTATGTTTATAAAAAATTATTTACTTAGGAAATTTAAAAAAAGGGGCGTTCTGTTGCCAGGTGCCCCAAAACCCCGTTTACCTAATTAACAAAGTTAATTAAGCAGCAAGTGCGTAACTTTCGTTAGCAATTATAAATTAGCCCTTTACGGAGGAACAATTCCGAACGAAAGAATAACTTTTAGTCACCCGTCGAATCTAGTTCACCCCCATAAGTTGTAAATGGTGGAGGTGGTGGGTACTGCCCCCACGTCCGCAATGGTTATTACGAAATTCGTTTATCGTCATAGTTGGAAAACCAACTTTATTAATATAAAAGGAATTACAAGAGATTCAATAACAATCATGAAATTAACTAAAGAACAATCAGAAGAAATAAAGAGTCAACAATCACAAAATCATCAAACTAAAAGAGTAATCGCTCCAGAATTAGAAAAAATACTTTTTGAGGCAATACCAGCTTTAGACCATGGATTTGTACGAGTTGTTGATTATATGGGCGATGATACCTCAATAGTTCAAGCTGCAAGAGTTTCGTATGGAAAAGGAACTAAACAAGTATCAACAGACTCTGGATTAATTAAATATTTAATGCGTCATTGGCATAGTACACCTTTTGAAATGTGTGAAATAAAATATCATATTAAATTACCAATTTTTATTGCCCGTCAATGGATTAGACATAGAACAGCTAATGTTAATGAGTATTCCGCAAGATATTCAATCTTAGATAAAGAATTTTACTTACCTTCATCTGAAAATCTAGCTGCACAATCAACTAGCAATAGACAAGGAAGAGGTGATGTACTTGAAGGCGCACAAGCAAAAGAGGTTTTGGAACTTTTAAAAAATGATGCAGAAAGAACTTATGCAAATTATGAAACCATGTTGAATGAAAGATATGATGGATCAACTATCGATGAAAATAAAAAAGGATTAGCAAGAGAACTTGCAAGAATGAATTTAACTTTAAATACTTATACCCAATGGTATTGGAAAACTGATTTATTAAATTTGATGAATTTTTTAAGATTAAGAGCAGATCATCATGCCCAATATGAAATAAGAGTTTACGCAGACATTATGTTAGATACTTTGAAAAAATGGGTGCCAATAACTTATGATGCGTTTATGGATTATAGAGTTGGGGGAACCGAGGTTTCAGCTAAAGGAAAATTGGTTTTACAAAATTTTATAAAAGGGGAAAATGTAAGCCTTGAAAGTTCGGGCTTGTCAAAAAGAGAATGGAATGAATTAATGATTGCTTTTGATCTCAAAGATAAATTAATTTAATGAAGTTATCCTCTCCATATATAAATTATCCATCATTAATCAAACCAGATATTTGTCAAAAAATAATTGATTTAGGACTTTCAAAAATTGAAAAAAATAAAACTGAAGGTTTAGAAACTAAAGGTAAAACTTTAAACAATAAACAAAAAAGTAATATTAATTCTGAGAGGAGTAGAGTTTTAGAAAACAATATCACTTCAGACAAAACTGCTGAGGAATTAAAAAAAACCAATACAGATTTGGATAAATTGATAATTCGTGATAGCGAGATAAGTTGGTTAAATGAAAAATGGATATATGATATTTTTCTGCCTCTTATTAAAGATGCAAATAAAAAAGCGGGTTGGGGTTGGACAATAGATACAGCAGAAACTTTTCAATTTACTGTTTATCACGGGGATAAGAATGAAGGTGGATTTTATGGATGGCATAGTGATGGATTTTCAGATCATATTAATGCTTATAGGTCAGCAATAAAAATAAGTGATAGTCCTGTTAGATTTAAACCAGCAAAAATAAATGAAAAAAATATGTTTGTTACTGACTCAAGCGGTGAACCTGTTCCAGATATGGATGCTAAAGATTTGCCATTAACCAAAGATGGCAAAAATCTTGTACCTGTTTTTACAGAAGATAAAAAAAAATGGGGGAAAGTTAGAAAAATTAGTATGACAGTAAATTTAAATAATCCACAAGATTATGAGGGAGGAAATTTAAAATTTGATTTAGGCCCACATTTCAAAGGTGAAAGATTTAAAGTTTTTGATGATATGCGAACGCAAGGTTCAGTAATTATTTTTCCATCATTCATGTATCATTGTGTAACTCCTGTAACTTCTGGCACAAGATATTCTTTAGTCCTCTGGTTGTTGGGTAAGCCCTGGCAGTAGATTTTATTTAATAAATTCTGTTTTAACTTTGTTAGCTAAATCGATATAAATTTTTGATATTTCATTTTCTGGATCTAATTCAACTATAGGCTTTCCTTCATCAGCTGCTTTTCCAACTTTTGGATCAATTATAATTTCACCTAAAAATTCTTTATTAAATTCTTCTGCAGTTCTTTTAACACCTCCCTCACCAAAAATTTTATATTTTTTTCCATCATCTCCAATAAAATAACTCATATTATCAACTAACCCTAAAATTTTAACACCAAGTTTATCAAACATCTTAATTCCTCTTTTCACATCAAGAAGGGCAACTTCTTGTGGAGTAGATACTATTATAGCTCCATCCATTTTAATTTCTTGGGAAAAAGTAAGTTGTGTATCACCTGTACCTGGGGGCATATCTACAATAATAAAATCTAAATCTTTCCAATTTACTTTTTGTGTAAATGTTTTAATCGCACTTGTTACCATAGGCCCTCTCCAGATCATCGGTGTTTGTTGATCTGCCAAAAAACCAATAGACATACATTGAATGTCGTATTTCAAAATAGGATCTAATTTTTGACCATCACTTTTTGGTTTTTCATTAATCCCAAACATTTTAGGAATTGATGGACCGTATATATCTGCATCTAACAAACCAACTTTACAACCAACTTTTTTCAATGCTAGGGCTAAATTTGTTGCAAATGTAGATTTACCTACTCCACCTTTAGCGCTAGAAATTGCTATAGTATATTTTGTTCCAATAATTGGATTTTTTTTAAAAACCTTAGGTTCTACCCTATTTTTCATTGCGGCACTAAGTTCTGGCTTTTTATCTGTCATAAATTGATCTTAACTTGTTTTTAATTAATTAGACACTATATAGATAATGTATGTCTGATGATTTTCAACAAAGAGGAGGCAGCCCTTGGGGAACACCCCCTGGCGGCGGTGGAAGTGGCAATGGTTCTGGAAGAGGTCCTACGCCTCCAGATGTTGAAAAAATAATTAGAGATTTTCAAGAAAAGATAAAGAAATTTTTACCTGGCGGGAGCTCATCAGGTGGTAAGCAAGCAATTTTAGTTTTAATAGTTTTAGGTTTTGTATGGCTTGCGAGTGGACTTTATAGAGTGCTTCCAGATGAACAGGGTGTTGTATTGAGATTTGGAAAGTTTGTTAAAACAACACAACCTGGATTAAACTATCATATTCCTTTCCCGGTTGAGTCTGTGCTGACACCAAAAGTAACTAAAGTAAATAGAATTGATATAGGTTTTAGATCTGAGAGAGATAGTGGATTTTCTTCTTCTGGAGGAGTTGCAGACGTTCCACAAGAAAGTTTGATGTTAACTGGAGATGAAAATATTGTTAACATAGATTTTTCAGTTTTTTGGGTAATTAAAGATGCAGGAAACTTTTTATTTAAAATCCAAGATCCAGAGGGTACAGTTAAGGCAGCAGCAGAAACTGCAATGAGAGAAGTAATTGCAAGATCTAATATTCAACCTATCCTGACAGAGGGAAGATCAGTTATTGAAACTGATACACAAGAAATTATTCAAAAAATTTTAGATGAATACACAAGTGGTATTCAAATTACTCAAGTTCAAACTCAAAAAGCGGATCCACCTGATCAAGTAATTGATGCTTTTAGAGATGTACAGGCTGCAAGAGCAGATATGGAAAGATCTAAAAATGAGGCGGAAGCTTATGCTAATGATGTAATTCCAAGAGCTCGAGGAGAAGCTGCAAAAATTTTACAAGCAGCCGAAGCATATAAAAAAGAAGTAGTTGCAAAAGCTGAGGGTGAAGCAAGCAGATTTTTAGCAATCTATAATGAATATAAAAAAGCTAAAACAGTAACCCAAGAAAGAATGTATTTAGAAACAATGGAAAAAGTTTTAGCCGATATAGATAAAGTTATAATAGAAAAAAACGCAGGTTCGGGAGTGGTACCATATTTGCCGCTGCCTGAGTTACAAAAAAAGAAGGTAGTTAATTAAAATGAATTTTGCAAAAATTTCAGCTGGTATAATAGTTGCAATAGCAGTCACAGTTTTCTTTTCAATATTTATTGTCAAAGAAGTTAATCAAGCAATTGTACTTCAGTTTGGTGATCCGAAAAGAATAATTTTAAAACCTGGATTAAACTTTAAGATTCCATTTATTCAAAACGTTGTTTTTTTAGATAAGAGAATATTAAATTTAGATACTCCACCAGAGGAAGTAATTGCCTCAGATCAAAAAAGATTAATAGTCGATGCTTTCGCGAGATTTCAAATTGTAGACCCTCTTAAATTTTACATTTCTGTAGGAAATGAAAGAGTTGCAAGATCAAGATTAGCTACAATTATAAATTCAAGAATTAGGAACGTATTAGGACAACAAGAATTACAAACTCTTCTCTCAGAAGACAGAACTAAACAAATGGCATTAATTCAAGAAGGAGTTAACACAGAAGCTGAAAATTTTGGAATAAAAATTGTTGATGTAAGAATTAAAAGAGCAGATTTACCTCAAGCAAACAGTGATGCGATTTTTAGAAGAATGCAAACTGAAAGGGAGAGAGAAGCAAAAGAATTTAGAGCAAGAGGTGCGGAGATGGCAGTTACAATTACCTCTACAGCCGATAAAGAAGTAACAGTAATTCTTGCTGATGCTCAAAAAAAATCAGAGATTATGAAAGGTGAAGGAGACGGTGAAAGAAATAAAATTTTCGCTAATGCTTTTGGTCAAGATCCAGAATTTTTCGCATTCTATAGAGCAATGCAAGCTTATGAAAAAGCTTTGATCGGTGGCGAAACTTCTTTAATATTATCACCTGATAGTGAATTTTTTAAATTCTTTGGAAATATAAAGCCCAAAACAGAGTAAGTTTTTATGAAAGAATTGATCATTGCATTTGGTCTATTCTTGTTCATCGAAGGTATTTTGTATGCCATATTTCCATCAAAAATGAAAAGTATGTTAAAAAAATTAGATTTGATACCAGCTAATCAATTAAGATTGGGTGGATTAATTTTTGCAATACTAGGATTTATAATAATTTATTATACTAAAAATTAAGATGAGTAAGATTAAAACATTAATAATTACTGTATTTCTAGTTTTAAGTTTTTCCAAAAATTCCATATCAAAAGAAATACCAGCATCATTTGCCGACTTAGCTGAAAAATTGATGCCTTCAGTGGTTAATATCTCAACAACAACAACGGTTACTACACAATCAAATCCTTTTCCTTTTCAATTTCCTCCAGGGTCTCCATTTGAGGATATGTTTAAAGAATTTGGCACTCCTCAAGAGAGAAAATCTTCAGCTCTTGGCTCTGGATTTATTATTGATGAAAAAGGAATTGTTATAACCAACAACCACGTAATCCAGGATGCTGAGGATATAATAGTAAGGTTCAATGATGAAAAAGAATTTAATGCTAAAGTGATTGGAGCTGATCCTCTTTCAGATATTGCTGTATTACAACTAGACACTAAAGAAAAATTTAAACCTGTTAAATTTGGAAATTCAGATAAAGCACGTATAGGTGATTGGGTAATTGCAATTGGTAATCCTTTTGGTTTTGGAGGAACAGTTACTTCAGGAATAATTTCGGCAAGAAATAGATCTTTAGGATTATCTAGATACGAAGATTATATTCAAACAGACGCTTCAATTAATTCTGGAAATTCTGGTGGACCATTATTTGATATGAATGGAGATGTAATTGGAATCAACACTGCAATTTTAGGCAGAAGTGGTTCGATAGGAATTGGATTTGCAATTCCGTCTAATAGTGCAAAGATTGTAATTGATCAACTTATTGAATTTGGAGAAACAAAAAGAGGATGGTTGGGTGTAAGAATACAAGATGTTACCAAAGAGATTGCAGAAGTAGAAAATTTAGATAAACCTAGAGGAGCTTTAGTTGCAAGTGTTGCCAGTAATAGTCCCTCTGAAAAAGCTGGAGTAAAAGCTGGAGATATAATTTTAGAATTTGATGGAAAACTTATTCAAGAAATGAAGCAACTACCAGCTATTGTTGCCAAAACAAAAGTTGGAAAAAAAGTAAATGTTAAAATTTGGAGAAATAAAAAAGAAATTGAAAAAATAATTACACTTGGCAGACTAGAAACATCCGAAGATTTTAAAGTAAGTGAAAAAAATCCTCCTTTGAAAGAAACATCTATTGAAAATTTAAAGATTACTGTAAGAGAAATAACAAAAGATGATATTAAAAACAGAAATTTACCAAATCAAACCTCAGGTTTGGTTATTACACAAATAGAAAATGATAGTCCTTTAAACGGCTCAATAGAAGTAAATAGTATTATAATTGAAGCTCAAAAGAAGAAAATAAGAAAAGTAAATGATTTAGATCAAGTTGTTAAACAAGTTTTAGAAAGCAATCAAAAAACTATATTGTTGGTAATTTATAATAGCCAAAATCAAAGAAGATATATTGGTATAAAATTAGATTAATATATGGATTTAAAATCCAAAATTGTTTTAATCTATGGACCAACAGCCTCTGGAAAATCTTCATTCGCAATTAAGTTAGCAAAAAAAATTAGTGGGGAAATAATCAATGCAGATAGTATGCAGGTCTATAAAGAATTGAAAGTTTTAACAGCAAGGCCCTTAAAAAAAGACTACAATAATATTAAACATCATTTATATGGTTTTCAAAGTGTTAAAAAAAAGTTTTCTACTGGTGATTGGCTTAAACTAGTAAAAGAAAAAATTGAAAATATAAAAAAAAGAAAAAAAGTACCTATTCTTGTTGGTGGTACCGGCTTATACTTTAAGGCATTGACAGATGGATTAGTAAATATTCCAAACATTCCAATAAAATTTAGAAAAAATGTGAGATATTTGCACAAGAAAATGGGATCTAAAAAATTTTTTTCAAAATTAGTAAAATTAGACCCTCTTACAAAAAATTTTTTAAACTCATCTGATACTCAAAGAGCTATTAGAGCTTATGAGGTAAAGTCATTTACTAAAAAATCACTTTATGATTGGTTTAGAAGCACAAAATCAGAATTTGAAAAAAAAGACTTTTTTAAAATTTATATTGATTATCCAAGAAGCAAGTTAATTAATCGTATTAATATTAGGGCTGTTAAAATGATTGAAAATGGAGCTGTTCCAGAGGTAAGAAGTTTCATTAATTTGAAAGTTCCTCAAAGTAAAACTGCTTCTAAGGCAATTGGCATTAAGGAAATTAGAGACTATCTTAAAAAAAAAATCGAAAAACCCGATGTAATTGAAAAAATATCAATAAAGACTAGGCAATATGCCAAAAGACAGACCACATGGGGAAGAGGCAACATGTTGGACTGGAACAAAATTAACTCAGACGCTCTGAATAAATTTCTAAAAAAAATTTAGATATCACGTAGTTAGCCTTGACCAATCAGCACAACTTCAGCTAGATTGCATGAATGTCAAAATTATATTCAGGTGCTGAAATTGTATTCAAATGTCTTGAGGATCAAGAGGTAGAATATATTTTCGGTTATCCAGGAGGAGCAGTTTTACCAATTTATGATGAGTTAAAAAATCATTCCTCAATTAAACATATTTTAGTTAGACATGAACAAGGAGCAGGACATGCAGCTGAAGGTTATGCAAGATCATCTGGAAAACCTGGAGTAGTCTTGGTTACCTCAGGACCAGGTGCGACTAATGTTGTGACAGCATTAACAGATGCTTACATGGACTCAGTCCCATTAGTATGTATTTCTGGACAAGTACCAACTCATTTAATAGGTACAGATGCTTTTCAAGAATGTGATACAACAGGAATTACAAGACCATGTACAAAACATAACTGGCTAGTAAAAGATATCAAAGATTTATCAAAAACTCTTCATGAAGCTTTTAAAGTTGCAACAACAGGCAGACCAGGACCCGTTTTGGTTGACATTCCAAAAGATATTCAATTTGCAAAATTCAATTATTCAAAACAAAAAATTGAAAAGAAATTAAATGGCAAAGTTTCAAATAATTTTAATCAAAAAGAAATTGATCAATTAATTGATTTAATGAATCAATCAAGAAGACCTATTATTTATTCTGGAGGTGGTGTTATTAATTCAGGCCCTGAGGCAAGTGAAGCGTTGAGAGAACTTGTAGAAATAACTGGTTTCCCAATTACATCAACTTTACAAGGATTAGGTGCATATCCTGGAGATGACAATCAATTTTTAGGTATGCTTGGTATGCACGGAACCTATGAAGCAAATAATGCGATGCATGATTGTGACCTATTAATAAATATTGGAGCAAGATTTGACGATAGAATAACAGGAAAGATCGATGAGTTTTCACCAAAGTCAAAAAAAGTTCACATTGATATTGATCCGTCATCTATCAATAAAATTATTAAAGTCGATTTAGCAATAGTTGGAGACGTTAAAGAAATTCTTAAAGGTACAAATAAAACCTTAAAAAAGAAAAATATTGATTTGAAAAAATCTAATAAACCAAAAATATCAAAATGGTGGGAACAAATTCAGAAGTGGAGATCTAAAAACTCTTTACATTTTAAAAATAGTGATGAAACAATTAAACCTCAGCACGCAGTTCAAAGACTTTATGAACTTACTAAAGATAAGGATACATTTATAACAACAGAGGTAGGTCAACATCAAATGTGGGCTGCTCAACATTATAAATTTAATAAGCCTAATCGTTGGATGACTTCAGGAGGTTTAGGTACAATGGGTTATGGTTTACCAGCAGCAGTAGGTGTTCAGATTGCTCATCCAAAAAAACTAGTTATAGATATTGCAGGAGAAGCCTCTGTTTTAATGACAATGCAAGAAATGTCGACAGCAGTTCAATATAGTCTACCAATTAAAATTTTTATCTTGAACAACCAATACATGGGAATGGTAAGACAATGGCAAGAACTATTACATGAAAAAAATTACTCTGAAAGTTATTCTGAGGCTTTACCTGATTTTATTAAGTTAGCCGAAGCGTATGGTTGTAAGGGGATTTTAGCAGAAAAACCAGATGAACTTGATAGAAAAATAAATGAGATGGTTGAATTTGATGGTCCAGTAATTTTCGATTGTCGTGTAGATCCAAATGAAAATTGTTTTCCAATGATTCCTTCAGGCAAACCACACAATCAAATGATATTAGGACCAAGTGAAAAAGAAGATAATAAAATTACCGGTAAAGGAAAAACTTTAGTTTAAAAATGGCAAATCCAAAATCAGCATATAGTGTTTCTACAAAAAAAGAAAAAACAGACACGCATATAATTGTTGTATGGGTTGATAACGAAGCTGGAGTATTAGCTAGAGTTGTAGGTTTATTTTCTGGAAGAGGTTATAATATAGAGTCTTTAGCGGTAGCAGAAGTTGATGCTAAGAGAAATATTTCAAGAATTACTATTGTAACGACAGGAACCCCACAAGTAATTGATCAAATAAAACTCCAATTAAAAAAGTTAGTTCCAGTTCATAAAGTAGCTGATTTTAAAAGAAATGATAAAAGTGTCATATTTAAAGAAATGGCCTTATTTAAAGTCGTTGGAAATTCTAGTAAAATTAAAAAAGCTATTAATGCTTGTAAAAAATATAATGCTGTAATATTGGATAAAACAAAAAAATCTAATGTTATTCAAATTACTGCATTGAGAAGAGAAATAGATAAAATGGCAAAAAATTTAAAAAAATTTGGATTAGTAAGCATATCCAGGACAGGTGCTGTCGCAATGACAAGAGGAGACAAAATATTTAATTAATCACTTAGGAGAAAAAATATGAAAATGTTTTATGAAAAAGATACTGATGTAAACCTTATTAAAGATAAAAAAATTGCAATTTTTGGATATGGAAGTCAAGGACATGCTCATGCTTTGAATTTAAAAGATAGTGGAGTTAAAGAGGTTGTGGTTGCTTTAAGAGAAGGGTCATCAAGCACTCCTAAAGCAGAGTCTAAAGGTTTAAAAGTAATGAATTTGTCCGATGCTGCTGAGTGGGCAGATGTTGTAATGATTCTAACACCAGATGAATTGCAAGCATCGATATACAAAAATCATATTGAACAAAGAGTTAAAGAGGGTTCGTCTATTGCTTTTGCACATGGTTTAAATATTCATTATGACTTAATTAAAGCAAGAAAAGACTTAGATGTATTTATGGTTGCTCCAAAAGGTCCTGGTCATTTAGTAAGAAGTGAGTATCAAAAAGGTGGAGGGGTACCATGTTTATTTGCAGTTCATCAAAATGGTTCAGGTAAAGCAAGAGATCTTGCAATGTCTTATGCTTCTGCAGTAGGTGGTGGAAGATCAGGAATTATTGAAACTACGTTTAAAGATGAAGTAGAAACAGATTTATTTGGAGAACAAACTGTACTCTGTGGTGGATTAGTGGAATTAATTAAAAACGGTTATGAGACCTTAGTTGAAGCTGGATATGAACCTGAAATGGCTTATTTTGAAACAGTTCATGAAGTGAAATTGATTGTAGATTTGATTTATGAAGGTGGAATAGCTAACATGAATTATTCTATTTCTAATACTGCTGAATATGGTGAATATGAGTCTGGACCAAGAGTCGTAAATAAAGAAGAAACAAAAAAAAGAATGAAAGAAGTATTAGCAGATATTCAATCTGGTAAATTTACAAAACAATGGATGGATGAGTGTAAAAATGGACAAAAAAACTTTCTTGCTACTAGAGCCAAACTTGCAGAACATCCGGTAGAGAAAGTTGGAGCTAATTTAAGAGCTATGATGCCTTGGATTGGTAAAAAGAAACTGGTAGATAGCGACAAGAGCTAAGAAGATAATTAAAATTTACAAAATATTTTGCAATTTCTAATAGAGATTGTATTATAGATTTTCCAAATTTTTAAAGTTATGGCAAATAAAGATAGAGTTTTTATATTTGATACAACGATGCGAGATGGTGAACAGTCACCTGGTGCATCTATGAGTCTTGAAGAAAAGATTCAAATTTCCAGAGTGTTTGATGAATTAGGGATTGATATTATTGAGGCAGGTTTTCCGATTGCTTCTCCAGGAGACTTTGAGGCTGTTTCCGCAATAAGTAAAGTTTTAAAAAAATCAATTCCTTGTGGATTAGCAAGGCACTCAAAAAAAGATATCGATAGATGTTATGAAGCATTAAAACATGCTCCTAGATTTAGAATACATACTTTTATTTCTACAAGTCCATTACATATGAAACACAAATTAAATAAGACACCCGATCAAGTTTATGAGTCAATTAAAGAACATGTGACTTATGCAAGAAATTTAACTGATGATGTAGAGTGGTCTTGTGAAGATGGAACTAGAACTGATATGGATTATATGTGTAAGACTGTTGAACTTGCAATTAAATCTGGAGCAAAAACTATTAATATTCCCGACACGGTTGGTTATACAGTCCCTTCTGAATTTACAAAAATTATAGAAACATTATTAAATAAAGTACCAAATATTGACAAAGCAATTTTATCTACTCATTGTCATAATGATTTAGGTTTAGCAGTAGCAAATTCTTTAGCAGGTATTCAAGCTGGGGCTAGACAAATTGAATGTACAATTAATGGAATTGGTGAAAGAGCAGGAAATGCAGCTTTAGAAGAAGTTGTTATGGCTATAAGAACTAGAAATGATTTAATGCCATATGAAACAGGAATTAATACAACGCTATTAAGTAAAGCGTCTAAACTAGTGTCAAATGTAACAGGTTTTCCAGTTCAGTATAATAAAGCGATTGTTGGAAAAAATGCATTTGCCCATGAGTCTGGTATTCATCAGGACGGAATGTTAAAAAATAGAAATACCTATGAAATAATGACACCAGAAAGTGTTGGAGTAAAACAAACCTCATTAGTTATGGGAAAACATTCAGGAAGACACGCTTTTAAAGATAAACTAATAAGTCTTGGCTATGCAGATTTAACTGATGACGTAATAGAAAATGCATTCGGAAAATTTAAAGTTTTAGCAGATAAAAAGAAACACATATATGATGAGGACATTATTGCATTAGTTGATGATAGTTTAATTTTAGATAATAAAGCCAATACAATTGCTTTAAAATCTCTCAAAGTATTTGCTGGAACAGGAGAACCTCAAAGAGCTGAGATGACATTAGATGTTAATGGCCAGGTAAAATCAGCAACTGAAACAGGAGACGGGCCTGTAGATGCTATTTTTAAATGTATAAAAAATTTGTATCCACACGATGTTAATCTTCAGCTGTATCAAGTGCATGCTGTGACAGAAGGTACTGATGCTCAAGCAACTGTAAGTGTTCGTATTGAGGAAAACGGTAAAACAACAGTTGGTCAAGCTGCAGATACGGATACATTGGTCGCTTCAGCAAATGCGTACATAGCTGCTTTAAATAAAATGATTTTAAAAAGAGAAAAAACTGCTCCTGCAATGGAACAAGACAAAGAGAGGATGAGAGGTATTTAAATGGGTTTATTTGATAGAGTTAAAAAAATTTGGAGTCAAGATATGGCTATTGATTTGGGGACTGCGAATACATTAGTCGTTGTAAAGGGACAAGGTGTTGTTCTTAATGAACCCTCTGTTGTTGCAATTGTCGATCAAGGTGGAAAAAAACAAGTATTAGCTGTTGGAGATGAGGCTAAAACCATGTTGGGTAGAACACCAGGAAATATACAAGCTATAAGACCATTAAGAGATGGTGTTATCGCTGACTTTATAGTTACAGAAGAAATGATAAAACATTTTATCAAAAAAGTTCATAAAGGAAGTTCTTTTGCTAATCCAAGAATATTAATTTGTGTCCCAACTGGCTCAACACCGGTTGAAAGAAAAGCTATTCAAGACAGTGCTTTAGCTGCAGGAGCCAGAAGAGTTCAATTAATTGAAGAACCAATTGCAGCAGCAATCGGTGCAAATCTTCCAATATCAGAGGCTACAGGTTCAATGGTAGTAGACATTGGTGGTGGTACTAGTGAAATTGCTGTTATGTCTTTAGGTGGATTAGTTTATTCAAAATCATTAAGAGTTGCTGGTGATGCAATGGATGGAGCAATGGTTAATTATATGAGAAAAGAATATAATTTAATGATTGGTGACAGTACTGCAGAAAAGATTAAAAAAGAAATTGGTACTGCTATTCCTACAAATAATAATACTTATGCAGTAAAGGGAAGAGATTTAAGGTCAGGTACGCCTAAAGAAGTTAATATTACTGAGGAAGATACTGCAGAGGCATTAAATGATATTTTAAAACAAATGGTTAATGGAATAAAGGATGCTTTAGAAAGTACGCCACCAGAACTTTCAGCAGATTTAGTAGATATGGGTTTAGTTTTGACCGGTGGGGGCGCACTATTAAAAAATATTGATAAAAGATTTTCTAAAGAAACAGGATTACCAGTGCATATAGCCGATGATCCTTTGTCATGTGTTGCAGTTGGAACTGGAAAAGCTTTAGATCAAGAACAGACATTCTCTACCATGTTGACTGAATATTAAGAACAATGGCATCAAGCAGAGATGATTTATTAATTGCAATTAGATCTGCTTTTTTAAAGAAAAGTACACAGCAAAAATTTTCATTACTTACGCTAGTTTTTTTTTCTTTATTTATAATTATTCTCTCTAGTTTAGATTTAAAAGTAATAAAATTTTCAAAAGCTGTAATCAACGAAATAGTTTATAGATCTTCATTTATTGTTTCAGTGCCGGAAAATTTAATTAAAAATACTTTTACATTAACTAAAGATTACACAACTTTTTTTAAAAAATATAAAAAAAATGAAACTGAATTAGAGAGACTTAAATCAAGTTATGTATCGAATGAAATTACAGAATATGAAAATAGAGAGTTAAAAGAATTAATTAATGATTATGTATCAAGCTCTGATAAAATACTTGCAAAAATTATTGTTGATCATGATAGTCCTTTTTTAAAAAGTATTATCATCAATAAAGGCAGTAAAGATAACATTAAAATTGGAACTAATGTTTATGATCAATCTTATCTAGTTGGAAGAGTAATTGAGGTAAACTATAAAACATCAAGAGTATTGTTGTTATCTGACCTCAATTCAAATGTTCCAGTAACTATCGCTCCACAAAATATCCAGGCGATTGTTACAGGCAATGGAGAAGATAAAGGTCAAATTAAATATATTAAGTCCGGTTTTTCAGATCAATTAGTAGATGATAGCATTATCTATACTTCAGGTACTGGAGCTATTTTTAAAAGTGGAGTTCCTATAGGTAAGTTACAATCTTTTGGAGAGAGTGCAGTAAATGAATATGAAGTTGAATTTTATAGTGATTTTTCTCAACTAAAGTATGTTTTTGCTGAAATAATTACTCAAACCGAAATTTCTCAAGTCTCAGCCGAAACTGATGAAAACAGTAATGAGGAAAATAATCCGCTGGATGCAAAATTAAAAATTTTAGAAGATGAATTAGAAATTATTGAGGAGTCAAACAAAAAATTTCAAAAAGAAAATGAAAATTTAAAAACTGAAATAAATAATCTTAATTATAAAGTTTTAAATTTGAATAACGAAATTTCTTCTCAAAAACAAACGATTAATCAGTTTAATTTAGATACTCAGGAATTAAAATTTTTAAGATTAAATTTAGAGCATGGTCATAAGTGTAGAAAATCATTTCTTAATAATAAAGGTTTTATTGTAGGTAGTGCAGAATATAAAGATTGTGTACTAAGCAAAGGAAAAATAGATGGCTAGTTTGAGAGCTAAAGGGTCGTTTTTAAAAATTTATTATTGGTTACCTATGCTCATTTTATACATATCTGTATTAAATGAATTTGATTTTAATTATCTAAAACTAAAATATTTTTCTTTCAATTTTCCATTTATTTTAATTTTCTTTTTTACTTTGAAGGACTTTAAGTACTTTGATTATACTTTAGTATTTATTGCTGGTTTATTTAATGACACCGTAGTTGGTTTACCCTTAGGAATAAGTAGCTTGTCTTATACTTTGATATGTATATCAACAGCGTATTTAAGAAATATTACAATAAGACCTAGTCCTTTGAAAGATTGGTTTTACTTTTTATTTATTATAAGTTCAATCAATTCTATAAATTATTCAGTCCTAACTTTATTTTTTTCTTTTGATCTAATTTTAATGAATTACTTAATAAACACATTTTTTACATTTTCCTTTTATATAATTTTTGTATCAATATTTAGATATTACTTGAAAGGTTTGAATGATTAATTCATCTAGTGATAATGTAAAAAAACTTAACTCTATCAATAGAAGAATGTTTATTACAGGTTCATTAAAATTTTTTATAATGATAGGGATAGTAAGCCGTTTATTTTTTTTACAAGTAAAAGAAAATAAAAAATATCTAACACTCTCAGACAAGAATAGAATTAGAGAATGGAAATTAGCTCCAGTGAGAGGAGAATTCCATGATTATTTCGGAAACGTTATTGCTGGGAATTTTGAGACTTACCAACTCCATATTATACCTGAACAAGTTGATGATTTTAGATATGTAATTTATCGAATAAAAGACTTGTTAGAATTATCTGACAAAGAATTTAAAAAAGTATTAAAAAAGAAAAATGAAATAAAACCATGGGAAACCCTAATCGTTTCAGACAATTTAAGTTGGCAAAAATTTTCTAAAATTAATAATCATTTATATGATTTGAATGGAGTAAAACCTGTTATTTCAATTTCAAGAAATTATCCATATAAAGAAAATTTTACTCATATTATTGGTTATGTCAGTCAGGCAAATCAAACTGATATTGAGACAACAGATTCGATAAAGAAAAACTTTGTTCCAGGTCTTAAAGTTGGAAAGATCGGTTTAGAAAAATCGTTTGAAGATAAATTAATAGGATCAAATGATATTGAAAGATATGAGGTAAATGCTTATGGAAGAAGGATTAGTCAATTAGAATTTCAAAAAGGAGAAAGAGGAAAAAACTTAAGACTTACTATTGATACAGAAGTACAAAAACTAGCAAACGAATTGCTTAAAGATCAAGCTGGCTCGATATGTGTGATGGATATTTACACAGGAGATATAATAGCGATGCATTCGTCACCCTCTTTTGATCCGAATTTGTTTGTATTTGGTATAAGCCAGGATGATTGGCAATTAATCCGTAATGATCCAATGAAGCCTTTAGTGAACAAGACTTTACAAGGAAACTATTCTCCTGGTTCAACAATTAAACCTATCGTTGCCTTATCAGCTTTGGAAAATGGAATTATTAATACTAATTTTACTGTTCAATGTAGAGGGCATAAGCACCCATTAGAATTATATGGTCAAACTTATCATTGTTGGAAAAAAGAGGGACATGGATTTATGAATTTAAGAAATGCCATGAAGCAATCCTGTGACATATACTTTTATGAAATAGCTCGTAAACTAGGGGTAGATAAATTAAGTGAAACTGCAAAAAAATTTGGATTAGGAAAAGAAGTTTTTGGAGATTTATTCAGTATTGAAAAAAGTGGCTTAGTCCCAAATACCCAATGGAAAAAAAATGCATTAGGACAAGGATGGTTATTAGGAGAAACGATAATCACTGGAATCGGTCAAGGCTATATTCAAACAACACCCATACAATTATGCTTAATGACAGCTCAAATTGGTAATGGGGGTCATAAGATTTATCCAAAAATAGTCGTTGATGATAAGAAAAAAATCCAACCTGAGGATAAATACATGCCTTTGTATGATAATTCAAAGAATATAAGAATTGTAAAAGATGCAATGTTTGCTTCAACAAATGAAGTAAGAGGGACTTCTTTTAAATCAAGAATAGATAATCCCAAATATCAATTTGCAGGAAAAACTGGAACAGCACAAGTAAAAAAGATAACTGAAAGAGATCGTGAATTAGATTTAAAAACTTTTGAAATTCCTTATGAGGAGAGAGATCATGCTCTTTATGTGGCTTTTGGACCTTATAAAAATCCAAGATATGCATTAAGCATTATTGTTGAACATGGAGGAAGTGGAAGTACTACAGCAGCACCGATGGCTAAGAAATTATTTAAATTAGTAATTGATCGACACAAGTTTAGACAATCAATAAATAATAAGAAATATTTGGAGATTTAGATGTACCAACATACAAGATTGACAACTAATAGATTAAACTTTTTTCAAAAATTTAAAAATTTTGACTACATCTTACTAATTTGTATTTTGTTATTAGGTTTTATTAGCCTAGCAACTATGTACTCAACAGATGGTGGAGAAGTTTTGTTTCATACGAAAAGTCATTTTACAAAACTAATTGTATTTACTTTCATGATGTTAATAATTTCATTTATTAACATAAAATATTGGTTTGCCTTAGGCTATCTTTCTTATTTAGCTGTAATTGGTTTATTGGTTGCAACTTATTTATTCGGTATAACTTCATCAGGTTCTCAAAGATGGATCAATCTTTATTTTATTAATCTTCAACCTTCTGAACTAATGAAGATAGTTATAATTTTATGTTTAGCAAAATATTTTCACAGAATGAAATTAGAAAATGTAAATTCTATTTATACAATATTAACATCATTAATTATTATCATTTTGCCAATGGGTTTAGTGATTGTGCAACCAGACTTAGGTACATCTGTTCTAATCGCTATAAGTGGAATAGCTGTTTTATGGTTTGCAGGTATTAACCACAGATATTTTATCTATACAATGTTAGGTTTTGTAATTTCATTACCTTTTATAATTGCTTTTTTAAAACCATATCAGAAATTAAGAGTATTAACTTTTTTAAATCCAGACAGAGACCCACTAGGAGCTGGTTATCAAATAATTCAATCAAAAATCGCTGTAGGATCTGGTGGAATATTTGGTAAAGGATTTTTAAAAGGAACCCAAAGCTATTTAGAATTTTTGCCTGAAAAGCATACTGACTTTATTTTTACACTTTTTTCTGAGGAATTTGGTTTTATTGGTTCAGCTTTACTTTTGGTGATCTATGCAATAATTATTTATAGAATAGTGGCTATCGGGGCAAGTTGTAGAAGTTATTTTGCGAAAATTTTTTGTTACAGTTTTGGTGCAGCAATTTTTGTATTCATCACAATAAATATGAGTATGGTTTTAGGTTTACTACCTATAGTTGGTTCTCCTTTGCCAATTATGTCATATGGAGGATCTTCCATGTTAGCAACAATGATTGGCTTTGGAATAGTTATGAGTGCCAGAGTTCATAACCAACAATTGATTGCTTAAGTATAATTTGTCGCTTAACTTTATTTAAAGATAAATTGTATAATTTTTTATGAGTAAAAAATTAAATATCGGGGTTGTTGGTGCTGGTATTCAGGGAATTTCAAACGCATTATTTCTTCAAAAAAAAGGCTTTGATGTAACAATTTTTGATAGAGATGAGCCAGGAAGTCCGGCCGCATCGTATGGAAATGCAGGTCATTTTTCACCTTATGCCTCGTTATCATTAAATAGAACGGATGTGCTTGCTGATGTACCTGCAATGCTACTAAGTTCAACAGGACCTTTGGCTTTGAAATGGAATTACGTACCAAAGATGTTACCTTGGTTTTTTAAATTTATTTTAAACACAACAAAAAATAAAATGATGCATACAGCCAAAAATATGCATCAAATTTTAGATTTAGCATTACCCGCTTATGATGAGTTGTTTGATGAAATTGAATTAGAGGGGTTAGTTGAAAACAAAGGTATTTTATATATTTGGAATGATAAAGATTTAAAAAGTAGAGATTTAGAAATTAGAGTAAGAGATGAGCTTGGTGTTAAACAACAATTAGTATCTAAAGATGAAATTCATGATTTAGAACCAAATATTAAACCATTTTACCATGCGGGTGTCTATTATCCATATGCAAGGCATGCAAGAAACCCAAAAAAAATTCTTTTAAAGTTTTTTCAATTATTTTTAAAAAAAGGTGGAAAGTTTGAAAAGAAAGATATCAAAGATATTCAATTTAATTCAGAAAAACCTGTTTTTGTTACAGATAATGAAAGATATGATTTTGACAGAATTGTAATTGCATGTGGAGCATTTTCAAAAAAATTAACGGATAATTTAGGTGAAAAAATACCACTTGATACAGAAAGAGGTTATCATGTTCATTTTAAAAATTGTGATCATCTTTTAAGTAGACCAGTTATCTTTTCCAATAGAGGTTTTGGTATTACGCCTATGGAACAAGGATTAAGAGTAGTAGGTACTGTGGAATTCGGAGGTTTAAATAACCCTCTTTCAAAATCAAGAATTAAGAATTTAATTAATAATGCAAAATATATGTTGGGAGATCTTCCAGATCACGAAGATGAATGGTTGGGCTTTAGGCCAACATTACCAGATTTTTTACCTGTTATGGGTCCATCTAAGAAATATAAAAATGTTTTTTATTGTTTTGGCCATCATCATTTAGGATGGACTTTAGGCCCAATATCTGGAAAGATTGTATCTGGAATGATAGCTAAAGAAAACACTAATTTAAATTTAGATCCTTATAGCTCAATAAGATTTAATTAATTCATGCAAAACATCAAAGCATATGTAATGCTGGTTTGTGCATCCTTATTTTGGGCTGGAAATTTTATGATAGGAAAGTATGCATTTTTTACTGAAATTCCTCCCTTGTCCTTGGTATTTTATCGTTGGTCACTCGTTTGGATTATATTACTGCCTTTTACTTATAAAGAAATAATTAAATATAAAGACACAATTTTAAATAATTTACCTTTATTATTTTTTTTGGGATTAACAAGTGTGGGCTTATTTAATTCTTTTACTTATTTATCTTTAGTCCATACTCAAGTGATAAACGCATCTCTTTTTAATGCTGCTATTCCAGCTATAATAATTTTACTTTGTTTTTTATTTAAAATTGAAAAAACTAACAAATTTCAAATTTTAGGTCTTATTATTTCAGTGTGTGGAATTATAGCAATTGTAACTAAACTTAAGCTCGATATTTTACTCTCACTTAATTTTAATAAGGGGGATTTAATAATGATAGGAGGTGTTTTAACTTGGGGAGTTTACTCAACTCTTTTAAAGAAAAAGAAATTTAATCTACCATTATTAACTTTGGTTCATATTATTTGTACATTTGGATTGATTACTGTTTTTCCACAATATTTGTATGAACTCTCTAATGGACTTATCGTGAGGTTTGATACAAACTTAGTTTATACTTTAATATTTTTGGCTCTTTTTCCAAGTATAGGTTCTTACTATTGCTGGGCTGGGGCTGTATCCATCATTGGTGCAAATAGAGCAGGAATTTCATTGTCTTTAATACCTTTATTTAGTTCAATTATGGCTATAGCAATTTATGGAGAAATATTTCAATTTTTTCATTTGATTGGAGCAATTTTAATTATATTAGGTTTATTTTTATCAAATAAAGAAATTAAAAATGCTTAAAGTTGCAATTTTAGATGACTATCAAAATGTTTCTCAACAGTTTGTTGACATTGAAAAGCTTTCAGGAAAATATGAAATAAAAATTTTCAGTGAACCATTTGAAGATGAGGCTGATGTTTTAGAAAAATTGTCAGATTTTGAGGCTTTATTGGTAATGAGAGAAAGGACACCTATTTCAAAAAATTTAATAGAAAATTTAACAAAATTAAAATTTATTATAACCAGTGGATTAAGAAATAAATCAATTGATTTAGAGGCAGCTAAAAAAAGAAATATTATTGTTAGTGGGACTGAAAGCAATGTGAACCCAACACCTGAGTTAACATGGGCATTAATTTTGGGATTGGCAAGAAATTTTAAAGAAGAAATTGATAATATGTATCAAGGTTACTGGCAAACAACTGTGGGTGTTGAACTTAAGGGAAAAATTTTAGGTTTAATTGGTTTAGGGAGAGTAGGATCACAGGTTGCAAAAATTGGCAAAGCATTTGGTATGCAAGTAATGGCATGGAGTGAAAATTTGAGCTTAGATAAATGTAAAGAATTAGATGTTTTGCCATGTAGCAAAGAGGATTTAATTAAAAATTCTGATTTTTTATCAATTCATGTTCAAGGAGGTGAAAGATACAAAGATTGTATTACTTTGAAAGAATTAGATAAAATGAAAAAAACAGCTTATCTAATTAATACTTCAAGAGGTCCGATTGTAAATGAAGATGACTTGATTATCGCATTATCGACCAATGAAATTGCAGGGGCCGGTCTAGATGTTTTTGAGAAAGAACCATTACCAGAAAATAATAAGTTAAGGTTTTTGCCCAACGCATTATTAACACCTCATTTGGGCTATGTAACAACAGAAAACTATAATATCTATTATACTCAAATGATCGAGTCATTAGAGGCTTGCGTTAATGGAAAGCCAATTCGTGTTATTGAATAAATATGGATTTATCAGTTGTAAATCATGAAGATTATTTTGCTAAAATTGGTGATGATCACAAATTTCCAATAAATAAATTTGGTGAACTTGCTAATTACTTATTAAAAAAAAAGATAGTAAATAAATTTCATAAACCCTTACCATGTTCTGAAGAGACTTTAAAAAGAGCACATTCAGAGGAATATATTAAAAATGTAAAAAATAAAACTTTAGATGAAAATACAATTAAGAAAATTGGTTTTCCATTAGTTGATAGTGTTATCCAAAGATCTTTAGTAGCTACGGGTGGAACGGTGCTAGCATCGAAGCTCGCAATTAATAATGGTGTTGCCTGTAATACTGCGGGTGGAAGTCATCATGCAAATTTTGAGGGAGGAGCAGGCTATTGTGTTTTCAATGATGTTGCCGTAGCTGCACAATATTTACTAGACCGAGGTTTAGCTGGAAGGATTTTGATTGTCGATTTAGATGTTCATCAAGGTAATGGAAATGCTGATATTTTTAGAGATAACAGAAATGTATTTACTTTTAGTATGCATTCTAAATCAAATTATCCAGCTAAAAAATCTATTAGTGATCTTGATGTTGAACTTGAAGATAATATGGAGGATGAACAATATATTAAATTATTAAAATTCTATTTAAATCAACTGAACGAAGAAAACTTTGATTATGTTTTTTATATTGCAGGTGTTGATATTCATTTTAACGATCGATTAGGTAAATTAAAAATTTCAGATGAAGGTATCAGAGCAAGAGATGAAATAGTTACTGAAAATTTTTTTTCTAAAGGTGTTCCTCTATGTGGTGTTTTAGGTGGAGGATATAATAAAGACTTCGATAAATTAGTTGAATTGCATTCATTTTTACATCAATCTTGTGCTAAATTAATATAATCATATGAATAAAAAAAATCCCAATCTTACGGCTGAGCAAAAATTAGTTATGTTTGAGGACGGAACTGAACCGCCTGGGTCGAGCGAATTAAACAACGAGAAAAGAGAGGGAAGTTATCATTGTGCGAATTGTGGGGTTAAACTTTTTGACTCTAAAACAAAATATGAAAGTGGATCAGGTTGGCCATCATTTTACCAGTCGTTACCAGATGTTTTTGAGACTAAAACAGATCATCTGATAGGTTATGCAAGAACAGAATATCACTGCAAAAATTGTAATGCCCATCATGGGCATATTTTTGATGATGGACCACAACCTACGGGAAAAAGATATTGCAATAATGGTGTATGTTTAGTTTTTAAAGAAGTAAAATAAAAATAAAAAAATGAGTAAAATTAAGATAGTTTTTTATTTAGTTTTAGTCTTTATAATTTACAAAGGCTATGTTGCATTTAAAGATTTTGAAATTGGTGTCGGGGATAGATATGCAGAAATAGAAGAAAGGGCAGAATTTGAAAAAGAGGGAGAGGTTGTTGGCTTAATGATGTATTTGGGTGATCCTCCAGTACTTAAAGAACATTTGTTCACAGAGAGTAGTTCCAAATGTTTAGATATGAAACAAATCGCAGAAGAAACTTCCTTTGCATATTACGAATGTGCAAGAGTAAAAGCCGTTCTTGTAGGAAAAAAAATTGTTAGTATCGTTGAAGAACTTGAAGTAATTGAATGATATTAAAATATGCAAGTTTTTTAATTGGTATTATTTGGTCATATTCAATTATAAAAACACAATCTGTATTTAGTAAAAAAGCTGGTCTAATTTTTAAAGTATTTATTTCTAAAGTTTCTTGGTTGACACTAATTGCAGCCTGTTATTTCGGATATAAAAATTTCTCAATTCAATACACAATTATTGGTATTATTGTTGGAATAATAATTGTTCACCTAGGTTTTTATTTTCTAAAGAAATTTTTAACTTCAAAGTTTAGTGAAGAAAAACTCCAATTAACCAAATCTTTTTTTGAGTATACTTTAATTGCTTGGGTTATTTATTATGTGTTTTTCTAATTTAAAATTTTGTAGGTCTTAATTTATATTCGATATTTTTAGATAAACCCCATAGTCTGGATCATCTTCTAAAAAGTTATAGTGACTATCTAAATCAATTTTGAAATTATCTAGTTCTTTATTATGGGAAAACATAGCAGAAGTGTCTTGAATGGACATGGCATATGAAGACCTTTGAGAACCTCTATAATCTAACGCAATATTAAAGCTGTCGTTTTTATTTCCTTGAGATTGATCTCTAGTGTATTTGGTCATTAATGTTAAACCGTTATCTGATATAAAATCAAATCCAATAGCGCCCATAATATTGTGAGTAGCGTTATTTATATTTTTTAAAGTAAAACTCTCCCCATTAGAAGTGTAAGAGAATTTTTGTTCTGAGGATGGGCTCATGTCAGCAAAATATTCAAAATCAAAATAAGGAATAAAAGACCCTATTTTGAAATCATAAGTGTTATCTAAACTTGTTCCCAAAGAAGATGTAAAGTTTCCAATATATTGATCATTGTATTCTAGATTTAATCCTGTCGCTCCAGTTTCTGTGTATGCAGCCAAATGAGTTATTCCATAATTAATTTTTAATTTAGGAGTAAAATTTAATCGGTTTCTTGAAAATGTATCTCTTAGACTTAAGGATCCATATAACTGTTCACCATATCTTTCACCATTTGTTGAAGTGGAACCACTATTATTAATTAAATCAGAATTTAAAAAACTTAATCCTACTAAATGATCTGTAAATCTTTGTTCCCCTCTAGGTTTGCTCTTATAAAAAGTTAAGCTGAAAGAACTCATATCTAAAGCACTTCCAAGATCACCAACATCAACATCATCACTACCAAATCTTAAAGCAATACCTCTCATAATATTATCATCACCTTTTTTATCTGCACCCAGTGTAATAGCAGAAGTATTGATACTTTTTGATGAAGATTGACTCGTGTCACCTGTACTTCCTATGCTAATAGTTCCCTCACTCCAAAAAGACCAGCTTGAATTTTGATAATTTGATTCATTATTACCATCATTTGAAAAATAAAGAGGAATTAATTCATCTGTTAAGGAATTCAAAATTTTATTATTAAATTGAAACTTTATATTTTGATTAGTTAGATTAACTCTGCCACTATTTCTTCTTAACCATTCCATACGATTAATTACAGGATATGTTGTATGCTGAATAATTTTTTTGGTAGTTTCAGATTGAGTTTCAATAGAGGCAACATCATCTTTATTTGCAGTTGGATCAATACATTTTTTAACTCCAAAACCACAACTTAAATTATATTCATTAACATCTCTATGAGATGCAGTATTTTTTGAATCTAAAACAAACAATTTGGAACCATCATCACTAAATGCAATTCCTGAAGGTTCCTCAATTTGGCCAGAAAGGCTGTAACCCCCTTCAAGTGTTACATTAGATAAATCAAAAGGTGTGCTTAGTGTGAATTCTTTAATTTTTTGTGTGTCTGCTCCTGTAACGTACATTTTAGACCCATCAGAGCTAAATGCTAATCCTTGTGGGTCCTTATTAATTGCAACTAAAGTTTTGCTACTTGTTCCAATATATTGTTTTTGAAGAACTGCGTTTGAGAGATCAAAGGGACTACCCAATGAATATTGTTTAATTGAGTCATTATCTGTCTGATCATAAATAAAAAGTTTTGTTCCATTCGTATTAAATGCGATAGCTACAAATTCCAAACCACCCCCATTAAAATATGTATTCTGATGTACAATGGTTGAAACATCATAGGCAGTTGATAAACTATACTCATTTATTTCTTCATCATCTGTTCCAGCAAGAAATAATTTTGTACCATCAGAATTAAATTTTATATCTGTTGCATCTTCTTCTTCTGAATCATGAAGATATTCATTAGAATTTTTGGTAGCAGTTGAAATATCAAAAGCTGTAGATAAATCAAATTCAAAAATTTTATTTTGACTCTTTCCAACAATAAACATTTTGGTTCCATCTGGTTTAAATGTTATTCCATGTGCAATTCTTTGCGTAACGTTTTTGCTATCAACAAATGATGAAACCTCTCCAAAAGCGATTGAATTTGGAAAAATAAGAATAATTAAACAAATTGTTTTTAAAAATTTTATTATGAGATTTTTCTTTAAAAATGTCATTATTTTAAACCGTAATTATTTCAGCTATTTTTTAAATGATTATAAATTTTATTCACTAAAAAATTATGCCTAAATTTAATACGAAATTCTTGATTTTTTTGACCATTATGGGCAATAAATTACTTTGTGATTTTATAAAAAAGTATAATCTTGTCTTTAAATAAAATTCTAGATAAAAAATACTATGTTTGAAAAATTAGAAGAATTAGCAAAGAATAATAAAAAAATTTCTGACTTTCATATAAGATCTGGCTGGCCGCTTGCATATAGACAAACTGGTGAAATTCACAAAATTCCGGAAGTGTTGGTTAAAGCCCAAGACCTTCAGGACCTATTGTCGACAAACTGCAACGAAGTTGAAATGAAAAGGTTTAATGAAACTCATGAGTTAGACTCATCAGTTACTTTGAGTGGTTTAAGATTTAGAGCTAACTTTTATAAAACTATTCAAGGTCCTGCTGCAGTCTTAAGAAGAGTGGAAAGCGTTATACCTACAATGGATCAATTTGATTTACCTCAAGTGCTTTATGATATTATTGATATGCATAAAGGATTAGTATTAGTAACTGGTCCAACAGGTTCAGGAAAATCAACTACTCTAGCTGCAATTGTAAACGAAATAAATAAAACTAGAACTTCAAATATAATAACAGTTGAAGATCCAGTTGAATTTATTCATAAAGATATAAAGAGTATTGTTTCCCACCGTGAAGTTGGAAAACAAACCCAATCATTTGCTAGCGCATTAAAGGCAGCATTAAGAGAAGACCCAGATGTTATATTAGTTGGAGAAATGAGAGATTTAGAAACTGTTTCACTTGCTTTAACAGCTGCTGAAACAGGTCACCTTGTATTTGGTACATTACACACTAGTGGTGCTCCAAGTACTATAAACAGGATCATAGACGTGTTTCCACCAGAACAACAAGCACAGATAAGAGCTCAAATTTCTACATCTTTAAAGATGGTTGTAACTCAAAGACTTTTAAAAACAAAAGATGGACAAGGTCGATGCGGTGCTTTTGAGGTAATGAAATGTACTCCTCCAATACAAAATTTAATTAGAGAATCTAAAATCCATCAAATACCTAGTATCATGCAGACAGCCGTTAAAGAGGGAATGATTACTATGACAAAATCATTAGAAGAACTTGTCAAAGCAGGTAAAATAGATGCAGCTGCAGGCAAAGAACATTAAAGGTTTTACCATCTTAGAAGTAATCGTCGTTTTATGTCTTGTAGGCATAATATCTGCTATAGCATACCCAAATATAGACACGTGGAATAAAACTCGAAAAGTTAAGACTGAAGTACTTAGAGCAGTTAATATTTTTGAAAATATAAATTCACAAGTTCAAAGAGGTTTATATACCTTTGCACAGGTTTATATATCATCGGAAGTTTTGGATGATGATAGTATGAGGGTGACTATCATCTCAAGAGGAATGTCAGCTGACAGCTTTGGAAGAAAAATGTCTGAAACTCCAGATTTATTTAAAGATCCGGTTGATAGATGTTTTTTAGATGGCGATGAATGGGACGATGATGGTTCTGTTTCGAAAAAACCCGAAGTTAGTTCTGTAGTGTTGGAAGGCATTGAGACTGAATTTATAGGAGAAGCAGCAGTATGTTTTTCTAAAGATGGAAAGTATTATGGTGGTACAGCTAATTTTGCAGACTTAAATAATTTTATGATCAGAGGCACCGGCGGAATCTGCGACGATCCAGACGATATTAAAGGACCTGAATGTGACTATCGTATTGGTTGGTCTAGATTTGGAAGCATAAAATTGGAAAAATGGAATGATAGGGCTGGTGTTGATAATGATGGAGATTGGGTTAATCAATAAAAATGAAAAATAACAGAGAAAAAGGAATGAGTATATTAGAAGCAATAGTCGCTAGTGTAATTGTGGGTATTGGTTTTATTGGAATTTTCCAAATGGTTGGTTATGCAGTTAATTCTATTGATGTCTCTGGAGAAAGATCCAAAGCAGGTCATTTAGTTGGAATGATCGCTGAAGGAGTACTTGGCTATAAAGATACCTACGTTGGTGTAAGTGCAAATGATGAAAAAAAATTAGTTTTCGATAACGGTGAAGCTTTTATGGCATCCGAGGACTCTAGAAAAAAATGTACAAAATTTGTTCAATATTACGCAAATTTAGGTTACACTGAGGACTCACAGGTTTGTGGATCAGATACTAAAACAGCATCAGATGTAACAAGCGGAATTGATATATCTCAATGTTCTACAACTTCAAAAGCTGATAGAAAAGCTTTATATAAAGATGACGGAGATGTTTGGGGAGCAACCAGTGCAGCTGGTAATCAAATATTAAAATGGAAAGCAATTTTATCTGAAGACCAATTATTAAAATGTAGAAGTGAAAAAGACTCAAAATCAATTAAAATGTTTGAGATGTGTCGTTGGACTAGAAATAATTGTGAATACACCAATGATAATGTTTTTGATCAAAGAATGTATATAGGTAGAATTCAATTTAATTTGAATGATGGAAAAAAAAGACGATTTTTATATTTTCAAGCAGATTATGAGCCCAAGTACCAGACTGTAACAGGAGGTGAGCCATTGGAGGGTATGGGTGAATAAAATTAATAAAATTGCAGGGGTTACTTTAATTGAGATGCTTATTGGAATAGTTATATCTTCAATAATTATTGCTGCTATGTATACCTCATATTCTATTATCAATAACACTTATTCGCGTGTTACAGATGTTGCTGGTATAAGTAAGTCAGGAAGAGATATTGTTTCTATGATTATGAGAGATGTTAGAATGGCAGGTTTTAAATATTATTATGGATACAATGAAGAAAATGAAGCAAAAAGTTTGGATGAAAGAATTCCAAGAAATGATTATTTAGAGTTCATCGCAGGGGATACAGCTGCTACAGAAAAAAACAGTCATGCACCTGTTGTAATTTATAGAAATAAGCTTGGTGACCAAACTAAAGTAGGAACTGGAGACCCTAATGCTCCTGGATTTGAGGTGCTTCCAGTTGAAGATAGAATAAACAATTCATGCTGTGATCAAATTCATATTGTTTTCGGAGATTTCGATGCCAATGCTGATGTTGCTAGAGGTGAACAATATTATAAGAAATATAAAATATCTTATTTTGCTAGATTGTTAGAAAGGGATGGAGATCAATTTTATGGCGTGTTTAGATCTAAAAAATATTGGAAACAAGGCTTGAATGAGAACAGTGGAAAATGGGTAACAACTGCTGCTGATTGTCCAGCTGATGATTGTTATGATGGTGAATTAGTAAGAGAATATCTTACAGACATGTCATTCGTAGCCCTAGATAAATTTGGTCGAATAATAGATGCTGACCCAAAAAAACCAGACAAAATTTATGATATTCGATCTATTGATATAACTTTGACTTTTAGATCAGCTACTAAAAGTGGATTTTTTAAGAATTTAAAACAGGGAACACAAAGACAAATATTATCATTAGGTAGAGAGCCCGAAATATTTAGTGCAGAACAAGCTGCTTATAAAAGAGATCCAATTTTTATAACTGTGCATACAAGAAATCTTGGGGGATTATTTAATTGATGAATAAAAATAAAGAAAAAGGATTTGCATTAATATTATCAATCGTACTATTAATAGTAATGTCTTTAATGGGAGGCTCTTTAATTGTTGTTTCCTCAGGAGATCATCAAAGCAATAATAACAGTGATCAATACCAACAAACTTTTTATGTAGCAGAGACCGGATTAATGGAAGGTGAGAAATGGATCCTGGATAATTATCTTGGACACTGGATGACTTCAATTCCATCTGATAATGATGTATTAGGAGAAATACCTACTGAACCAGGTCCATTAGCTGCATATAATGTGAGGAAAGAAATTTGGGATGATAAAAAGACTGAGTATGATGGGGCTAAAGAAAATAATTATTTCAGACATACTTTTGGAAGGGGCCCAGCAATAAATGATACAGTTGTTAATAGAGATGATTCAGTATGTTTAATGAGTTTTAAAAATCTCGACTTTAATAACGATAATGAAATAAAAATTGTAGGACAAGGAAAGCTACCTATTCAAAGAAGTTTTTTAAATATTATTGGACCGTTGCTTTGTAATGGCCCATGGTCAGATTGTGCAGCAGCTGGTGGAGAAACGAAATTAGAAGTCGATGATGCAATAATTAATGAACAAGCCAAAGTAAGTAGGGAAAAATTTGTTAAGTCAGAATTTAATTTTGTAAAAAGATTTGCATATGAATTTTTTATTATAAACATAGGGCAAGCTGCATATAGAGATGAGGGCTCAAGCATCGCAACTGGTACAAGTGGTGTTGACACTCAAGGAACAGCATATAAAATCTATTCTTGTGGAATTTTTTATGGAACAGGAGGCACTGGAGAATTACACAATGGGGATGTGGAGATTTTAATACCTTTGGAAAACGTAGTTGTAATGCCGAGTTAAAATTATGAAAAGAAATATATTTTTTATAACTTTATTTTTATCAATTTTTTTAAATTTTACCTTTGTACACTCTGAGGAATGTGACTTAGAGTTTGAAATAGGTGAAAATTTCTCAAACGTCACAAATATGTTAGGAGAGCCTGATATAGATGGAAATATAGAACTATTAGAATTAGATATTCTTGATGAAAATTTAAATCATGGTTTTGTAATAACGAAATTTGAACATTGGTGTCCAGATCACCACCCAAAAGAAACTGAAATCAGAATATACTCACTAGGTGGAGAAACAGTGCTTGGTTATAAGTTGCTTTCTTCAAATTCTATTTCAAATATTAAAGATAAAGAATCTTTTCTTTTTTATTATATTCAAGATAATTTTGCTGAAGAAGCAAAAGAAGTTTTTGATACAAAATGGCTAGGTAACATAACTTGGGAAAAAAATGAAAAAAATTACTATTATAGTAAAATACTTAAGTTTGGTAGTCTAATAACTGAAGAATTGATAATAACAAATAACGAATATAAAAAGTATTGGTAATGTTTAAAATAAGTATGTTTAAGAAATTATTTTTTTATTTATTCACGATATTAATATTATTTAATCAAAATGCTTTTTCGAAATCATTGCCTCCAGGATCAGGTGCGGGTGATGTAAAGGCAAACATATTAATTCTTCTTGATACATCAGCTAGTATGAATGGTGATCCCTTTGGCGGAGCAGCAATATATACGCCAATGGATTTGATTTTATTAGATAGTGGTGATGTATTAGTTGGACAATCTGGAGGAGGAATAATAAAATTTGATTACACCACAGAAGACTTTGATGCGGAATTTGTTGATCCTGACGGTGACGGTGTTGGAGCAAAAGTATTTCAAGGATCAAACAGTATGCCATCTTGTGAACTTGAAACAGGAAGACATGACAGCAGGATACGTACCGCAGGAGACATGGCTATTTCCAAAAATGTGTTGGGGACTACTCCAGCAAACAAAGAAGTCATTTATTCTATATCTGCTAGTTATGATAATGTAGTTGCAATTGATGCTGACGGAGGTTGTATAGAAGTAATTGACCAAAACCAACTTGAGAAACGAGCACACGGAAGATTTGATAGATTGTACTCTAAATCTTTAGACATAAGATCAATAGGTGGTAGTGATTATTTATTAGTAAATGGAATAGACT
This sequence comes from uncultured Pelagibacteraceae bacterium, assembly GCA_902617715.1. Taxonomy (GTDB): domain Bacteria; phylum Pseudomonadota; class Alphaproteobacteria; order Pelagibacterales; family Pelagibacteraceae; genus Pelagibacter. Next base: position 39,521 of record CACMXS010000003.1, on the reverse strand, counting down.
CTCTTTGTACTAATGAAAAAAGGGTTGGAAGAAAAAAAAAGAAAAAGTGGGCTTGTTTAGCACATGATGAGCAAGAATTTCTTTTTAGCAGAAATCTTACAACTGGCGTTGAGGGAAGATGTGATCTAAGTAGTGTTAATAACACTTTTAGAAACAATTTAAAGAAGACAACTTCAATTTCAATGGATGATGGAAATAATCTTTTTTATGTAATCAATGGTGATATTTATAGTCATCCTATTGAAAGAAATGCTGACGGAATTTATTGCCCAACAAATAATGCAACTAATAAACATTATCCAAGAAGCACTGGTGGGTATTTTAATGTTGCGAAAATGCAGGTTGATCCACAAGATACAACTATAATTTATGCTACAAGTATTTCTTCGCATGTCCTTCAAAAGCTATCAGTTTCATCTTCTTCAATTACTCTTTCATCACAAGTTGGAGTAGGTGCTAATGCTGCATCCACTACAGAAGTAACTAATTTTTGGAGACCTATGGCATTACACGTTTCAAATGACAGAGTTTGGGTTGGTAATTCTAAAAATTCGGTGCAGGAAATTGATATTAGTGCAGGCGCTATGACTTGGGTTGATGAGATGGGCACAACTGTAATTAGTAGAGCTGAAGGAGCCAAAAGAGCAATTAAAGCAGTTGTTAATGATAGCTCTTTAACTAGTGGAGCTTATTTTGGTTATGGATACTGGAATGCAGGGCATAGACCAAATGGTAAAGGCGCAAGTGGAAAATGGTTACCATTTTCAGAGTATTCATGTCACCAGGAGTGTCCAAAGCCTAGACCTAGCAAGAGATGGCATAGATGTGGAGATCAATGTGATTATTATCGTAACTGGGTTGGACAACATCCTTCAGGTAAATCACAACAATGTGATGGAAATTCATGCTTAGTAGTTGGAGTTGGACCGAACACGTCAGGTCGAATAGTGCAAGCAGTAGATAACATGAATACAAGATTTGGTACAGATGCTACTGCGTTTTCTCAACTTGCGTACGAGTACTTTATGGATAATAACGTAGGTTTAATTGGTGCGGATAAGCCAGATTGTCAATTAAACTATGTAGTCGTTATTGGTGATGGTATGTGGTATCACCATCAAAGAGCGATAGATCAAATTAAATTATTAAGAACAGAAACTGCTGCAATGGGAATTAATCCTGATGCAGATGGAATTGCAAGAGGAGTTAAGACAATCTTTATTGCCTATGGAGGTGGAATAAAGGATAGAGGAGATGAACAATTCAAAGAAGCAGCAAAAGCTGGTAGTTGTGATGATCCAAATTTTGGTACTTCAGCACAAACTGATCCAGAGTGTAGACAAAGAATAGTTGCTGAAAATCCAAAAGAGCTAGTTACAAAGTTAAAGAGTGAGATTGAAAGAATCATAGCTACTAGACTTTCGTTCTCAGCTCCTTCTATAACCGCAACTATTCAAGAAGGCGGAGATTTATATCAAGGGCAATTTGAATATATTAAGGGAGGAGAGTGGGTAGGACACCTTGTGAGAAGCCAGGTTGAGCCTGATGGAACTGTTGTGATGGATCATCCTGATAATTGGGATGCAGCAGAACAAGTAAGAGCACAAGCTTTAGCTGGAACCAGGAAGATTTGGACTGTATTAGAAGGGGTTGACTATAAAGATGATTATAATAATTGGGTAGAATCAAATGATGATGAGATAAATAGTTTGTTTGAAATTTTAGGATTTTCAGTCACAGATTATCATAAACCTGGATCAAAATGTGGTGGTACAGCCGGCAATGGTGATGACATTAAAGGATTAATTAAGTTTGTAAGAGGTCAAGATTATTTTACATATGGTGCAAAGTGTAGTGAAAAAGGAAATATAAGAGATAGTGTTCTCGGTGACATATATCATTCACAGATAGTTGAGGTTGGAGCTCCAAGCGCAAACACTTTATATACTTCTACAAATCAAGAAGCTTACTATAGAGCAAAAAATGGATACCGGACTTGGGCTAATAGCTTAAGTGAAAGACCAAGAACTCTTTATGTTGGAGCAAACGATGGAATGTTGCATGCATTTGATGCTGAAACAGGTGACGAGCGTTGGGCATTTGTTCCACCATTTATTGCTGGGAGATTACCAGAAGTAATTAACGATACTTTAAACGGAATAGCTGGAACTGAAAAAGGTGGTACAAACGCAATATTTGGAGTTGATGGTTCTCCAGTAGTTCACGACATGTATATATCTGGAATAAAACCTGATGGAGAATTCGAACAAGGTACAAAATCTTGGCATACTATATTAATGATACCTTATGGAAGAGGTGGAGCAGGTTATTCAATTTTAGATATAACAGATCCAGAGAAACCGCTTCACGTATATTCTGTTTATAATGATTTTGTAAATAATAAAGTAATGATAGCTAAAAGCGATGGTACAATTGTAAATAGTGCAAATAATCCAGTTTCAGATTTAAGTTATTCAGATGGTAGCTTAACAATAATGGACTCAGAGGAAGCTAAGAATGCTCTTTTTAATATAGACACAGCGAGAGCTACCGACGAGGCTGCTGAGGCAGCAGATACAGAAAGTGATGATGAGATTTACACTGCAAGAGATGCTATTAAAGATTGTGTCTCAGACGATAATTTTTATTCTAGTGGAACTACGGCTTGTTACAATGGAAGAAAGTGGAGATTTTCATACAATATGCCACAAGAATTTATTGATAATCCAGCAACTTTAGAAGTTACTTTGAAAAGATCTGGAACATCTAGAAAATTAAATGTAGCTGCAATTTCACAAGAGGCTTCTTTGGCAACAATAACATTTACAGAGGATGTCGTAATTAACCTTGGTGAAGGTGATAATAAAGATGATGTAGAAATTACTAATCCCGACTCTTCAAAAACTCTTTTAGATGGTTCTGACTCATTTAGTATTAAGGTTCCAAATGCTGGAACAGAAAATCCTCTTTATGATTATAGTAAACTTGGTGAAACTTGGTCCACTCCGAGAATATTTAGACTTCCAATAGAAAGAGAAGGTACAATAGACCAAGACAGATACGTTGCATTAATGCCAGCTGGTTTTGGAAGAATTGGTGGTGTTGGTTCAGCAATATATTTAATTGATTTAGAAACTATGAACGAACAAACTGGAGCTCAATATCCTGGTAAGATAGCAGACGGAGGTGCTGGATTAATTGATATAGTCGACATTAATAATGAATTTACAGATATTGACGGTGACTTTCATGACGATATTCCTAATTCAGTTCTTGGAGATCCTGTTTTAATTACACCAGATACTTTTAGAGGAGCTCAATGGAGAGGCGGAATGGCTTATATAAATGATTATGAGGGAAAAATTATTAAAATCAATCTAACCAGTGATCTTACATCTAGAGATGAAAGTGCAACTGCAATCGATTTATTTGAATATACGACTTTATTTAATTTAAATACCAATGGGGAAAATGGTAGGTATAGTTTCTTTGGAATGGATGCAGCTTATGGTAGTGATACAAAAAACTTATATCTATTTGGATCAACAGGTGATTTTGCTGACATAGGTAGAAGATCAAAAGGAATGGATAATATCCTTTACGGTATCAGAGATTTCGATTTTCCAAATTTTAAAATGATAAATTCTGGTTCGGTAGGTAGCCAAACAGAAGCTCTAAATGCTAGAAAAATTGATTCAGACACAGGATATGCTCTAAGCCCTAATTGCGTTAATACTGCTGATGAAACAATTAATCAGAACGATTGCCCAGCTATAAATAAAGATGCCTGGGTGTTTAAGCTGGATAAACCTTTCGATAAAAGCTTAGATTTACCTTTAATTACTGATGAGGGCGAGTCTGCATTAACTCAGAATTATTATCAAAAAGCTAGCGCGTCACCTACAGTTTATAAAGGAACTGTGTATTACCCTGTTTACAAACCACCGTTAGGTACAAAATGTGCTGTTGGAGACGCTTATGTTTGTGCTGCTGATGATGAATGTGGAATAAATACATCGGAAGATATTGCCGGAGCTACAAAACAAATGGCAGAGGGTTCAGGTTTTGATGAGAAAACAGGATGTTATTATTTACAACCAGGTGTTTTATCAAAACTAGTGGTGTTCTCAGATAAGTTGTTTGCTAATATTACAACAAGTAGTGAAGAACAAGAGGACACGCTTGTAACTTTACTTTCAAATGAAGGAAATATTTCTGTCTTTAGAGGAAGCTGGAGAGAAAATTATTAATTTAATTTATTAATTTTTTAAGTTTATTTTTTAATTTATCTTTAACCTTATCTTCTAACTGATTTGGATCAAAATTTTCAAGTCTTTCTAAAAAATTTTCATTAAATATTTTTTCTTTTATGATTTCAGTTGTATCAATGAATACATCTTTTAATATATCTTTATAATCCTTACTCTCACTTGTATTTCCAATATTATTAAAATTCATATCATCTAATCTTATTGTTTTTTCAATATTCAAATTCGGTGAAGATGCAGATAAAGAAATATTTTTAGCATCTAAATTTTTAATATTAAAATATTTATTAGACTTAGAATATGTATTTTTATTTTCAAGATCTTCTTTTAAGGATCTTACATTGTCAGAAATTATTTGTTCAGAAAAATTAAAAAAATAATTAACCTTTATATTTTCTAACAAAACATTATTAATTATAATATCATTAGAAAAAATTGAAAAAGCATCTAAGTCTACTACTATAGAGTCAATTTTTAATAAATATCCATCAAATTTTTTATTTAATAGACTGATGTCCTTTCCACTAGCTTCACCACTTAAGTAATTAATATTTAATTTTTTAATTGATACATCTCTATTTAATGTACTAGAAATATTTTCTTGTAAAATGTTTTTAATCAATCTATCTCCAATAAATTCTACCAAAAAATAAATAGAAAAAACAATTATCAGTAATGTGAATAAAAACTTTTTCATTAAATTAATAATCTGAAAATTTTTTCTAGTAATAATAAATATAATACAGAACCTAACACAAGATAAGGTCCAAAAGGAATCTGTGAAGTCATCTCTTTTGATTTGTTAATTAATGATGGAGTAACTACAAGAAGTGCTAATACAGAAGACAAAAAAATTACAAAAGGAATACTTATCCATCCAAACCAAAATCCGATAGCGGATAATAATTTCGCATCACCTAAACCCATACCTTCTTTATTTCTAATTTTTTTATAAAAAAGAATTATCAACCATATAATCAAGTAACCTAAAACTCCTCCAATTAAAGAATTCAGATAATTAGGAAATAAACTTGTATTTAAATTTGGATCAAAAGATTTGACAAAACCAATTATCATTAAAGGAAAAGTAAGCGTGTTTGGAATAATAAAATGTTTTAAATCTATAAAAAAAATTATAATAAAAAAAATACTTAAGATCGCTAACAAAAGAGATGTAATCGTAAAACCAAAAAAGTGATAAACAAATATAAAACTTAAAACACTTATCAATTCAACTATAAAATAATTTTTATCTATCTTAGACTTACAACTTCGACATTTTCCACCTAGAATTAAAAAAGAAAATAGAGGAATATTATTAAACCAGCTTATTTTTTCTCTACACTTGGGGCAGTATGATCTTTTTACCGCAATACTTTCTCCAATTGGCATTCTGTGAATGCAAACGTTGGCAAAACTCCCCCATATACTTCCTAAGATAAATGCTATAATATAGAACACAATTTATAGTTTAATTTGAGAGGAAAATTCTATGAGCCCATTTATGCAGTATTGTACAAAAACAATTGCATCTGCTAGGTGCAAATAGAAATTAGGCGCATGAATAATGATTTCCATCAATTTCAAAAATATCAAAATAACAACGAATATCAATTTATAAATAGTATGTTTTTTGGCGCAAAAAAAAAGGAAACAATCAAAATAGATGACACTAGCTCTAAAGATTTAGAACTTGTCACAAAAATGAATCAAGAGTTTGCAAAGTCTCTTGATTTAAAAGAAACATTAAATAATTCTTTAGATCTAATTGTAAAAAGAATAAACGCTCAAGCAGCAAATATTTTTTTAATTGATAAAAAAAATCAATCGTTTCAGTGTATTGCCTCAAAACATCAAGCATATCTTGAAGACTTTGAAATACCAATTACACAAGGAGTAATGGGTAAAGCAGCCGTTATGAAAAAATGTATTAGAGTTGGTGATGTTAGAAAAGATGTAAGAGAAATTGCTGAATTTTATTTTGACTTAGACAACAAAACAAATTTTACAACGTATTCAGTTTTATGTTCTCCTTTAATTGTATCAGATGAATGTATTGGTGTTATTCATTGTTTAAATAAAAAAACTAATAATAAACTTTTTGAAGAAAACGATAGAAAACTTTTAGAAACTTTGTCTGGACCAGCAGCATTAGCAATTAATAATGCTAAGATGGCAAAAGATTTAGTTGATAAGAATAGAATGCAAAAAGAAATTGAAATTGTTGGAGAGATTCAAAAAACTTTATTATCACAAAACAAAAAAGAAAATTTTCCCATCGCAGGAATAAATATCCCTGCGAAAGTTGTTTCAGGAGATTTTTATAATTTTTCAGAACTAGGTGATGGTAAGTATGGATTTGGTGTAGCAGACGTTTCAGGAAAAGGAATTAAATCATCTCTCCTCATGTCTAAAGCTTCTAGTCTCTATAGATGTTTAAGTAAGACAATGTACTCTGCATCCGAATTACTTAACTTGCTTAATTCAGAAATATGTGAAACTGCTGCGCGTGGAATGTTTGTTACTATGCTCATTGGAATTTACGATAGTAAAAAAAAAGAATTACTTCTTGCGAATGCAGGACATGAACCACCGTTAATTTTTTCGAAAGACGGAAAATTTTTAAATTATACTGAAGCAGGTCCTCCATTAGGAATTATGTCGAAGATAAAATATAAAGAAACTATATTAAAGTTTTCTGAAAGTTCTTTGTATATTTTTACCGATGGAATTACAGAAATAAAAGATGCTGACGGAAACATGTTAGAGTCAGATGGTTTTAAAAATTATATAAAAAAATATCAACACACACCTAATTACGAAAGATTAAATAAAATTGTAGAAGATATTATTAAATCAGGTAGAATTCAAAAAGATGACTTAACTATTGTTGTAGTAGACGGAGTTTAATTTTTTTTTATGTTTGCTACAAGTAAAGTAATGATTTTTGTTGCAATACTTATTGCTTCTCTTTTATATTGGGCGACTTCAAATGTTTGTAGATATAACTTTACAATTGAAAAAAAAACAAATCAGCTTAATATTATCTCTCAAGATGAATTCCCAACCATTCCGAAAGCTAAAGTATATTATTATAATGAATTAAATTGTAATGATGTAGATTTAAGTTGGGATTTTGAAAGAGTAATGAACAATTTAAACACTATTTCAGTTTTAGTTTATCAAGAATTAACTACTGACATACGAGGTGAACCTAATTAGAATAAAAATTTAATTAAATTGTATAAAAATTTAAAATTTATAATTTTTTTACTTTGAATCTTATAAATCATAATAAGATTTTAATTTTTTTTTATTTTTCACCTCAAAAGTGAAAAATATTTTTATTTTTTTCTAAAAAATTACTCAATTTAGGATTGAAAAGTCAAATTTTTTGAAAATTTTAGTAAAAATTTTAATTTTCGCACCTATCTTAAATCAAAAATTGGGAAAAAATTTTTTCTCTAACACAAAAAATTATAACTCTAACACAAAAAGAGAACTTTTTATCAAAATTTCTTTTTTTATTGATTTTACTATCTTTTTGTAGATTCATAAAATTAAATTATCTCTAACACAAATCAAAAATACTCTAACACAAATCAATATTTCTATTTTGTGTTAGAGAATGAGCCTTAAATTAAATTTATAAAAAAAGTTAAAAAAAAATTTATTTATTGAAAAATGGCTATTTTATTGACTTTTTTTATCATATTCCCAAATTGGACATCTTTTTTATAATTTTGTGTTAGACTAATTTTGTTTTTTGTGTTAGAGATTCGTTAATTTGTGTTAGAGAAAAAAAATATGAGTTGTAAATGAGCGACCAAGAAGACGATAAAAAAATTATTGATGAGGGTTCATCTCAGTCAGAGACTGAAAATCAACCATCAGTTGATAAAAATGATCAACCTGAGAGTGTAGAAACTCAAAATAACGACTCCACTACTGATGGGAATGTAAATGATGATCAAAATAATGATCAAAACCAAAATAATGATATTTCCTCAGAAGAAAAAGGTATTAATCAGAATTTAGAAACTCAAAATAATGAAGATCAACAAACTTCTAGCGTTTCGAGTGAAACGAAAGAGGAAGAGGTTAGTCCAGGACGTGAAGTGATCCACAAAAAAGATGGAAGATTGCATATTTATGTTCGACAAGACAAATATAAAGGTGAATTAAAGTCAAAAAATTGGGTTGGACGACTTTATCATGAGGGAAAACAAAAAATTTCATCATCGGGAACTCCAAATTTAGAAGAAGCAATTCCTATTTTAGAAAAATGGTTTGATGATGTAGTTTCTGGTCAGGCTAAAGAAAAAGAAATTACAGAACAAACTACTACTGTTGACCAGAACGTTACTACTGAACAATCTACTACTCAATTAGAAACTCCGAACGAAATTGAAAAACCTCAAGAAACAAGTCAACCAATTGTAACATCAGAACCAAAAAAAGATGACACTGCAAATTTAAGCCAAGTTGTAGAAGATGTTACAGAAGAAAAGAAATCTAAGTTTGCTTTTCTAGATAATCTAAAAAAAATTAAATTTAAAAAACCAGATTTTATTAAAAAAAGTTCTAGCTCACCACAATCTTTAAAAACAAGTGAGCTTACAAAAAAAGTTGGAAATTTTTTCAAATCTAAAATTGGTAAGTCATCAGTAAAAGGTGAGGAAATTGTTGGTGTAGAAATTACAAATAAAGAAATCAGATTAGCTCAAGTTTCAACAAACAAATCAAATCAATGGGTATTAGATAAATTTTATGTTCATTCAGTTGATCTTCCAGATGATGCAAATGTTTTAGATAACGGAGAAAAATTAGGAGCTGAACTTTCAATTGCATTACAAAAGTCTAAAATTTCAACTCTTAATGCTGCTATAGCTATACCTGTTACAAGTGCAATTATAAGAGTTGTTACTGCGCCTTTAATGAAGGAAGAGGAATTGCAAAAAGCAATAGAAACTAATTCACTTTGGGAAAATTTAGTTCAATTAACTGATAACTTGGATGACTATTCAATTTTTCACCAGGTAATAAATAGAAATGAAAAAGCAAATACAATGGATATTTTATTTGTTGCCTCAAAACTAGCTGATATAAATAATTATACTTCAATCATTAAACAAAGTAATCTTAACCCAGTTATAATTGATGTAAAATGTTTTGCATTAAAATCTGCAGTAGATCAGATAAATCAAATTTCAAATAAAGCCGATGATGCAAATTTAACTGCAGTTTTAGAGTTTGGTTTAGATGAAAATTATCTAATGATTTTATATGATAATAATCCAATAATTACTGATATTTTTTTACGAGGGCAAGACAGAAAAATACTATTAGAGTCTCAAGATGCCGAAGAAAAAGAAGCACTTGTAAGAAGATTTATAACACAAGTAAAACAAGCTGTTCAAGACTTTGAAACTAAATATGAAAAAAGAATTAGAAATATAAAAGTTGTTTCTGATTTACAGAATGTTGAAGATTATTTAGCTAATTTTAGAAAAATTTTACTAAATGTAAGTTTTAATTTATTCGATCCAATGGATGGATTATTAATTCCTCAACAAAATAAAGATAAAGTTGATTTGCCTAATAGATCTTATTTATCTTCAGTAATAGGTCTTGCTTTTAGAAAATTAGACGTCTTTGGTTATTATAAATTTGTAACTGCTGTCAAAAATATAAATTTATTACCTAATCGAAAAGGAATGATCAAAGAGAAAAAGATGAAAGCATTTTCAAATTTTGCTTTCAAGGGAATTACAGCTACAGTTGCAGCAGTATATTTATTCCTTTTTGCATTATCTTTTTGGAACATTCATTCTTATAATAAAAAGTTAGTTAACTACGACAAAATACTAAAAACTCATAAAATAAAAAAAGCTGAACAAAAGAAAATTAAAAAAGAACTAGCGGTAATTTCGAATACATTAAAATTAAGCAATAGTCTTAAATCAAATAAAAAAATTAGTTACAGAGTTTTAGCACAAGTTGCTATGAGTGTTCCAAAAAGAATAAAATTTGACTCTGTTGATTATAATGGAAAAAATAGAGTAGTAATAAAAGGTCAGGCTGCAACAGATCAAGATATTTTAAAATTAATAAATAATTTGGGAGCTCAAGAATTAGTTACCCAAGCTTCACTAGGAAATATGAATTTTAAGGGTAAAGCAGGAGACTCTGCAGATATTAAAAAGAACTTTACAGTAATAATAGATGTTAAAGGATAATTTATGGATTTAAAAAACATTAATTTAGATTTGAAGAATATAAATGTAGAAAGTATTAAGGCCAAAATTCAATCAATAGATAAAAAAACTTTAATAAAATTTGGGATTGGTTTTGGATCTGTAATTTTATTCCTAATTATATTCTATACTGTTCTTAATCCTATTGTTGATAAGAAAAAAGCTCAGCTTGATAATATGCAAAAAAAACAGGCTGAAATTGAAAAGATGAACAAAGATATCTCAAACAATAAAGCAAAAATTAAAAAACTTACTCCTCGATACGAAAATTATTCTACGCTCTTTCACAGTAAAGCAGAAGTAGAGGGTTTATATGAGACCTTAAGTGAATTTGCTGGATTAAATAATTTGGTTATATCAAAAATTGAAAAAGGTAAGCCAAAAGCAATCACTAAGGCCTCAGCAATGGCATCTACAGAAAAAAAGAAAAAGAAAAAGAAAAAGAAGAAAAAAGTTGACACAAAGGCTAAAAAAAACATTGCGTATTATAAAATACCTGTAGATTTTCAAATAAAGGGCAATTTTCTTGGATATATCAAGTTTAAACGACAAGTGGCGATGTCTCAAAAGATGTTAAATTTTGACAAAGAAACAATTAAAGTGATAAAAGGGGATACAACCAGTACGGTAGTTGTAAATGGAGTTTTAACAATAGTGGGTTTACCAGATGAATTTTTTTAGGCTCATAATTTTAATACTAATGATCTTTACTTTTGCACAAAAAGTCGTGGCAGATAATCACGATCAAAATATCGTAGATAAAGCAAAAGAGATTAATAAAAAAGTAAAAGAAAAACAGGCAGCTCAAAAAAATAATATAGATAATGAGACAGGTTCAGTTGTGGTAGACGAAGAACCTTTGCCATTAAATGATCCTTTTGCTGGAGACGCATCTACTGCAAGTGATATAGTAACTGCATCCACACCTACCTCAAGCGCTGTTAAATTAAGAACTTATAAACTTGTTGGATCATTTTCTGCTCAAGACAATAGCTTTATAACGTTAGTTGATGATAACGGTGAATTTATGACTGTTGAATTATTTGAAGAAGTTTTAAGTGGCGTTAAACTTGTTGATGTAAATATTAAACGAGCTGTTTTTGAAAACGATGGTGAAAATAAATATATTATTATGAACTTTAAAAATCAGATAAGAGAGGCAAATGAATATTAAAAAATTTAAATTTTTAATTTTGTTTAGTTTTGTATCAGCTTTACTCTTGAGTGGTTGTGCTACAGACCCTAATTTTGGTAAGAAAAAGTTCAAACATAACACCCCTCTTATTAAAGATGATATTAAGAAAAAAGGTAGAATAGAAGTAGATAAAACTGCCTCAATGGGTCCACAACCAGCTGAAGGAGATGTAATCAAGCTTGGTAAAAGAAAACAAATTTCCTCTCAAAAAACTAGAAATTATTTATTAATTGGTGATGAATATAAATTACTAAAACAAAGTGTGTCTTTTAAATTCCAAAATCTAGATTACCGAACTGCAATTGAACTAATGGCAAAAGCTGGTGAGATTAATATTTTGATAGGAGATGAGGTTGCTGGATCAGTTACTGCTCAATTGATTGATATCCCTTGGGATAAAGCATTCAATGCTCTTTTAGATTTAAAAAATTACGCAGCAGACTTTGATGTGCAAAGTAATTTAATCAGAGTCCACTCTCCATCCAATTTAACTCAACAGGAGTCTACGAAATCAGCAAGAGCATCAGCTGTAAGAAAAAAAGTTGAATTAGAGGACTCAGTAGAGCCATTGATTTCAGAAATTTTTAGACTTTATTATATAAGTCCTGCTGAAGCTAAAGCTACTTTAGATGAATTGTTTAAAGCTGCTGAAGGAGGAATTTCATTAGTACAATTTACTGAAGAAAAAACTACTAGATCAATTATTGCACGAGGAAAAGAGAAAGATTTAGATGTTGTAGATAAGATAATAAAAGAAATTGATGTAAGGACTAAACAAGTATTAATCGAAGCTTTTATAGTTGAGGCAAACTCTGACTTTGAAAGAGCTTTAGGTACGAGACTTGGTGGATTTTATAGAAGACAGGGTGATCCAACTATCGGAGGTGTGCAAGCTGGATCAACTGGAAACGTAGATCGTTCATCTGGAACAGCTAACTTAGCAAATACGTTAGACTCACTTACTGACTTTACAGCAGCGGGTAAGACAAGTGGTATTGGTATTTTAAAACAAACTGGATCTGCAGTTCTAAAAACAGAAATAACTGCTTTAGAGTCTCAAGGAATGGGAAAAACTATTTCCAATCCAAAAATATTTACCTTAGACAATCAGGTTGCAACTATTACTCAAGGTGAAGAAATTCCTTATGCTTCAAGTTCGGCGGAAGGTTCTGATACTTCATTTAAGGAGGCAGCTTTAAAAATGACAGTAACTCCGAGCATAATAGGTGATGGTAATGTCCTTTTAGATATTCAAGTAAATAATGATACGCCTAATAGATCTAACCCAGGGGATCCTGCAATTAATAAAATGGAAATAAGTACTAAATTACTAATAGCTGACGGGGATATCGTAGTTATTGGTGGTATTAAGAAGAATGCATTAACAAATAGTAAGCAACAAACTCCAGGAGTAGGAAATGTACCTGTTGTTGGAAACCTGTTTAAAGGTAAATCAAATACTGATAACATGGATGAATTATTAGTATTTATTGCACCGAGGATTTTATAGATGCTTAAAATTAGTAGAGAAAGTGAAATTAACTTAATAAATGTATTAATTGATAATGATATTATCTCTGGAAAAGATTTAATAAACATTAAAAAAATTAGCACTGAAGGAAATAAATCTCAGATAGACGCAGTTTTTGAACTTAAGCTTACAGATGAGGATAAAATTCTTGATGTATTAGTTAAAGAGCAGAGTCTTGAAGTTGTTGATCTTTCAAAAATTCAAATCAGTGATGAAATTAAAAGTGTTCTACCTTCAAATTACATAAATGTAAATTTTGTAGCTCCTTTTAAAGTTGAAGGCAAAACTCTTCATATTGCAATCTCTGACAGTTCAAAACTTGGTTTAATGAGAAATTTAAAAGCGATAACAAAAAAAAATATTGAATTGCATGCTGCTAAAATATCTCAGATTTCAGAATTTATAGAAAAACTTCAATCAGAAAGTGGAGATGTTACAACTGCAACAATTAGAAAAGAAAATAAGGAAAAAACTAAAACTTTTGAATCTGATTTGGGTGAAGCAGGTGAAGTTTTAGAAAAAGCTCCTGAAGAAGATATAGAAGCTATAGAGAATGAGTCTGAAGTTATAAAATTTAGTACAGCAGTTGTTGCAGAAGCAATCAAATCAGGGGTTAGTGATATTCATATAGAACCTTACAGATTTTCTTCACGAGTAAGATATCGTTTAGACGGAATGCTAACAGAGCAAGAGCAGTATAAACAATTTCTTCATGATAATTATGGAGCAGTAGTAACCCGATTTAAAATCATGGGTAAATTAGATATTGCTGAAAGACGATTACCTCAAGACGGAGCTATAAATTTTAAAATTGATGGCAAGGTTGTTGATTTACGATTATCAATTTTACCAACAGCTAATAATGAGAGAATAGTAATGCGGGTATTAAACAAAGATGCTGGTGACATTACTTTAGAGCAACTAAACTTTGAGGATGCAGATTTAAAAAATTTAAGAAAATCAATACATTCAACTCAAGGATTAATATTAGTAACTGGACCAACTGGATCTGGTAAATCTACAACTCTTTATAGTATCTTAAAAGAAGTAAGTAAGCCTCACTTAAATATTTTAACAGCTGAAGATCCTGTTGAATATGAACTAGATGGCGTTGGACAAGTACAGATAAAAGACGACATTGGACTAAGTTTTGCTGCAGCATTAAGATCTTTTTTAAGACAAGACCCAGAAATTATTCTAGTTGGAGAGATGCGAGATAAAGAGACTGTTGATATAGGATTAAAAGCTGCATTAACAGGACACTTGGTATTTAGTACTTTGCACACTAATGATGCTCCAAGCACAATAACTAGATTACAAAATATGGGGACACCTGATTATTTAATTAGTGCTGCTTGCCAATTAGTTTTAGCACAAAGATTAGCAAGAAGAACTTGCAAAGATTGTAGAGTTCCAGATGACGATGTTAATCCAAAAGTTTTACAGGATTTAGGTTTTTCTCCAGAACAAGCTTCTAGAGTAAAAGCTGTAAAAGGAAAAGGTTGTGCTAAATGTAAAGATACTGGCTATAAGGGAAGACAGGGTCTTTATGAAATTTTGGTAGTTTCAAAACCTGTGAAAGAAGCAATACTTAGAAAAGCAACAACACCTGAATTAAGAGAAATTGCAATAAAAGAGGGTTTTCAGACCATGCAAGATATGGGCAGAAGACTAATTGCAAATGGGGAGCTTAATTTTAGGGAGTATGAACGGGTTTTATCAGCTTCATAATTAGTATATATAAAGAGTAATGGAAGCTTTCACATATAAAGGTATCGCAGACGGGAAATACGTAACGGGTGATATTGAGGCTATTAATCAGGAAGAGGCATCTCATAAACTTAAAGAACAAAAAATCATAATTACTAATCTAATTAGAACAAAAAAGAAAAAAGGAGAGGCTAAAACTAAAGCAAAAGGTGCAGGTTTTTCATTTGGAAAGAAAAAAGTAAAAGTAGAGGACGTTTTAATTTTTTCAAAACAATTTGCAACTATGGTAAAGGCAGGTTTGCCAATACTTGAGGTTTTAGGCATGTTGAGAGATCAATTAGAAAGTCCAGCTATTAAAGAAGTAATTGAAGACATCAGAAAAAGCCTTGAGGGTGGTGTAACATTGTCTAAATGTTTTGAAAAATATCCACAATATTTTGATAATGTTTATTGTAATTTAATTAAAGCTGGTGAGGCCAGTGGTAAACTAGATGTTTTTCTTTTAAAGATAGTGGACTCACTTGAAAAAAAAGAAAAGATAAAAAAGAAAATAAAATCTGCATTAATGTACCCATCAATAATGTTTTCTGTAGCGATAACTGTCAGTGCATTTATGTTAATCAAAGTAGTGCCAGTTTTTGCTAAAATGTATGAAGGTATGGGATTAGCTTTACCAAAACCAACAGCAGTAATTATGTCGATGAGTGACTTTTTAAGAGGAACAGGTGGATTAGTTATGCTTATTTCAATTATTTCATTTGTGGTTGTCTTTAAATATTTAACAACAAAAAATGCTGCATTTCAATATAGATGGCATAAACAAATTTTAAAATTACCAGTATTTGGAGAAATGATTTTAAAATCTTTACTAGCTAGAATTTCATTAATTCTAGGAAATTTAAGTGCAGCGGGTGTTAATTTATTAGAGAGTATTGAGATTGCAAAATCAGTCAGCAACAATGTTGTTGTAACTGAAGCTTTAGAAAATGTTAAGAAGGGTGTTTTTTCAGGAGATACTTTAACAAAACTTTTTTTAAAAGAACCTTTATTTCCACCAACGTTCAGCCAACTTATTTCTGTTGGTGAACAGACAGGTCAATTAGATGAAATGTTTGGATCAGTTGCAACTTATTATGAGGAAGAATTCGATACAACAGTTGATAACATGTCAAGTTTGATTGAACCAATTATGATTGTTTTTATGGGAGTGATGATCGGTGGTTTGATGATTGCGATGTACTCTCCAATCTTTAATGTTGGAGCATTAATAGGCTAAATTTTTTTTGTAAGCACTAAGTGGTTTACCCATTCTTTTTGATCCTTTTTAAAAACAGCAGCATCCATAATCTGTTTGATGAAAAAAGTTCCAAGTCCACCAGGTTTAATATCGTCTAATTTTCTGTGTTTGATATTTTCAGGTATTACTGCTTTACCTTTGTCAAAAAAACCTATTTCTAAATCCTTATCTTTAAGTGAAATTTTAATTTCCATTCTGTCTGAAGTTTCAACAACATCTTTGTAAGCATGTTTAACAATATTTTGAGCAGCTTCAGCAATAGCTAATACAAGCTCATCTTTTTGATCTTGTGGTAAATTAATTTTTTCAAACACTTCTCTAGAAAAAGTTCTTACCTCTTTCAAACTAGCGGTACTTACTAAAAAATCTTTAGATTCTTGAATGTTCATTATTCTAAGTTTAATATCTGCTCAAGTTTTGCCATCATAATAACTTTTAAAACAGATTTACTTACCTCTTTGATTATGACTTTAGTATTCAATTCAAGAGCCTTTTGATGGCTTTCAATAAGAATAGAAATTCCAGAAGAGTCCATGTAAGAAACATCTTTTAAATTTAGGTGAACTTCTTTACCAGATTCAACCAAAGGCAAAATTTGCTCTTTAGCTTTTTCAGTAACATCCATATCTATTTCACCATTTAAAAAAACAGTGCTGACGTTTCCTTCTTCTGTAACTTTATAAGTCATAAATTTGAAATATTTTTAACTGATAACATAAATAAATAACAAATAGTAATATTTTTGCCCAATTTGGGTAAAAACACTTATTTTTGTTAGATTATTTAACACTTAAAAAGTATTTACATATTAGAAATTATTAATAAAAATAATAATATAAATAATATAAAGAGGGATAAAATGAAAAACAATAAAGGTTTTACTTTAATAGAATTATTGGTTGTTGTTGCAATCATTGGTATTCTAGCGGCAGTCGGTGTTGTTGCTTACAATGGATATACAAATGCTGCCAAGAAAAATGCAGTGAAAACTATTCATGCTAATGTTGTTAAAGTGTTAGCAGCAGAAACAAAAAAATGTAGCTTAGATAGTAGCGGAACAATCTTAAAAGATAACACAGGTGCAAATGGTATGTCCTGCTCGGACTACACAACATCAGTAAATGCTAGTACAGCTGGGGCTGATGTAGTAACACATGTTACTGAAAACTCGATTATGGGTGATAAAAATCCATTCGATACAAGTTGTGCAGCAGTTATGGAAGCAGCGGGTGATGCTGAAGCTTCTTCAGAAACAGATACATCATCAAGCTGTGGTGAAAATGCTTTAGGCTATGTTCAACTTGATGGATCTTCAGGAAACAGTATTTCAATTACATCAAAATTTGATAGTGGTGCTACTGATACTGTAGAAGACTCAATTTCTTTAGAATAAGAATAAAAAATTATATGACTAAGAGCTCGGGATTTACTTTAATCGAGCTCTTAGTTGTTGTTGCAATTATCGGAATTTTATCTGCAGTTGGAACTGTCTCATACAATGGTTATGTAGAAGGCTCAAAGAAAAAAGCAGCTGAAAACGTTTTAATGCAAATCGGCTTAGCTCAAACAGATCACTACGCTGATTGTGCATCATATTTTTCATCTGCTGGTGAATATTGTGATACAGCAGCTGCGGAAGAAGAATGCGATGCTAATGCAACTACTACATCTACAATTGGAACCCAATTATTTGGAAAAGCTAATTACATAGATGTTGAAGCGGGTGGTTTTGTATATTGTACTTATACTCAAAACGTGACTGCTTATACAGCTGTGGCCAAGGGGCTTGGTGACTGTAAAATAACAACAGATAACACAGGTGCTATCGACAAATCCGAGTGTAATTAAAATTATTAATTGAAAAAAATAATATAGCTTATATCTTTCGTTTCTTATGTTTTTAAGTTCAAACAGAATAAAAATATTATTTGTATCAACTTTATTGTTGATCACGACTTCTGTATTTTCATCGGAAAAAAATATTACTTATATGCAAATTTTACAAAAGCCTAATGATTTAGATTTAAATTTAAAATATGCACAACAACAAGGTAAGATGGGTAATTTCAAACAAACAATCTCTACACTTGAAAGACTTAATATGCTTTATCCTGATAACACTGAAATAAAATTATTATTGTTATCAGTTTTGGTTCAAGTTGACTCTCCTGAGAAAGCGAACACGATTATAGATGAAATGAAATTAAGAACAGATTTAGAACAAGAAGATTTAGAAACTTTATTAGAAATTGAGGAAGAATTAAGAGATAGAGAACCGAGCCTTTGGAATTTAACTGCAGATATTTCAGTAGGGAGTCTTTTCACAAACAATGTTAACAGTGTTTCAAAAACAAGAACCAAAGAAGAGTCTGGAAGTGTGGTTGGTTTTAATTCTGCGATGCATGACAGAACTTTAAGTGGTGGCCTTGGGATATCAGCAACAAGACCTATTGGGGAAGAGTCATCTCTTTTAATTAATGCTTCTCACTCTCTTTCAGAACAATATCTTGAAAGTGATGACGATTATCAAAGTTATGGTCTTACTCTAGCTTTAGATACTGTGTTAGGAAATCAAAGTTTAAGTCCTTACCTAATGTTAAGTAAATCTGATTACCAGCATGACGCAGATAGTTTTTCAAAAATGTATGGCATAGGCGGTTTCTTTTCAGTTGGTGAAAGAAATTCTTTTAGTTATGGATATGCTTACTCTAATTCAAAAGGAAATGACAATTCAATGGATACAACTGCAAACGAAACTAATTCTGTTGGGCATAGTTTTACTTTTGGACATGATTTTATAGTAACTCCAATTATTTCAACAAGTTTAAGTTTAGGATACAGTGATACAGATGCTAGAGTTGATGCAGGTAACGATTATGAAACTTATGATATTGGTTTAGGGTTAAATTTTGCATTTCCATGGGCTTATATTGCTGTAAGTAATTCTATTGGTTTCAATGATTATAAAAAAGAAGATTCATCGGTAGCTTCAAATAAAATTAGATCAGATTACACAAATACTTTTGATGTTATGTTTACTAAAGCTATAGGGGACATATTTCCACGAATCGATCCAAACAGATCTTTATTTATTAACTTGTCATATGAGAGACTTTTTTCAGAAGCTAATATGCTTAACTATGATTATATAAGTGATTCTTTATCTTTGAGTTTTTCTAGAGGATTTAGGCTAAATTAAAAATATTTTAATCAGTTTTTCTAATCAAAAATTAAATAAAAACGCCAAAATTGATGCTCAAAATGAGTTTTTTTTGAGCTTTTAAAGTTTGTATTTTTTTCAATTTTTGTTACTTTTTCGTTATGAAAAAAATTTTATCAGCTGTCTTTGGATTAATTTTTTTACTAAGCATAAATTCATATGCAGAGGAAAAATTAACTATTGAAAAACAACTAGTCGGGATTGTAGGTGCTATTTCAGGTACTGTTAAAACTGAAACTAGACAATTAAAAGCTGGTGATAAAATATATTTAAATGAAACAATTTCTGCAGGAGCAGGATCAGGCACACAAATTTTATTATTAGACCAATCAACATTTACTATTGGAGAAGACTCGGAAGTTGTAATGGATACTTTTGTTTTTGATCCAGCAACAAATGATGGAAAAATAGTAGCAAGTGTTAAACAAGGAAGTTTAAAAGTTATCTCTGGATTAATTAGTAAAAAAAATCCTGATAGCTTAACAGTTGAAGTGCCAGAAGGAACTTTAGGTTCAAGAGGAACAGAATTTCAAACTATTGTATCAAAAGGAAAAACAGATACTTTATTGATTGGCCCAGGAAAAAATAACACACTTGGTATGAGACCAGGTGCAGTTCTTGTCGGTAATAGTTTAGGACAAACTTTATTAGATAATCCTTATAGTGTAACTTCTATGACAAAAGGAAAAGCGCCAGGTCAAGCTAGAAAGATTACAAAAAATCAATTAAAGAAATTTAATAAAAAGATGAAAGCATTGAGAGTTGCTAAACTTTCACCGGATTCTACAAAGGCCGAACGAAAACAATTAAGAAAAAGTTTAAAAAAAGAATTAAAACAAATGGGTTTTGAAAAAGAAGAAATCAAAACAATCATAAAACAAAACATTCAAAAAGATAAAGAGAAAAAAGTAGCAATCAAAGCTGAAAGAGCAGAGAAGAAAGCTAAGAAAAAAGCTAAAGCAGAAAAGAAAAAAGCTAAAAAAGATGCAGCATTAAATAAAGGTAAAAAGAAAAAAGGTAAAAAGAAAAAAGCTACTAAGAAAAAAGGTAAAAAGAAAAAAGCTAAAGCTGAAAAGAAAAAAGGTAAAAAGAAAAAAGCTACTAAGAAAAAAGCTACTAAGAAAAAAGCTACTAAGAAAAAAGCTACCAAAAAGAAAGCAGTTAAGAAAAAACCAGCTAAAAAGAAAAAAGCTGTGAAGAAAAAGCCAGCTAAGAAAAAGAAAAAAGTAGTTAAGAAAAAACCTAAGAAAAAGAAAAAAGTAATTAAAAAGAAAAGAATAGTTAAAAAGAAAAAAGCAGCTAAGAAGAGAAAAGCTAAAAAGAAAAGAAGAAAGAAGAAGTAATAGCCAATCTCTTTCGCTAAGATTTATTTACTTTATTGAAATTAAATATAGATTTGTTTTGTGAAAGTATTTTTGCAAAAACACACAAACTATCTGATTTTCTTATTAGTTCTTTTATTTCTCATTTCTCTTAAGATAATAAATCCTTCATTTATCAAATCAGTTTCATATCTTAGTTTTGATCTTTATCAAAAAGTGTTTGCACAAAAAAAAGATAGTGAAGTTGTAATCATTGATATAGATGAAGAGAGTTTAGGAAAATTTGGACAATTTCCATGGAATAGAAATGTATTTGCAAAAATACTTGATCAACTTAATACATCAAATCCTAAAGCGATTGGGTTCGATATTTTTTTTACTGAAAAAGATAAACAGTCACCTGATGAAATAATTAAGTCGTACGATTTAATACCTTCCGATGTAGCTGAACTTCAAAAACTAAAAGGTCCCGATGAGATTTTTTCTGAAAAATTGAAAGAGTCTAAATCAATAATTGCAGTTCTAGGAAGCAATGTTCCTTCTCATTCAAATTATGATCGAAAAGCAAAAGCAAGATTTTTGTCTAAAGGTGGAGATCCAAAACAATTTACTTATTCATACCCTTATTCTATTGGATCTCTTGAAATATTAGAAAAAGATGTAAAAGGATTAGGTTCAATATCATTTTTAGATCAGTTAGATGGAATTATAAGATCTTTACCTCTTATTGTTCAATTTAATAAAAAATTATATCCAACTATGGGGCTTGAAATGGTTAGAGTTGGATCTAATCAAAAAAATATTTACGTAGAATTAAATGAAGTTGGAATTAATAGAATAAGCGCAAGACCCTATAAGATAAGTTCAGACCCTAATGGTATAATTTGGATCAAATATAAAAAATCTGATAAAAAACAATATATCTCTGCTGGTGATGTTTATGATGGTAAATTTCAATCAGATTTTTTTAAAGATAAATATGTTTTAATAGGTGCTTCAGCTCAAGGACTTTTCGATCTAGTTAAAACTCCGTTAGGAGTAACCGTTCCGGGAGTAGAAGTTCATGCTAATGTAATTGAAAATATTTTAGATCAATCTTACTTAATTAGAAATCCAAACACTTATATTTTTGAGTTATTATTTTCAATAATTGTAGCTTTAATCACATTTATTCTATCTCAAAAAATAAAACCAAAATATAGCTTATCTATTTTCTTTGGAAATCTTTTAGCAATAATAATTATTGGATTTTCTATCTATAAATTTAGATCTGAACTTATTGATATGAGTTATCCAATATTTATTGTTACAATTACTTTTTTAACTGGTCTCTATTTTAGATTTATTGAGGAAAATAAAATTGCTTTAGACAATTTACAAAAAGAAGCAAAATTATTAAAAGAACGTGAACTTGCGGCAGGTGTCCAAAAAAGTTTATTTCCAGATATTTCAAAATTTGAGAATTTTATCTTTGCCAAAAATGTACCAGCAAGAGATGTATCAGGAGATTATTTTGATGTAGTTAGAGCAACACCTGAAGAGTACTTTTTTACATTAGCCGATGTATCTGGAAAAGGCGTTAAAGCTGGTATGTATATGGCAAAAGCATCTTCAATTTTTAGAACGCTTACTAATTTAAAGTTCCCTTTAGAAAAAGTTGTGTTTGGAGTGAATAACGAACTTGTTGAGGCTAAATTTAAAGGGATGTTTGTAACCGCTGTTTTTGGAAAATTAAATATTAAAACTGGAGAACTAGTATTTATTAATGCAGGGCATGAAAGCATTTTAACTTTCGATCAAAATAAAAATTATGAATACATCAAGTCAGAAATGCCACCTATTGGAATTGTTAAATATTTCACAGAGTCGATGGTTAAATCAAATACTATGAACCTTAAAGATAAGACATTTGTTGTTTATACTGATGGCGTAACGGAAGGGTATTTGAAAAATGGTGAGGAATTAGGCGCAGAAGGAGTGCAAAAAATCATAGATGGCATGTCAGATGTGACACCAAAAACCATAGTTGAGTCTATTGAAAAAGAATTAAATTGGGGTGCTGAAAAATTAAGGGATGATATTACTTGTATGGCTATAAATATAAATAATACTGAATTAATAAAGAAAAAATAATCCAACATGATTAAGAGGTTATTTTTAATTGTATTTTGTTTATGTTTTATAGTGAATACAGTACATGCAGGAACAGTTGAGCCTGTTTTTAAACAATTGAAAGATCCAAATTTGGATGGAGCAGATAATGAACCATCCACATCCGGAATAGCGATAACCCCCGATGGAAAAAAATTTTTTGTAATGGATAATTTAGAAGCTGGAGCTACTGATGGGGGTGCAATTTTTATTTATGATTTAACAACTGCATTTGACATCAGCACCATGGATGTCACAAACAGAACTATTGTAAATACAACTGGTCTTGGTGATGATTTAGGTTTTGGAAATGGTAAAAAAACTATTGTATTTAATAATGATGGAAAAAAATTATTTTTATTTAATACACATGGTCTTGCGCAATTTCATAATTTAGCAAGTCCATATGACGTCGCCTCAATTTCTGCCTCAACATTAATTCCTGATGACGGTCTCAATTATAAAACTGCTTATAACAGTGGTGCTCTTGAAATTTCAGCACTTTACGGAGTTACGTTTAATAATGATGGAACAAGAATGTATCTTAATGATGGACATAAAAATGTAACCGATATAACTCAGGTCAATTTATCCACACCATTTGATCCAAGCTCTGGGACTTTTGCATTCAATCTTAATACAGAAGACATCCCCGACCTAAGGGTCAATGGATTTACGTTTGAAATAGCCTTTGATGATGATGGTACAAGATTATATATAAGTGAGGGTCTTAATAACAGCACTGGTGTTCCTACTTTTATGTTTGTTTATAAATTATCGACACCATTTGAGCTTAGTTCTGCAACTTACGTTGGTGCTTCCCAAATAGTTGGAAATGGAAATAATGTTTCAGCAATTGGATGGACTTTTGGGAATAATGGTATGAAGGCTTATATTGGAACAGAAGACGCTAATGATGATGGAGACGATATAATTTATGAATATGATTTAACTTGTCCTTATGGAATTGTTCTTTGTGAAACAGATGCTGTTACAGCAATAGGGGCTCAAGTAGAAATTGCTAAAAATGTAATTCATCAAAACTCTTCAACAATTTTTAAAAGATTTGAATGGATACGAAGAAATGATGAAAGAGATAATTTAGCAAATCATAATATTAAGTTAAATATTCATAATCCAATTTTAGCAGCATTGAAAACGAACTTAGAAAATTCATTAAATGATATTGAATATACTCAAGCATCATTAAAAAAAGAAAATTCTGAAATAAATAAAAAGAATTGGTCTTACTGGTCTCATGGGGATATTTCATTTGGAAGAGTAGGTGATACAGGATCCTCTAAACCTAAAGAAGTTAAGACTAGAGGTATTATGTTTGGTGCAGATAAATTAGTAGATAAAAAGATTTTTGGTTACGCATTTCGATACGGTAATGACGAGGTTGATATAGATGATGGGTCAAGCGATGAATTAGATGCACAAACATTTTCTCTAAATATATACAGTAGTGTGCCTTTAAAAAATCGGTCTAATCTTAATTTATTATTTGGTGCTAGTTATTTAATGATAGACCAGTTAGGCAAAGATCAGGTTACCGGTAAAAGAAATGGAAAACAAATTTATACATCAATGAGCTATGAAAATGAAAATGAGTATACCAAATATGAATTGATTCCATTTGGAAAGCTTGAAATGGGAATTACTCAATTTTCAGACTATACCGATTTTGGTGTTGTTTCTAATAGCGTTGAAAGTCACGAGAGTCTTACATTTAAAACAGGAAATATTTCTGCAGGTTTGAAATTTGATAATATCTTATATTTAAATGATGACACTATAAGTCGAAATGGATTTATTGAATATATTTATGATTTAACACCAAACATTGATCATTATTTAAAAAATCATATTGATAATACTACTATTAAGAAAACTATAAATACCCATTCATTACATAATGTAAAAGGAAATATAGGTTTTGAATATATTAGTTCAGATGGTCGTACAATTGCATTTAATTATGAAAGATTTCAAAGTCTAAACAAAAGTGGTCATAAAGACAGTTTATTCATTAAGTTTGGTAGTGTGAAGAAACAAAATGCAAATTTTGATGTAATTTATGATCCAATAAACAATAATAATACGAAAGTTAGTTATCTAAAACAAATGGGTAATTTTAATTTAAAACTAAATTCAAATTATAGTTTGTTTAATAAAATCCCTGATTACGGTGCAAATCTTGAAATTTTTGGTACATTTTAACTCACTTGAGTAAATATAAAAAAAATTCGGATTTAAAACCCAAATTGGATAAATTTAAGCATTTTAAATTTAAAATTTTTATATAAGTTGGAATTTGTGAAAAAAATAATTTTGATAATTCTTTTGTTACCAATTTTAAGTAATTGTACACAATATAGTGCAATGGTTGGCCCAAGCATAACTTTTGCCCAGTCTGGAAGTGTTTTACAAGCTACATCATCTTTAACTAGTTCATTGGCAATTAATAAGGCTAAAAATAATTATATTAATAACTTAAATGCTGTAAATATTTGTCCAACTCATCATTCAACTGAATTAAATCAAATATTTTTTGAAACAATAGAGCAAATGGATTGTTATTATGATCCTATGAGTATCTTAAGATAAATTAATTTTTTTAATTCTATTTAAGTAAATCCTGAAGTTTATTTTCTTTTTCTAAAGCTCTTACTTCATCGTAACCACCAATATGTTGGTCGTTAAAAAAAATTTGAGGAATTGTTCTTTTACCATTAGATTTCTTAATCATTTCATCCATTGCTCCATCAACTGTTGCAATATTTATTTCATTGTAAGGTGCATTGTTTCTAGTTAGTAATCTTTTTGCAGCATCACAATAATTGCATAATGGACCTGTATAAATTGTTATTTTTTTCATGATTTATAAATAATCACCTTTTTTAATTTTACCAGATATTTGTTTACGTGAATATTCAAATTTTTTTCTGTGTTTAATACTTTTTTCATGTACTCTTTTTCTCCACAATCTAAATGAAGCTGGCTTAAGAGATTTTCTCATAATTTTGATAACCTGAGATTCTGAGTAACCAGTTTTTTTTTTGATTTCTTCAAAAGTGATCCTATCAGCCCAAGCGGCCCAGATGACCCAATTTGGATCTTCCACATTTGGCTCTGGATTTTTGACCCGGGTGATTGGCCTGTGACCTTTTTTTTTCATAAATCCTTTATATTTGAAAAAAATCGATAATGCATTTTTTTTTGGATCTGATATAGTGTAACCTGATAGTCCTTCTTAGCCATCTTTAGCTCCCGGTTTTTAAGGACTATCTTTTTTTTTATGCTCCCTTTAGATTTTATCCTTTTTTTACAAATTATAATTTTTTTATTCATTACACCAGGGACGCCAAGAATAGTTATTGTCTCTTATTCTATGAATTATGGGGTTCGAAATTGTATATGGACTGCATTTGGTGATATTACTGCAAATTTTGTTCAAGCAACGTTAGTTATATTTGTTTTAGGAACTTTTTTTTCTGACAATCCTAAGTTTTTAAATTTTTTTAAGTGGATTGGTGTACTATATTTACTTTATTTAGCTTATGATGTTTATAAATCTTCACCAAAAGATATAAATTCAAAAATAATTACTTCAAAAAGTTTTTTTTCTTTTTTTAAAGATGGTTTTTTAGTTGCAGGAACAAGCCCAAAAGCTTGGCTCTTCTTTCCTTTAATATTTCCACAATTTATTGACTTTAATTCAAATTACATTGTCCAATTTTTTATTTTGATAACAACTTATATTGTACTAGATTTTCTTTCTTTGATTGGATATGCAGTGCTTGCACAAAAATTAATAACTTGGATAAAAGCAAATCCCAAAACAATTAATACAATCTCAGCGAGTGTTTTAGTTGTTATTGCATTAATAATTATTGTTACACAACAATATTAAAATACCTATTATGATGTATTTGCCACTTGAAAAGTTATTAATTTCTTTATTTAATTAAGCTTTAATTAATTAATTAACCAAAGGAATAAAATGAAAATAAATAAATTAATTTTAAGTTTTATTTCTGCAGTAGCAATTTTACTTTCAACTTCTGTTGTATCTTTTGCAAAAGTAGTAGGTGATAAAATTGTTCTTGGTGCTGCAATTTCATTAACAGGTAAATATTCATCAAATGGTGTTCATACTCAAAACGGTTATAATATGGCCGTTGACAGAATCAACAGCATGGGTGGAGTAAAAGTTGGTGGAAAAACTTATAAGTTTGAAATCATTTATTATGATGATGAATCAAACCCAAAAAGAGCAGCTCAATTAGCAGAAAGATTAATTTCTCAAGATGGTGTTGAGTTTATGCTTGGGCCATACAGCTCAGGATTAACAAAAGCGATTGCACCCGTAACTGAAAAATATGGTGTACCAATGGTTGAGGCTAACGGTGCTTCTAGGTCTTTGTTTACAAAAGGTTACAAATATCTATTTGCAGTTTTAGCTCCAGCTAACTTATATCTTGATGTTGCTATTAGAACAGCAGTTGAGTTAAATGGTGGAAAAGGTGTAAGAATTGCACAAGCATTTGAACAAGATGCATTCTCACAAGACGTTAGATTAGGTATTTTAGATGCAGCTAAAGAAACTGGATCTGAGATTATAATCGATGATAAGCTTCCAAAAGAGCTTAACGATATGGCAGCTACATTAGTTAAAGTAAAACAAATGAAGCCAGATGTTCTTGTGGTATCAGGACACACAAAAGGTGCATTAACTGCAATCAGACAAATTGCTGAAATGAAAGTTGATGTTCCAATGTTAGCAATGACACATTGTGATGCTGCAAAATTATCAAAACAACATGGTAAAAACTCTCAGTATGCTTTATGTGCTTCTCAATGGCATAAAACACTAACTTATAAAGATAATTTCTTTAAAGATGGTATGACGTATGCAGCAGATTTCCAAAAAGAATTTGGATATGATCCGCCGTATCAATCAGCAGAGTCTTCTGCAGCCTTGTTAGTATTCAAAGATGCTTTTGAAAGAGCAAATTCTTTCGATCAAAAGAAAGTAAGAGATGCTCTTGCAGCTACTAACATGCAAACATTCTATGGAAATATCAAATTTGCCCCTGGTGGTCAAAATGTTGACAAGCCAATGGTACTTTTCCAAGTAATGTGTGATGGCGCTGGGAAGTGTGAAAACAAAGTTGTGGCTCCACTTAAGTGGGCTTCAGCTAAGTTGATTCACCCAATTCCTAAGTGGTCTGAAAGATAATTACAAATCTATAAATACCCCCTAAACTCTAGGGGGTATTTTTTTTTAAAAGGCATTTATGGATTTCATGGTTTTTCAATATCCGATGATAACTGTTCAAGCTTGTTTGGACGGAATACTACTTGGAATTTTATTTGCATTAATTGCTTATGGAATGGCTTTGCAATGGGGAGTCATGAATATCATAAATATTGCTCAAGGTGATTTGGTTATTCTTGGAGGGTACATTGCTTACTTTATGTATCTTTATGGAATTCATCCTGCTTGGGGGGTGATTGTATCACCGATCATAATGTATTTTGTTGGAGTAGGAATTTACAAATTAGTAATAAATAAAGTTGTTGATAGAGATTTATTTATCTCAATTCTTGCTACATTTGGAATAAGTATACTTTTTATGCAATTAATGAACTTTGCATTTGGTGCTGATGTTGTTTTAGCTAACTCTGGATATGGAACAACATTCTTATTCGATAGCGCTGTAGTTTTACCAAATTCAAAAATATTTTCTGCATTTGTAAGTATTGTTTTTGCTATTTGTTTAGTAATTTACATGAAAAAATCAAAACTTGGTCGAGCAATCAGAGCAACAGCTCAAAATGCAAGAGCTGCAAAGATTTTAGGTGTAGATACTGAAAAAGTTTATGCAGCTACTTTTGGATTAAATGCTGCTCTTTGTGGTGTTGCGGGTGCACTAATTTCAATTACTTTTACAATTCATCCTTATATGGGATTACCATATACAATAAGATCATTCATGATTGTTATTGTTGCAGGACTTGGTAACTTACCTGGTGTTGCAATGTCAGGGATGGGTTTAGGTGTATTTGAAGAGTTTGCTGATTATATATTAGGTACGGAATTTAGAATAGGTTCAGTATTTTTATTATTAGTTTTAATTCTTGTTTATAGAAGATTTAAACTTTCAAGAAAAAGAGAGTATCTAAAATAATGAATAAAAATGTCTTATTATATGCTGCAATTTTAGTATTTGGACTTGCTGCGCCTTTTGTATTTCCAGCATTTAAAGTTCAATTATCTATTTTATGTGTATTGATTGTTTTAGCTACCACTTGGAATATTCAGGGTGGCGAAATGGGATACAACACGTTTGGAAATATTTTATTCTATGGTTTAGGAATGTATTTATGTGCCTCTGTACAAGTTGGCATGTTTTTTCCACTAGCAGAATGGACAGAAAGCGGAGGAGAAAAAACGTTTGTACACACTCCCTCTCAATTTTTTCAAGGAATGGCAGCCGGACTTGTAGTAGCTGCAGTTGTTCCAACTATTGTTGCAGGATTAATTGGTTATGCCATTTTAGGATTAAGAGGACATTACTTTGCAATTTGCACTTTAGGTTTAGGAGTTGCAGCTGGAGAAATTTCTGGAGGTATAGAAATTATTGGAGCAGGACAAGGTTTTACTACACCACCTTTTCCAAACGTTGGTGGTTTAGAGGCAAGAGGAGAATTCTTTTATTTTTTAAGTTTTGGTGCACTCGTCCTTACTTTCATAGCAGTGAGAGCGATTTACTCAACAAGATTTAGATTAATTCTTAATGCGATCAGGGATAATGAAGATAAGGCAGAAGCAATGGGTATTGAGACAATGAAATACAAAATTATTGGTTGGATGGTTTCAGCTTTCTTTTGTGGTTTGGCAGGGGGAATCATGGGAGGATTGGTTGGATACATAGACTCTACTGATGTTGCATTCGATGGAAGAGAGATGGGAGTATTTATGGTCTTGATGGCAATCTTAGGTGGTAAGGGAACTTTGTGGGGACCAGTAATTGGAGCAACTGTGTTTCATATTTTTAAAGAAGGATTTTGGACATTCTTTTTAGGATGGCAATATGTTGCTTTAGGTATTTTGATTGTTGTAATTGTAATTTATTTCCCAGAGGGAATTATGGGATGGTTAAGAGAGAAATATCCAGAGAGATTTGGTGAAGTTGTTGATGAAGCAGATCGGAAAGCACAAGTAGAATTAAAATGAGTATTTTAGAAGTCAGTAATGTAAGCAAATCTTTTGGAGGAGTGAAAGCCAATGTAGATATTTCCATGACTGTAGAAAAAGGAAAAATATTTGGATTAATTGGTCCTAATGGTTCAGGAAAAACAACTTTATTTAATTCAATTGTAGGAACTTACCCTATAGACAATGGTTCAATTAAATTTAATGGTAAAGAAGTTTCTGAATTACCTGTTCCTGTAATTGCTAAACTTGGATTATTAAGAACATTTCAGCAAACAAGAATTTACGGAAAATTAAATTGTGTAGATAATATGCTTATTAGTCATAAAGGAAGTGATGAAAGTATATTAAAGATATTTTCTAAGATACCTAAAGATTTGACAGAAAAAGCAGAGAACCTTTTAAATTTTGTTGGACTTTACCAAAAAAGAAAATTAAGAGCTGGTGATTTATCATTTGGTCAACAAAAATTACTAGAACTCGCAATGGCTTTGATGAACGAACCAGAAATGCTTCTGTTAGATGAACCAACAGCCGGTATAAACCCAACATTAATTAATGGAATTATTGATAGATTGATAAAAGTTAACCAAGATTTTGGAATAACTCTTTTAGTAATAGAACACAATATGAGAGTGATAATGCAATTGGCAGAAAGTATTTATTGTCTGGCTCATGGCAAGATGCTTGCAAATGGAACACCAGATGAAATTAAAAATGATAAACGTGTTATTGATGCATACTTGGGGGCACAATAATGTCTAATCAATATGAAGTATTAGGAAAAGCTCCAGGAGCAGAAGATTTAAAAAAACTTTCACCAAATAACGTTCATCTTACAATTAAGAATATGAATGCTGGTTACGGTAAAATGGAAATTTTACATAATTTTGATCTGTTTGTGAGCAAAGCACAATCACTTTGTTTGATTGGCCCGAATGGTGCTGGTAAGTCAACAATACTTCATTCTATTTATGGGTTTACAAATATATTCTCTGGACAAATAGAGATAGATGGAAAAGAAATTACAAACCTAACACCTGCTGAGAAATTAAGATCTGTTGGAATAGCTTATATACTGCAAGATAACTCAGTTTTTCCAGACATGACTGTAGAGGAAAATTTATTAATGGGTGGTTTTATAAAGGAAAAAACAGAGGAGTCATATCAAGAAGCTGAAAGAATTTTTGAGAAATACGAAAGACTGAGAAATAGAAGAAGCCAACCAGCAAAAGTTTTATCAGGAGGGGAAAGAAGATTATTAGAAATTTCTAGAGCATTAGTTATGAAACCTTCAGTATTGCTTGTAGATGAACCTTCTATCGGATTAGAACCAAGATATATAGATATGGTATTTGAAATTTTAAGAGATCTTCAGCAAAATGAAAAAAAAACAATCATCTTAGTCGAGCAAAATGCAAAGAAAGGTTTAGAGTTCGCAGACATAGGTTATGTTCTTGTTTCAGGTCAAACAGCAATTGCTGGAAAAGGAGATGATCTATTAAAAAATCCAGATGTGGGTCGCCTATTCTTAGGTGGTTAATGATAGATACCAAATATTTTTTAAAAGGATTTAAGTCTATTAAAGGTGTTGGAAGTCCTGCTATAGCACTGGGCGCAAGTTTTGTAGCTATAGGTGCATTACTTAAAAATTTAGGTTTCACAATTCAAGAAAGTATTTTCTCTACTTTTTTAACTTATGCATTACCTGGTTCACTAGTGATGGCAGAGTCAATGTTGATTGGAGCATCTTTAATAAATATTTTTATAGCAGTATGGTTGGTTAATGCCAGATTATATCCAATGACTGTAGCATTGATGCCTTTGTTGATGCATGAAAATCAACCAAGATGGAAATATTATTTATCATGTCATTTTATAGCTGTCTCTTCATGGCTAATAATGAAAGATAATTACGAAAATATAGAAAAAGAAAATAGAATAGATTTTTGGATAGGAATTGGGACAGCCACCTGGTCTGTTGCAATTTTTTCTACAGTAATAGGCTATTTTGCTTCAGATTTTCTTAATAAAGATATACTTATTGGTTTGGCTATCATTAATCCAATCTATTTTATTTGCATGATGATTGGTGCAATGAAAACATTACAAATAAGTCTATCTGTAATTTTGGGAACGATTTTAGGTCCTGCTTTTTATTTTTTATCTCCAGAGTGGTGTATTTTATTTGGAGGATTTATTGCTGGTACGATTGCTTTCTTATTAGGAGAAAAAAGTGGCAAATAATATAATAATAGTAATTCTTGTTACATCTTTAGCGACATACTTATCTAGATTTTTAGGAGTTGTTAGTGCAGAGAAGATAAAAGAAACCTCAAAAATGTTTAGATGGTTTAATTGTCTTGCTTATTCTACTCTTGCTGCGTTAATTGCAAGAATAGTTATATTTCCTTCAGGATCTTTATCTGAAATAGATTATTTAATTAGATTTGTTGTAGTTATTTTATCTGTTGGAGTTTTTTATTTGACAAAAAAAAATTTAGTTTACCCAACTCTTTTCTCTGCTATCATACTATCCATAATTAGTAGCTATTTATGATTGAGAAAATTGATGGATTTGAAATTAATTTAAACGAAAAATCTAAAAGAATAATAAATATCGATATAACTGATGAAATATTAAACAAACTTATTTTTCCATTTAACAAATTTGATATAACTGCACTTGAATACAAGCCATTTACTAGATTTACTATTGCAAAAAGTCTAGATGATTTAAGTAACAATAAATTATCAAAATTTCTTAACAATATAATTAGAGATAGAGATACAGGTTGTTTTATTATCAAACCAAAAAAATTGATATCAAAAATTGATGAAATTTTTTTAGTAAAATTATCAACTGCAGTAGCACATTTAATTGGCACTCCTAATCATGATGCTATGGCGGGAAAATATTACGCAAGGTTTCATGTAAAGCATGAAGACAAAAGTGATTCTTATTTAAGGAAAGCCTATACAAATATGGATCTTCATACAGACGGAACTTATGTTAAAGAAAAAACTGATTGGTTATTGATGTCAAAATTAGAGGAAAAAAAATGTGGAAGGTGGTGAAACAGCAATGTTACATCTTGATGATTGGGAACACTGTGATGAATTATTTAATGACCCAACAGCTAAAGAAGATTTTATTTGGGGTTCACCAAAAAGTAAAAATATTGATTACAAAGTAGAGCATCCAGTTTTTTCATCTGATCAAGAGGGAAAACCTCAAATTTCTTACATAGATCAATTTCCAGAACCTAAAAATATGAAACAAGGTACATTTTTACAAAAATTGTCTGATAGTTTAGAGGAAAGCAACAATAAGATTATAACTAAGCTCCCAGTTGGATCATCAGTAGTTGCAAATAATTATTTTTGGCTTCATGGGAGAAAACCATTCAAAGAAAATAAAGAATTAAGTAGAGAGTTATTAAGAATAAGAGGTTCTTTTTTTATTAATTAATATAAATTATCCTTTATAAAGTATTAGTTATGAAATTAGGTTTTATAGGAACAGGAAAAATTGCATCTTCAGTAATAACTGGGATATGTGGATCATCAATCAAATATAGTAAGATATTTGTATCCTCTCGAAACAATAAAATTGCCAAAGGATTAAAGAAAAAATTTAAAAAAATATCTATTGAGAAAGATAACCAAAAAATAGTTGAGAATAGTAATTGGGTATTTTTAGCAGTGACACCTACGGTAGGAGAAAAGATAATTAAAAAACTCAAATTTAAGTCTAACCAGACAGTCATAAGTTTTATTTCAACCATTACAATTCCAGAATTAAAAAAAATGATTAAAACAAAGGTTGATATTGTGAGAGCAATTCCATTACCACCAATATCTTTAAAAAAAGGACCTGTACCGATTTGTCCTCCAAATAAAAAGGTAAAAAATTTTTTTGATAAAATTGGTTCTACTGTGGAGATTAAGAATGAAAAACTTTCTATTAATTTTTGGTCAACATCCGGAATGATGGCATCTTATTATGAATTATTGAAAGTTATGAGTGGATGGTTAGTTAAAAGAGGTATTAAAAGATCAGATGCTCAAAAATATATCACTACATTATTTTTAGCTTTATCTGAAGATGCGGTAGTAAATTCAAAAAAAGAATTAAAATATTTAGTAAAAGAATCACAAACTCCTAAAGGATTAAATGAGCAAGGTTTAAAAGAAATGAGCAAAAAAGGTGTTTATAAATCCCTAATAAATACTTTAAATAGCATTCATAAAAGACTAAACAAATAATTAATGTCTGAAAATATTTTAGAAATTAATAATTTATCAAAATATTTTGGGGGGCTAGCAGCGGTATCAGAATGCTCTCTTAAAGTTAAAAAAGGAACCATCACAGGTATTATTGGACCAAATGGTTCTGGCAAAACTACTTTATTTAATCTTATTGCTGGAAATTTAAAATCTTCTGCTGGTAGCGTCATGTTTAATAATGAAAATATTACTGATGTTCCATCTTATGAATTATTTTCCAAAGGATTACTCAGAACTTTTCAAATTGCCCATGAATTTAAAAATTTATCAGTTCTAGAAAACTTAATGATGGTTCCAGGAAATCAATCTGGGGAAAAATTAATGAATGCTTTGTTAAAACCCTCATTAGTTGCAAAAGAAGAGAGTCAGATTAAAGAAAAGGCTATGGAGGTAGTTAATTTTCTTAATCTTAGTCATTTAAAAAATGAATTAGCAGGAAACTTATCTGGTGGACAAAAAAAATTATTAGAACTTGGTCGAACAATGATGGTAGATGCAAAATTAGTTTTGTTAGACGAGGTAGGAGCGGGTGTTAATAGAACTTTACTAAAAGATTTAGGAACAGCTATTCAAAAGCTTAATAAAGAAAAAGGTTATACTTTTTGTATGATTGAACATGACATGGATTTTATAGGAAGATTATGTGATCCAGTAATTGTAATGGCAGAAGGTTCAGTTCTTTTCGAAGGTTCAGTTGAGGATGCAAAAAAAGATGAAAAAGTTATTGAAAGTTATTTAGGTAGAGGTTCGAAATTAAAGGATAATTAAGATGGCATTTTTTGAAGGTAATAACATGACTGGTGGGTATGGTAATGGACCAGATATAATTAATTCATGTTCTGTAAATGTTGAAAGAGGAGAAATAGTATCAATCCTTGGACCTAACGGAGCTGGAAAATCAACCGCAATGAGAGCAATGTTAGGTTTGCTAAACCTTAAATCTGGCTCAGTAATTATTAATGGCAAAGATATTTCAAAACTTTCCCCACAAGACAGAGTTAAAGAAGGTATTTCATTTGTACCTCAAACAAAAAATGTTTTTGCAGGTATGACAGTGGAAGAAAATTTAGAGATGGGTGCATTCTTAATTAATACTGAATTTAAAGAAACGATTAATGAAATTTTTGATTTGTTTCCTATTTTAAAAGAAAAAAAAGATCAATTAGTTGGTGAGTTATCTGGCGGACAAAGACAACAAGTTGCATTAGGAAGGGCACTCATGATTAAGCCTTCTGTATTAATGTTGGATGAACCAACCGCAGGTGTATCACCCATTGTGATGGATGAACTATTTGATCATATCGTAAAAGTAAAAAGAACTAATGTAGCAATTTTAATGGTTGAGCAAAATGCAAAACAAGCATTAAATATTTCTGATAGAGGATATGTTTTGGTAACTGGTGAGAACCGGCATTCTGGGACTGGGAAAGAATTACTAGAAGATCCAAGAGTAAGAAGCTCTTTTCTAGGTGGTTAATATGGACTTTGTAAATGCAATTATACTTTTATTAAATTACATTTTTGTTCCAGCTTTAGCATACGGATCCCAATTAGCACTTGGTGCAATTTTTGTAACTTTAATCTATGGAATTTTACGATTTGCGAACTTTGCTACAGGAGACATGATGTCTTTTGGAACAATGTTTGTAATTCTATTCACTTGGTATTTTCAGTCTGTTGGAATTAGTCTTGGAGTTTTTCCCACAGCTCTTTTAGCAATTCCTTTTGCGATTATTTTCATGGTTAGTTACATGTTAATAATAGATAAATTTGTCTTCAAATATTACCGAACAAAAAAAAGTCCCCCTGTACAATTAGCGATGGTGAGCATTGGAGTAATGTTTGTTACTCAAGCAGTGGTTCGTATAATTATTGGTCCCTCTGATAGAAGATTTTTTGATGGAGAAAAATTTTTGATTAAAGCAGGTGAATTTAAAGAAATGACAGGATTACATGAAGGTCTTGCAATAAAGTCTACTCAAGTTATTACAATTATTGTTACATTGATTTTAGTTTCAACTCTGTTTTGGTTTTTAAATAAAACTAAGACAGGAAAAAGTATGAGAGCGTATTCTGATAATGAAGATTTAGCATTGTTATCAGGTATCGATCCAAAAAAAATTGTTATGACAACTTGGGTCATAGCAGGTATCCTTGCTACAATTGGTGGTGCTTTATATGGTTTAGATAAAAGTTTCAAACCATTTACCTACTTTAATAATATGCTGCCAATATTTGCAGCAGCTATAGTGGGTGGAATTGGTAATCCATTTGGAGCCTTTCTAGGAGGATATGTAATTGCTTTCTCTGAAATATTATTAACTTACGCTTATAGAAAATTTTTTATGTATCTTTTACCTGAAAGTATGGAACCAGATGGCTTAATTCAATTGCTTTCTACAGATTATAAATTTGCAGTATCTTTTTCAATACTGGTGATTGTATTACTCTATCGTCCATCAGGTATATTTAAAGGGAAGGTGCTGTGAGAAAAAATTTAAACGTAATTGCTGCATACAGTATAATGATGGGGCTAATTATCCTTGTGGGTATATTTCAGTCTTGGAACATTGCTCTATCAATATTTAATCTTTGTCTTATTTCAGCAGTGATGACAATGGGTGCTAATATTCAATGGGGATATGCTGGTCTTATTAACTTTGGAATAATGGGTTTTACAGCTTTAGGTGGTTTGGCAGCTGTTTTAATTTCAGTAGATCCAGTTCAAGAAGCTTGGAGCGCAGGTGGGTCTAATATTTTATTTAGTCTTTTTCTAATAATAGCGATGGTATTGGCTGTTAGATATATTTTAAAAAATTATAAGAAATCGAAAAACAGAACTTACATTGTAGCTTCTATTATAGTTTTGGGAATTGTTATCATAAGATTTATTTCAGAACCTGGAATTGAGGCAATTGAAAATGTAGAACCAGCAAAAACTGGTTTTCTTGGAGGATTAGGTCTTCCAATTATTTTTTCTTGGGTTGTTGGAGCTTTTTTTGCAGGCGGATTAGCTTTTGTTATAGGAAAAGTAGCCTTAGGATTAAGGGCAGATTATTTAGCTATAGCAACTTTGCTAATATCAGAAATTGTTATTGCAATTATAAAACATGAAGATTGGTTAACAAGAGGTGTTAAGAATGTAATTGGATTAAAAAGACCTGCACCTTATGAAGTAAATTTACAACAAACAGATTGGTTTATAAATCTTGTCGAAAAATTTAACTCAAGTAAATTAAATATAATTACTGATTTGACTGAAAGACAAACAGCTTTAAATCAACTTGTAATCGAAGGATCATCAGTTTTCGTAAAACTTTGTTACTCCGGATTATTTTTAGTTGTAGTAATTATTTTATTAATCTTAACTCAAAAAGCTCTTTACTCTCCTTGGGGAAGAATGATGAGAGCGATTAGAGATAATGAGGAAGCGGCTAATGCAATGGGTAAAAATGTAGTTAAACAACACTTGTTAATTTTTGTTTTAGGCTCAGCCATTGTTGGTATCGCAGGTGCGATGTTGGTTACACAAGATGGATTGTTTACCCCAGGAAGTTATAGGCCCTTGAGATATACTTTTTTGATTTGGGTAATGGTTATTGTTGGTGGAAGTGGAAATAACTTTGGTGCGATTCTTGGGGGTTTTGTTGTTTGGTTTTTATGGATAGAAGCTGCACCAATTGGTCTTTACTTGGTTAATTTAACTACTGCTGGACTAGACGACACACACTTTTTAAAAGTACACTTAATTGAAAGTGTTCCATACTTTAGATTTTTAATGATGGGAGTAGGTCTTTTGGTAATAATGAGATATAGACCAAAAGGTATACTTCCAGAAAAAATAGAAATAAAATAAAATTATGAAATATATTATTACGGGTGCCGCAATAGCTTGGGCTTTATATATGGCTGATAAATATTTATTTTTCTAAAAAAACCCCCAACAAATTAATGCTGGGGGTTTAAATTTTAAGATAAATTATCTTTGTTTTTTAGTTTTGAATTTTCCGCCTTTAACTTCTTGTTCTAAGAAAGAACCTTCAGCTTCACCGACGCTAGTAAAAGTAACTCCAGTTGCACCTTCATAGTCAACTTTCTTACCTTTAGCTAATAAATCTAAACCTTTTTTTAGTTCACCTGGGTAAATTTTTGTTCCTGGGCCATTAGCAACATCCATTACATTTTTTGCAATTGATGCTCTATCAGCTGATCCACCTGCTTGCATAGCTAAAACGATTAACGCTGCAGCATCGTACGATTCACCTGTGTAAGGTCCTGAACTATCAATACCACCAGCTTTTGCAACTTTAGCAAATACTCCAGCACCTTTTCCAGTTGATCCTGGCATTGAACCAAAAGATTTTCTTAAGTCTTTTCCAAACGCATCAACTAAAGACTGACCTATCATACCATCTGATAAAATAAATTTATCAAATGCACCTGAGTCTAAAGAAGCTTGGATAATTCCTTTACCACCTTGGTCTAGGTATCCAATTACAGCTACTGCATCACCACCTGCTGAGGCAAGAGTTGCTACTTCAGAAGAGTAGTCTGCCTTTCCATCTTCGTGAGCAGTTACAGTAGTTACTTTAATACCATGAGCTTCAACAGCTGCTTTGTAAACATCTGCTAAACCTTTTCCATAGTCGTTATTTGTATAAGTGATTGCAACACTTTTAACTTTTCTATCTTTAGTAATATCAGCTAAAATTTGACCACCTCTAGCATCAGATGGAGCAGTTCTAAAGAAATACCCTTTATCATCTAATGTAGTTAATCCTGGTGATGTAGCTGATGGTGAGATCATCACTACACCATTTGGTACAGCAACGTTTGAAGCAATCGCTCCAGTTACACCTGAACAGTCAGCACCCATAATAGCTGCTACACCTTGTGAAATAACACCTTCAGCTGCTGCTGTTGCTGCTGCTGAGTCAACACAAGTTGAGTCTGCTCTTACTACTGAAATAGTTTCTCCACCTAATAACGAACCTGAGTCTGAAGCCTCTTTAAAAGCAAGTTCAGCTGAAGCAGCCATAGCTGGTGTTAGAGATT
>CACMXS010000002.1 GCA_902617715.1 uncultured Pelagibacteraceae bacterium | reverse complement strand
TTCATAAACTAGATGAATTTTTAGAGGGGGAGGCTTTTGACGAAATGATCGAGGCTTTGTCTTTGAAAGCCCAAGAGGAAAGTCTAAGTAATCTATAAAAATATGAATATCTTATTTGCAATTAATCAAGCAAACAAATTTTTAAGTTCAAAAGGAATTATTTCATCAAGACTTGATTGTGAGATCTTAATGTCAAAAGTAACCCAAACTACTAGGAATTACATATTGTTAAATCTAAATAAAGATTTGACCAAAAAAGAAGTAGTTCATTTTAAAAATTTAATAGAACAAAGAGCAAAAAAAAAACCCATAGCATATATTATTGGAAAAAAAGAATTTTGGAAAAATGAATTTTATGTTTCTAAAGACGTATTAATTCCAAGACCAGACACTGAGTTAATCGTCCACAAAGTTTTAGAAATTACAAAAAAAAGAACAAATTTAAATATTTTAGATATTGGTGTAGGGTCTGGTTGTATTATTTTATCAATTCTTAAGGACAATATTAAGCTTAAAGGAACCGGAATAGATATAAGTAAAAAATCTATAGATATTTGTAGAATAAATAGTAATAATCTTGGAATTTTTAATAGATTAAAATTATTTAAATCAGATATTGACAATTTTAAATATGGCAAATATGATTTAATTATTTCTAATCCACCTTATATAAAAAAAAACGATTTAAAAAAATTAGATAAGGATGTGATTGGTTTTGAGCCTAAATTATCCTTAGATGGTGGTTTAGATGGTTTATCTGGAATTAGAAAAGTAATTAATAATTCAACTAAACTTATCAAAAAAAAAGGTATTTTAGTATTAGAAATAGGCTTTGATCAAGCTGATAAAGTGAAAGAAATTTTAAAAAAAAATGGTTTTTATATAAAGGAAGTTTTAAAGGATTTGGCTAATAATAATAGATGTATAGTAAGCATTAAAATTTAATATTTTATTTTATGGTAACTTTTAGAAATAATAATAATGGTAGAAGAGGTAGCTTTAGACGAAATGATAGAAGTTTTAAATCTAATGGAGAAAGAAACAAATTTAATAGTTCTTTCTCTACTAATGAAACTTTTCAGAGAAAATCACCAGGAAGAAATAATCATAATGCATCTAAATTAATTGAAAAATATAATAATTTAGCTAGAGAAGCTCTTTCAACTGGAGATAAAATTTTATCAGAAAATTATTTTCAACATGCAGATCATTTCACAAGAGTTCTGAGTGAAAAAGAAATTCAAAAAAAAACTTTTAATAAATCTTCATTAGAGGAGACAAGTGGCAGTGAAAAAAAAATAGATAATTTTGTTGATAAAGATCCTGAAAGTTCTAAAAAAATTCAATCAGACGCAAGCTAATTAATTCCTATAATTTTTTCAGATTTTAAAACATCTAATTTGATTTTATTTGTCTCAAAAAGTTTTCTTTCTTCACCTTTTAATATTTTTCCCGAGGGAAGTTTTAAAGTTTGTGAATTTATTTTTTTTCCATTTACAATTACTTCATAGTGCAAATGTGGACCAGTTGATTTTCCTGTAGATCCCACATACCCTATTGTCTGACCTTGTTTTACTCTTACCCCACTTCTAATACCTGAAGCAAATTTTGACATATGAGCATAAACAGTTTGATAAGTTGAGTTATGTTTAATCACAACACAGTTTCCTCCACCACCGCACCATCCAGCTTTTTTGACAACACCATTTCCTGATGCCATAATAGGCGTACCCATTGGAGCAGCAAAATCTGTTCCACGATGCATTTTATTAAAACCATCAATTGGATGTTTTCTCATTCCAAAAGGAGAAGACAATCTTGCACCATTGATTGGAGTTTTCATTAAAGCTTTTTGACTACTTCGACCATTTTTATCATAATGTCCTATATCTTTATCTGATTTAAAAAAATATAAAGTATTATTTTCACCACTAAGTTTAAGATTTGCAAAAAGTATCTCTCCTGTTTCAATAATTTTTCCATTATCATCAACAAAAACTTCATACATTAATTGGAAACTATCACGTTTTCTTATATCTCTTTGAAAATCAACTTCAAAACCATATATTCTTGCAAATTCAATAATGGTATTGACTGGTATTTTTTTATTAATTGCTGATTTATATAGACTATTTAAAATAATATTTTCTGTATAAATAATGTCTTTTTTTAACTTCGTTAATAAGATTCTTTGACTAAATTCCTCAGTCTCTAGATTTTTTGTTAAATAGATTTTTTCTGTTGTTGATATTTGAAAAATGAATTGTTGGACTAAATTATTTGACTGATCAATAGTTAATTGAATTTTTTGACTGGTGTTTAATCTATTTAGATTAATTTTTTTTGAAAGTTTTTTTTTTATTTCTGATATTTCTGATTGATTAACTGAATATGATTCTAAAATTTTGTCGAATGTTTCACCATCTTTTATTCTATGTGAAATTTTTTTAAATCTAGGTTCAAGATTATTGAATATATGATTAACTGTTTTTTTTAGATAAACATTATTAATTATGTTTTTGTAATTGTCGTAGATTTTTTTTTTGTTATAGTTGTAGTAAGTTGTCGAAAGGATAGTAATGAGTAGAAGGAGTCCAAGTGCTGTAATTTCGGTGTTTTTTCTTAATTTTTTCCTAAATTTATTAATCATTAGATTTTTTTTTGGGTTCGCAATTAATAGTTTAGGATTTGAAAAAAATCAAAAAAAACCCTTTAAAATTAGGTTTTTTTAACCATATTTTTTAATCTTAATTGCTTGATTTCCTTTAATTTTAGCCTATAAGCATCAACTTTCTCCAGAATTATTGTAAATACAATAAATTGTTGGGATCATTGAGTATTAAAACTCAATTAGCTATGTAAATTGTTAATATTTAAGAAGAGAAGTGTGGACGGTTAAGGTTACCAAAATTTGTCGTACACACTTCAACATTATATAAATTTTATTCTTAGAATTTATATAGAAGCTAGTGTGCGCCGTTTTTAAACTTGAGAGTTTGATCATGGCTCAGAACGTACGCTGGCGGCACGCCTAACACATGCAAGTCGAACGAAGTAGCAATACTTAGTGGCAGACGGGTGAGTAACATGTAGGTATCTGCCCTTTGGCCTGGAATAACACGAGGAAACTTGTGCTAATACCGGATAAGTCTTCACGGAGAAAGCTTTATGCACCATTGGATGAGCCTGCACTTGATTAGTTTGTTGGTGGGGTAATGGCCTACCAAGACTTTGATCAATAGCTGATTTGAGAGGATGATCAGCCACATTGGGACTGAGACACGGCCCAAACTCCTACGGGAGGCAGCAGTGGGGAATCTTGCACAATGGAGGAAACTCTGATGCAGCGATGCCGCGTGAGTGAAGAAGGCCTTTGGGTTGTAAAGCTCTTTCGTCGGGGAAGAAAATGACTGTACCCGAATAAGAAGGTCCGGCTAACTTCGTGCCAGCAGCCGCGGTAATACGAAGGGACCTAGCGTAGTTCGGAATTACTGGGCTTAAAGAGTTCGTAGGTGGTTGAAAAAGTTGGTGGTGAAATCCCAGAGCTTAACTCTGGAACTGCCATCAAAACTTTTCAGCTAGAGTTTGATAGAGGAAAGCAGAATTTCTAGTGTAGAGGTGAAATTCGTAGATATTAGAAAGAATACCAATTGCGAAGGCAGCTTTCTGGATCATTACTGACACTGAGGAACGAAAGCATGGGTAGCGAAGAGGATTAGATACCCTCGTAGTCCATGCCGTAAACGATGTGTGTTAGACGTTGGAAATTTATTTTCAGTGTCGCAGCGAAAGCGATAAACACACCGCCTGGGGAGTACGACCGCAAGGTTAAAACTCAAATGAATTGACGGGGACCCGCACAAGTAGTGGAGCATGTGGTTTAATTCGAAGATACGCGCAGAACCTTACCAACACTTGACATGTTCGTCGCGACTTTAAGAGATTAAAGTTTTCGGTTCGGCCGGACGAAACACAGGTGCTGCATGGCTGTCGTCAGCTCGTGTCGTGAGATGTTGGGTTAAGTCCCGCAACGAGCGCAACCCTCACTTTTAGTTGCCATCATTTAGTTGGGCACTCTGAAAGAACTGCCAGTGATAAGCTGGAGGAAGGTGGGGATGACGTCAAGTCCTCATGGCCCTTACGTGTTGGGCTACACACGTGCTACAATGGTATTTACAAAAGGAAGCAAGACGGCGACGTTAAGCAAATCCTTAAAAAATACCTCAGTTCGGATTGCACTCTGCAACTCGAGTGCATGAAGCTGGAATTACTAGTAATCGTGGATCAGCGTGCCACGGTGAATGCGTTCCCGGGTCTTGTACACACCGCCCGTCACACCATGGGAGTTGGTTCTACCTTAAGGCAAGGTTTTAAACCCTTGACCACGGTATAGTCAGCGACTGGGGTGAAGTCGTAACAAGGTAGCCGTAGGGGAACCTGCGGCTGGATTACCTCCTTTCTAAGGATGAGTGAAAT
Source organism: uncultured Pelagibacteraceae bacterium (assembly GCA_902617715.1). GTDB lineage: Bacteria > Pseudomonadota > Alphaproteobacteria > Pelagibacterales > Pelagibacteraceae > Pelagibacter. Next base: position 72,362 of record CACMXS010000002.1, on the reverse strand, counting down.
ATTATTTCACTCTAAATAATATACAGGCTAATGTTGACCGTCCTCATTTCTCTTCTTAAAGTAGTGTTTCTCTTGCATGGGGGCCGGTAGCTCAGTTGGTTAGAGCACACCCTTGATAAGGGTGGGGTCGAAAGTTCGAGTCTTTCTCGGCCCACCAATTTAAGATCATGGGGGATTAGCTCAGCTGGGAGAGCGCCTGATTTGCATTCAGGAGGTCAGCGGTTCGATCCCGCTATCCTCCACCAGAAATACTTAGTTATAAAAAATTGTGAATAAAAATAATTAATATCAATATCTATATCCGAACATTAGAAATGTTATTAACTAATGTTCAAACAAAAATTTGATTCAACACAGAATTTTTTTCTGTGCATAAATCAAGCGTTTAAGGGCGTGTGGCGGATGCCTTGGCACTGAAAGACGATGAAGGACGTGATATACTGCGATAAGTTTCGGGGAGCTGTATGTAAGCTTTGATCCGAAAATTTCCGAATGGGGAAACCCACCACTTTATGTGGTACTTTAAACTGAATACATAGGTTTAAAGAGATAACCTGGAGAACTGAAACATCTAAGTAACCAGAGGAAAAGAAATCAATTGAGATTCCGTTAGTAGTGGCGAGCGAAAGCGGAATAGGCCAGTAGTTTTATTAAAAAAATTTGAATAGTTTGGAAAAGCTAACCACAGAGGGTGATAGTCCCGTATGAGTAATGTTTATTAAAATTCTTGAGTAAAGCGGGACACGTGAAATCCTGCTCGAATATAGGGGGACCACCCTCTAAGCCTAAATACTCTTCAGTGACCGATAGTGAACTAGTACCGTGAGGGAAAGGTGAAAAGAACCCCTATTAGGGGAGTGAAATAGAACCTGAAACTGCATGCCTACAATCAGTCGAAGCTCTTTTTAGAGTGACGGCGTACCTTTTGTATAATGGGTCAGTGACTTAATTTATTAAGCAAGCTTAAGCCATCTAGGTGTAGGCGCAGCGAAAGCAAGTCTTAATAGGGCGAATAGTTTAATGAATTAGACCCGAAAACGAATGAGCTTACCATGAGCAGGTTGAAAGTAAGGTAACACTTACCGGAGGACCGAACCAGTTGACGTTGAAAAGTCTTTGGATGACTTGTGGTAAGGGGTGAAAGGCCAACCAAATTCGTAGATAGCTGGTTTTCCGCGAAAACTATTTAGGTAGTGCGTTGAATAAATAGATGTTTAGAGGTAGAGCACTAAATGGGCTAGGGGGAAGAGATTCTTACCAAACCTAATAAAACTCCGAATGCTAAACATTGTTCTTCAGCAGACAGACTGTGGGTGCTAAGGTCCATGGTCGAGAGGGAAAGAGCCCAGACCACCAGATAAGGTCCCCAAATTATGATTAAGTGTGAAAGGATGTGGAAATTCCTTAACAGCCGGGAGGTTGGCTTAGAAGCAGCCATCCTTTAAAGATAGCGTAACAGCTCACCGGTCTAATAGAGTTTCTGCGCCGAAGATGTAACGGGGCTAAAATCATATACCGAATCTGTGGATTTATAATTTTTTCGAAAATTATAACTGGTAGCGGAACGTTCTGTAAGCCTGTGAAGGGATACCCGTGAGGGATCCTGGAGGTATCAGAAGTGCGAATGCTGACATAAGTAACGATAAAAGAAGTGAAAAACTTCTTCGCCGAAAATCCAAGGGTTTCTGCGCAAGGTTAATCCGCGCAGAGTTAGTCGGCACCTAAGGCGAGGGCGAAAGCCGTAGTCGATGGAAATAAGGTTAATATTCCTTAACCAGATGGAAGTGACGAATCTTGTAAGTTGTGAGTTCTTAATGGATTGAACTTGCCGCGAAAAGGTTCCAAGAAATAGCTCCATCATTAGACCGTACCCTAAACCGACACAGGTGGATTAATAGAGTATATTTAGGCGCTTGAGAGAATGATGTTGAAGGAACTCGGCAAAATGCTTCCGTAACTTCGGAATAAGGAAGACCTTTTTGTAGGCAACTATGGAAAGGTGGCACAAGCCAGGGAGAAGCGACTGTTTATCAAAAACACAGGGCTCTGCTAACACGTAAGTGGATGTATAGGGTCTGACGCCTGCCCGGTGCTGGAAGGTTAATGCGATGGGTGTAAGCTCATTTCTGAAGCCCCAGTAAACGGCGGCCGTAACTATAACGGTCCTAAGGTAGCGAAATTCCTTGTCGGGTAAGTTCCGACCTGCATGAATGGCGTAACGATTTCTCCGCTGTCTCCAACATCAACTCAGTGAAATTGAATTCTCCGTGAAGATGCGGAGTTCGCGTAGTTAGACGGAAAGACCCCGTGCACCTTTACTGCAACTTTACATTGGTGTTAGGAAAAACATATTTAGCATAGGAGGGAGACATTGAAGCAAAGGCGTCAGCTTTTGTGGAGTCACCAGTGAAATACCTCTTTTGTTTTTCTTGATATCTAACTGATAGCCGTGATCCGGCATCAAGACATTGTATGGTGGGTAGTTTGACTGGGGCGGTCGCCTCCCAAATAGTAACGGAGGCGTGCGAAGGTAAGCTCAGAACGGTCAGAAATCGTTCGTAGAGTGCAATGGCATAAGCTTGCCTGACTGTGAGACTGACAAGTCGAGCAGAGACGAAAGTCGGTCATAGTGATCCGGTGGTTCTGAGTGGAAGGGCCATCGCTCAACGGATAAAAGGTACGCCGGGGATAACAGGCTGATACTGCCCAAGAGCTCATATCGACGGCAGTGTTTGGCACCTCGATGTCGGCTCATCACATCCTGGGGCTGGAGCAGGTCCCAAGGGTTTGGCTGTTCGCCAATTAAAGTGGTACGTGAGCTGGGTTCAGAACGTCGTGAGACAGTTCGGTCCCTATCTGCTATGCGTGTAGAAGAATTGAGAGGAGTTGACCCTAGTACGAGAGGACCGGGTTGAACATACCACTGGTGGACCGGTTGTAGCGCCAGCTGCAGTGCCGGGTAGCTAAGTATGGACGAGATAACTGCTGAAAGCATCTAAGCGGGAAACTCACCTCAAAACTAGTTCTTCCTATAGAGCCGTGGTAGACCACCACGTTGATAGGCTGGATGTGGAAGCGCAGTAATGCGTGCAGCTGACCAGTACTAATAGCTCAATTGGCTTGATTTATGCACTGAAAAAAATTTTAAAAGTATATTGTTATTTAATTAGATTGAATAAGTTTTTTTGAAAAAATTTGAATACACTTTCTATAATTACTGAAAAAAACAAGGTTGATATTATAGAGTAACCAAAAAACGGTAAGGCTAAAACATAACAATTTGTTAAGCCAACCAAAGTGTAACCATAAGTCCCGCTTAACCATACTCCAAAATTTGTTAGAATGTAAAATATTAATGCACCACCAAGTGCTCCAAATATTCTTATCAACATTGATTTATTAAAAAATTTTGACATTATTCCTATCAACACAACACTACCCATTGTAAAAAACATAGTCGAGTGAAATCCAATAATTAGGTCTGTGAATAATAAAGCTAAAACAACGATAGGTATAAATCTAATCCCAAAAACTGCCGGAATATAAAAACTTAACGCTAACAGACTCGTAAAATTTGGTGGGTGAGGAATAAATCGACTAGCAGATAAAGCTATTAAAACTCCAAAAGCAATCTTCAGATAATTCATCAATTATAGTACCATATAAAACTTGCAAGACAACTGTTTAATATTTAATTCCAAATTTAAAAATTCTGCCTTCATGGTTATATCCGTGGGGCCTTTGATACGATTCATCTAAAGCATTAGTAACTTTAATGAAAAAATCACCGTTATTCAATTTTTTTGAGATACTAAGGTCTATCAAATCAGTACTATCCATTTCTATAGTGCTAAAGTTTGAGGAGTGAGTGTCAAAATGTTTTCCATAGTGATTATATCTTAAATTTAAATTCAAATTACCAAAAAAATTACTATCAATTATTTTTGAAAAGTTGAGACCATAATTTTTTTCTGGTCTTCTTAATTGATCAGCGCTATTCTCTTTTTTTGACGATAAAAATGATGAGAAAATATTTAAATTTGAATTTTTAAATTTTAAATTTAATTGATTATTAAAACCCGATTGATTTAAATCTATATTATCACTATCATTTTGATATTTATTATTTAAATATTCTATATTATTTTGAATGTTTGCTCTAAAAGCTCTTAGTGATAAATTTATATTTTCATTAAATAAAATTTTAGAATAAATTTCATAAGTATTACTTTTTTCGGGCTTTAAATCTCTATTTCCAGAGTAACCAAAATTATCTGTTCCAAACATTTCGTAAAGGGTGGGATTTCTTAAACCATTCATGTAAGAAAATCCTAAATTAAATTTATTAAATTTTTGTTCTAGATTTACTTTATAAGTATTATTTCTCTTAGTTTGTTTATGAATATCACTTCTTCCAAAGAGTGAAATATTAGAATTTTGAAAAATATCCCAACCTAAATTAGTATGTATAGCTAAATTGTCCGAATGACCTTTGGTTGACGCTGTATATGATCCTTCGTTGTTAAAATATCCCCAGTCGTACTTATACTCAGCACCTAATCCATAAGATAATTTGTTATTAATTGTCTTTGATAAGTCATACTTTAAACCTAAAACTTCACTTTTATATGTGTCTATAACTCCTAATTCGTTATATTCTCTATCATAAATATTGTAAAAAAATGTGTAATTATTTTTTTTAGTCTCGGTTAAATTTTCTAAACCAAACTGTATAGACCCCATTTTATTATTACCCTCATAACCAATTTGATTTGAATTACTATTGTCGTATTCTGCTTTTGTTTGTCTTAAGTATGTTGTTTTATATATTCTTAAATTCTCATTTAAAAATTTTTCATAATTTATATTTGTAGAGTAATTTTTAAGAGCATCTTTTTCATCTTTTGAGCCTCCTCTAGCACTTACGGTTGTATTTTTTACACTGCCGACTTTAATATTTAGCGATGACTCATCGTAAATATAGGTTTTGTTTCCTGATAATTCATAATTTGCACTCTTATCACTTGTTACAAAAAAAGTATCTTTATAGTCACCTGTTAAGACAATATTCACTGCTCCACCGATCGCATTAGTTCCAAAATGAGTAGCACTTGAACCAGGGTAAATTTCAATTTGTTGAACTGTTTGAATAAAATCTACACCAAAATCATGCAAACCTTGAGTAGTTGATTGGTCATTAATCGGTATCCCATTTATCATTACCAAGGTATGGTTTGATCCAGTTCCTCTCATAAAAATGGAGGCTTGTTGGCCTTTTGGTCCAGATTGAGTGATGTTAATATCGGGGACAGATTTTAAGACATCTATTAAATCTACTGCTCCGTTTTCCTCAATTTGTTTTTTTGTAATTATGGTTTTGTTTATTCCAGATTTGGAAAAGTTTGAGGAATTAGGAGTTAAACTAATAATCTCTATACATGGAATTTTATTTTTGTTATCCCATCTACATGTGTAATTAAAACTTTGGTCTTCAGCAAATACTAGACTTGAAAGTATTAAATTAAAAAATAAATATACAATTAACCTAGACATAGTTACTCCTTAAATTTTTATGCCTCTGCTAATTTTTCATTGTAGAACTAGACTTTTCCTGGCCATTGTTCAACAGCGGACTTAGCTGGGTGGCGCTCCGACTTTACGGTTGCAGGTACAGCCAATGAATTTCACACTGATTTCCCACCATGCATTTCAGCTTAATTCGTTTATACATAAAATTATTTTTGTGTCAACAATTATAGAATATGGTTATAAAAAATTATTAATTATGTCATAAAAACTATTCTTAAAATAAATTAAGTATAAGATGATTTAAATGAGAAAAAAAATACTTGTTACTGGTGGGTCAGGATACAAAGGTGTTAAATTGATTCGAAATTTAATTCAACATGGCTATTCAGTTATAAATGTTGATAAGAATATTTTTGGTAATTATTTTATAAAGAATAAATATATAAAAAATTATAAACTAGATACAAATGATATTTTTAAAGTAAATTTAAAGAACGTTGTTGCTTGCATTCATCTTGCAAGTATTGCAAATGACCCAATGGTTGACTTAAATCCGTCGCTAAGTTGGGAGACTTCTGTTTTGGGATCTAAAATATTAATGGATCATTTGATAAAGCATAAAGTAAAAAAAATCATATATGCCTCTTCCGGATCTGTTTATGGAATTAAAAAAGAAAAAAGAGTAAAAGAAAATTTACCTTTAAAACCTCTTTCGACATACAATAAAGTCAAAATGGCTACTGAAAGAGTTATTCTTTCTTACAAAGATAAAATAGATGTAATTATTTTAAGGCCAGCAACGGTTTGTGGTTTTGCTCCAAGGATGAGGCTAGATCTCACAGTAAATATGCTTACATTTCAAGCTCTAAAGAATAAAAAGATTACTGTATTTGGAGGAAAACAAAAAAGACCAAATGTTCATATAGATGATATTATAGACGCCTATATATTTTTTTTAAAAAAAAAGAATATTAGGTTTGGTATATTTAATATAGGATTTGAAAACTTATCTATTTTAGAAATTGCAAAGAAAATATCAAAAATAATAAAGTCAGATATTATAATTAAAAAAAATCATTCTGACGCCAGAAGTTATAATTTAGATTCTTCTAAACTTTTAAAAGCGGGATTTAAGCCAAAAAAAAAAATTAGTGATGCAATACATGAACTAAAGGATTTATATAATAAACAAAAACTTTTAGACAAACCAAATTTTCACTCAATAAAATGGCTGAAATTTAAATTAGATCAAAAAAAGAGCATATAATTAATATTCCTAACTAAATTAGGTAAATTTAGAATATATAAAAACTTTACTTGTTCAAAAATTGAACTATTATGTTCATATATTGAACATTATGGATGATAATCAAGATTATTTAAATTTGCTTAGAAAAATAAATTCTAAACCTGGTCATTCCCAAAGAAAATTAGCTGGCGACCTTGAATTTAGTTTAGGCAAGCTAAATTATTGCATTAAAGCTTTAAAAAAAAAAGGTTTAATTAAAATAGAAAATTTTAAAAAAAATCCTAAAAAAATAAATTATATTTACAAACTTACTCCCAAAGGAATATCTGAAAAAGCAAAATTAACCTTAAATTTTATGCAAAGAAAAATGAGAGAATATGATGAATTAAAACAAGAATACGAAGAGTCTAAAAAAAAAAATTTTAAATGATATCTTATGTGGGTTGTTGCAAAAATAAATAGAAAAAAAATTAATCTTTTTATTCAAGAAATAAAAGAGAAATGTGGAGATGATTTAGTTTTATATAGGCCCATTATTCAATTCGAAAAGATTAAAAAAAATAAACTTGAGAAAAATATTAAACCTTTACTAGAAGATTATTTTTTTTGTTTTAGTAAAAAATTTAACGATATTAATTTTACTAACACCTTAAGTTATATTAAGGGTCTCAATTATTTTTTGACTGGTTACATAAACAATCAAAAAGAAATTTATAAATTTATAGAAAATTGTAAATTTTATCAAAATTCAAAGGGGTTTATTACAAAAGAATTTTTTTATAATTTAATATCAACAAAAGGAAAATTTGTGTCTGGTCCTTTTACAAATATGTTTTTTGATATTATTGAGAAGAATAAGCAAGGGTTTAAGGTAATGGTTGGTAATTATAAAGTTTCTCTTTCAAAAAAAGAAAATAATTTATTTTTACCAGTTTAAAAAAGTTAATTTAAAAAAAGATATGACGTATAATTTTATACATTGTCGTAGTGCGGAGCTATGCCTACTTTAAAAAAAATTTTAGTTATTGGATCTAATAGTTTTTCATCAAATTCATTGATAAAGCTTTTGTTAAAAAAAAAATATTTTGTATGTGGGTTAAGCAGGTCAAAATTAAATGAAAAAAAATTTTTAGCATTTAATTCTAGACATAAAAATTTTTCTTTTAAAAAATTAGATATTAATAAAAATCATATGTCAATAATGAGAACTATAAAAAAATTTAAACCTTCTTATATAGTTAATTTTGCATCTCAAAGTATGGTAGGCCAGAGTTGGGATAATCCTTTGGATTGGTTTTATACAAATTCTTTTAGCACAATTAAACTTTATCATGAAATTTCAAAATTAAAATTTAAATTAAAGATAATTCATATTTCAACACCAGAAGTTTATGGAAATATAAAAAAGAAAACTGTTGAAAATACCCATTATAATCCAAATACCCCTTATGCAGTATCTAGAGTTACTGCTGATCAATTTTTAAAGATATTATGTGATAGAAAAAAAATAAATTATTGTTTAATAAGATCAAGTAATGTTTATGGAGAATACCAAAGATTGTATAGAATTATTCCAAAAACTATTTACTGCATATTGAAGAAAAAGAGATTAAAACTAGATGGTGGAGGTAAATCCTCTAGAAATTTTATTCATATTGATGATGTTTCTGACGCAACTTATGAAGTTATGAAAAAGGGTAAGAATGGTGAAATTTATCATATTTCTAGCGATCACGTAATTTCAATCAAAGATTTGGTTAGAAATATTTGTAAAAAAATGAATTACAATTTTAATCAATTAGTTAAATTTTCACCAGAGAGGGTAGGCAAAGATAAATTCTATTCATTATCTAATAAAAAAATTCGTAAAGAATTTAAATGGAAACCTAAAATCAATCTAGACGAGGGTTTAGACAAATGTATAAGCTGGGTTAAGACAAATTTAAATTCATTTTCAAAATCAGACGAGAAATACCAACATAAAAAATGAAAAGATTTATTAAAGAATCAAAAAATAGATGCTTAAATTATAGAAAACGCATCTTAGACATATCACAAAAAGTTAGAGCAATTCATGCTGCCGGTGCTTTTTCAGTTATTGAATTAGTTGATTGTATTTATTATGGACTAATGAGAAAAAAAACCAAAAAACATAAGTATTTTAGAGATACTTTTCTAATGTCAAAAGGACACGGTTGTATGGCTCAGTATGTTGTTTTAGAAAATTTAGGAATAATGGCAAAAAAATATTTAGAAAATTATTGCACTAAAAATGGCAAACTAGGTAGTCATCCTGATTATGGATTACCAGGGATAGAGGCATCCACAGGCTCATTGGGTCATGGAATGGGCTTGGCTGTTGGAATGGCTCACGCTGACAAAATAAATAAGATTAATCGTAAATTATTTCTAGTTATTAGTGATGGTGAACTACAAGAGGGATCAACATGGGAAAATATGATGATGGCTGCAAACTTAAATTTAAATAATCTAATTTGTTTTGTTGATCATAATGGGTCTCAGTCATTTGGAATTACCAAAAAGACACATCCAAAATTTTATCCTATGAATAAAAAAATTTTATCTTTTGGATGGGAGTGTGTCGAAATAGATGGTCATAATACAAAAGAAATTTTAAATAGTATTAAAAAAAGAAAAACAAAAAAACCTCTAATGATTGTTGCAAATACTATAAAAGGCAAAGGAGTTTCATTTATGGAAAATAAACCAATATGGCATTATAGATCTCCAAATTCTAAAGAATATGATATTGCAATAAAAGAGCTTAAACATATCTAAATTATGCGAAATAAACTAGCAGATGTAATTTATAAATTAGGTTTAAAAAATAAAAAGATTTGTGTCCTGGTAGCAGATATTTCGCCAGCAGGATCAATGGAAAAATTTAGAAAAAAATTTCCTAATAGATTCATTAATACTGGAGTTGCGGAGCAGTCTATGGTTGGAATTGCAGCTGGAATGGCTTTGAGAGGTTTAAAACCTTTTTGTTATACAATTGCTACATTTGCTCTCTATAGACCATTTGAAATGATTAGGGTTGATCTTTGTTATCAAAATTTACCTGTAACTATAGTAGGAATGGGCCCTGGAACCACTTATTCTACATTAGGTGGAACTCATTTGGCACAAGAAGATATATCAGTCGCAAGATCAGTCCCTAACATGGATATAATAGCTCCGTGTGATCCAGATGAACTTAGCGATGTGGTAGAGTTTTGTTCAAAAAAAAGAAATAGACCAACTTATTTAAGAATTGGAAAAGCTGGAGAGGAAACTTTTATAAACAAACAAAGTGAAAAATGGAAATTTGGTAAAATTAGATTAATTAAACCAGGTAAAGATGTTTGCATACTCACTTTTGGACCCATAATTAGAAAAGCTTTTGAAATTTCAAAAAAATTAGAAAAAAAAAATTTGAGTATTGAAATAAATAGCTGCCATACACTTAAACCTTTTGATTTAAATGGTCTTAAAAAAAAATTTAAAAAATTTAAATCAATAATTTTGATTGAAGATCATTCAGAAATTGGTGGATTAAATGAAATTGTTAAATCAAAAGCTTATGAGCAATCTTATTTAGGTAAAATTTTGAATTTTTCATTAAAAGATAAATTTATTCATTGTTATGGTGACCAAGATGATTTATTGAGTAAGCACGGGTTAACTACTGATATTATCTATAAAGAAATACTGAATTTAACGAAATGAAAGCTGCAATTTTAGTTCAAAACAAAAAACCTTTAGTAATAGATGAGGTTGAACTTCCTAAAGAGTTGGGGTTTGGACAAGTGTTGGTCAAAATTTTGTATAGTGGTATATGTGGATCTCAATTAAACGAAATTGATGCCACTAAAGGACCAGATAAATATTTACCTCATTTACTTGGCCATGAAGGTTCTGGCATAGTAGAGAAGATTGGTGAAGGAGTAACAAGAGTTAAAAAAGGAGACCAAGTAGTTTTACATTGGCGAAAAAGTGCAGGCATAGAGTGTGAACCACCAAAATATAAGTGGAAGGGAAAAAAACTTAATTCAGGCAGAGTCACTACTTTTAGTGAAAAAGCAGTTGTCTCAGAAAATAGGTTAACTCCAATACCCAAAAATTTTAATTCTCGAATTGCACCTTTATTTGGTTGTGCAATTTTAACAGGTTTTGGAGTAGTAAATAATGATGCAAAAATTAAAATTGGTCAATCGGTAGTAATTTTTGGGGTGGGCGGAGTTGGTTTAAATATTGCTCAAGCAGCAAAAATGGTTTCTGCGGATCCAATAATTGGAATTGATTTAAAAAAGAATAAAATTCAATTAGGAAAAAAATATGGTTTATCTCATGGATTATTGAGTAATACAAAAAATTTGAATAAAAAAATTTTTAAAATTTTAGGTTCAAAAGGTGCTGATGTAGTAATAGATACAACGGGAAAATCGAAAGTTATAGAACAATCATATAATATAACTAATGAAAATGGAAAAACAATTTTAGTAGGCGTACCAAATAAAAAAATTTCAATTTATTCATTGCCATTGCATTTCAACAAAATTTTAAAAGGTTCGCATGGCGGATCAGCAGAGCCTGATATGGATATTCCAAGATATATTAATTTAGTAAAAAAAAATAAATTAAAGTTGAATAATTTGATAACCCATCAGTTTGAGTTAAAAGAAATTAATAAAGCAATCAAATTATTACGGACTGGTAACTCGGGTCGTATAATTATCAAAATGCCGAAATAAAAACCATGGGCAACTTAGTAAATTATATTTCATCTCTTCATAAATCTACACATAGATCATACTTAGATCGAATGAATGATCAGAAAGTTGAGTGCATGTTAGAAGCTAAAAAATATGGCGAAGAATATTGGGATGGGAGTAGGAGGTTTGGCTATGGTGGCTATAAGTACATTAAAGGAAGATGGAAGCCTGTGGCTGAAATTTTAATACAAAAATATAATTTAGATAATAACTCAAAAATTTTAGATGTAGGGTGTGGAAAAGGTTTTTTGCTTTATGAAATAAAATTATTACTTCCAAAAATAGAAGTTCGTGGGTTTGATTCATCTAAATATGCTTTAGATAATTCAAAAGAAGAAGTTAAACAAAATCTTTTTTGCCATCAAGCACAAGAAGTTTATCCTTTCCAAGACAAGGAATACGACTTAACAATTTCAATAAACACTTTACATAATTTAAAAATTTTTGATTTATCAAAAGCTTTGAAAGAAATTCAAAGGGTAAGCAAAAATAGTTATATCTGCGTAGAAAGTTTTAGAAATGATTTGGAATTATTTAATTTAGAGTGCTGGGCTTTGACATGCCAATCTTTCTTTAGTCCTGATGAGTGGATATGGATTTATAATCAATTCGGATATCAAGGAGATTATGAATTTATTTACTTTGAGTAAAAAAAATTAACTATAATAATGAAAAAAAATTTATTATCTAAAAGAGATAATTGTAGACTTTGCGAAAGTAAAAAATTAAAACTTGTTGTTCCCCTTTTACCTACACCTGTTGCGGAAAAATATCTAAAAAAAAATGAGTTAGAAAATGAGGAATTAATTTGTCCTTTAGATCTATATATTTGTTTGAGCTGTGGACACGTTCAGCTTCTAGACATTGTGGATCCTAATTATCTATATAGTGATTATACTTACTCAAGTGGAAGATCTAAAGGCTTGGTTGACCATTTTGAAAATTACGCAAATTATATATGTGAAAAATTCAAAATTTCAGGAAATGGACTTGTTGTTGATATAGGCAGTAACGATGGCACTTTGCTTAAGTTTTTTAAAAAAAAAAATATTCAAGTTTTAGGAGTAGACCCGGCAACAGAGATTGCTTCAAAAGCCTCTAATGATGGAATAAGAACTATTCCAAAGTTTTTTGATCAAAAATTAGCTGAAAAAATCGTAAAAGAAAATGGAAAAGCCAAAATAATTACAGCAAATAACGCTTTTGCTCACATGGACAATTTAAAAGAAATTATGCAAGGCATCAAAACTCTTATGAATACAGAATCTTTATTTGTTTTTGAAATTTCATATTTAGTAGATGTAATAGACAACGTATTGTTAGGCACAATTTTTCATGAACATCATTCTTACCATTCAATTAAGCCATTAGAAATATTTTTTAGTAAATTTGATATGGAACTTATTGATATCACAAGAAATTCTATTCAAGGTGGATCCCTTATAGGTGTTGTTCAGTTTAAAAATGGAAAATATAAAAAAAATGATTCTGTTAAAAATATTATCAAACTAGAAAATGAAAAAAAAATTGATAAATTTGAAACATTAGAAAATTTTTCAAAAAAACTTCATAAGTCTAAAGAAAAAATTACTTCTCTCTTAAAGAATATTAATGACGAGAAAAAAACAATCGCTGGTTTCGGTGCAGCTAGAAGTGGTACTACCTTAATAACCCAAATGCAAATTGGTAAATTAATTCAATATATGGTTGATGATAATGAGCAAAAACATAATAAATACTCTCCAGGTGATCATATATTAGTTCGTCCAACAAATTATATTTATGAAAATAAACCTGATTATCTTTTAATTTTAGCATGGGTGCATTCTAAAAATATTATTAAAAATCATCAAAAATATTTGGAGAATGGTGGCTCGTTCATTGTGTGTTTTCCAGAATTAAAGATTATTTCAAAAAAATATTCTTAAAATTATGAAATGTAGAATTTGTAAAAAAATTAATTTAAAAAAAATTATTAGTTTTGGAAGCTTTCCTGTTTGTCACAAATATAAGAATAAAACTGATAAGGATAGAAAATTTAGATTAGAAATTGGAATTTGTAAAAAATGTGATTTAGTTCAATTAAATAAATTATTTCCAGTTAAAGAACTTAAGCCTAAATATAATTGGATCAATTATAATGAACCTGAAGAACATTTGGATGAATTAGTAAATAAATTAAAAAGTTTAAAAAATATTAACAAAAATTCTATAATTGCAGGAGTAAGTTACAAGGAGATTTCTACACTTAAAAGATTTAATAGAGCTGGTTTTGATAAAACCTGGTACCTTAATATGAAAAAGGATCTTGATATCAGTGATCCGAAATCAAATCTTGAAACTATTCAAGAAAAAATTTCGAAATTTAGCAAAAAAAATATTGTTAAGATTAAAAAAAAAAAAGCAGATATATTAATTGCAAGGCATATTCTTGAGCACAGTTATGATACAATTAATTTTATAAAATCTTTGAAAAAATTGATAAAAAAAAATGGCTATTTAGTTTTTGAAGTTCCAGACTGCAAGGATTCTTTAAATTCAAGAGATTATGCATCTATTTGGGAGGAACATATTTTATATTTTACCGAAAATACTTTAAAAAGACTTTTTTTGAATATGAATTTTAGAATTCTTTATTTTAAAAAGTACGAATATTCATATGAAAACGTTCTTATTTTAATTGTTAAATTTGATGAAAAATTGGAGAAAAAAAATATTACTTTAAAAAAAACTAAAATAAACTTTAACTTAACACGACTAAATAAAGATAAAAAAAAAATAAAAGATTTAATTAATAAATTTAAATTAAATGATTATAAAATATGTTTATTTGGAACAGGTCATGCTGCATGTACATTTTTGAATATCTTGAAGCTTCACAATTTGATCGATTTAGTTATTGACGATGATAGAAATAAACAAGATCTAATTTTACCAAATTCAAATTTAAAAATAATAGACTCAACTCAAATTAATAAAATGTCTAAAATATTAATTATTTTAGGAGTAAATTCTGAGAGTGAAAAAAAAATCATTCTCAAATTAAAAAATAAATTAAAAAATAAAATTAAGTTTTTTTCTATATATAATAAAAGTAAATACACTTTTAGTAAAACATGAAAAGTTTAAAAAAAATAAATAATGAAGTTTATTATGTGAAAAAAGGTATTGCGTTTATTACCCAAAAACACATTAGCTTTTTGAAAAAAAGAGTAAAATTTACAAAAAGAAAAAGAGCAAGAATTTGTTTGCATAAAAATCAAAAGAGCAAGTTACATGAGATGATAATTATTTTGTCAAAGGACACTTACATTAGGCCGCACAAACATATTAATAAAGCAGAATCACTACATGTTATTGAGGGATTGGCTGATGTTATCTTTTTTGATTACAAAGGTAAAATTATAAAAAAAATTAGGTTAAGTGCTAAAAAAGATAAATTTACTTTTTATTATCGACTTTCTAGTTCTGTGTTTCATACATTTAAATTAAAATCAAAAAATTTCATTTTTCACGAAACAACAGAAGGTCCTCTTTTAAAAAAAAAAACTATTTATGCCAAATGGTCACCATCTGAAAATAATCAATTTGAGGTAAAAAAATTTATTAACACTTTGTAAATTAATAGAGTTGTTGACAACAATCATTAATTGACCTAAATAATCTATATGTCTGAAACTAAACAAGTAGATTTTACTTTTGTAATTCCTAATACAAGATGGCACAAAGGTGGTGAGGGAAGATACTGGAATCATATACCTTATCCAGAGGGGATTTTAACTGCTGTTTTAAGAAAAAATGGTTATTCAGTAAATCACATTGATGCTAATACAGAAAATCTTACCGAAGATGAACTCTTACAAATTCTCAAAGAAAAAGCTGGAAAGGTTGTTGGTATTAGTGCCTTAAGTGTTGAATATAGGGACTCGGTCCATAAATCTTTTGCTATAATTAAAAAAGCAAAACCAAATTCAAAAACTGTTATCGGAGGAGTTTATCCATCTATATCACCCGATGTTGCAAAGGAGGATGAAAATATAGATTTCGTCGTAATATCTGAGGGAGAAGAGAGACTACTCAAACTTATGGATGCAATAAAAAATAAAAAAGATTTTCAACATATTGACGGACTTCATTACAGAGACGAAGACAATATTTGGAAACATAATCCTCGTAAGGCTATTGGAAACGTTAAAAATTTAGATGACCTACCATTCCCAGATTACAGTGATTACAATACAAAAAGATTATTTTCTTGGAGCCAAAAATATACTCAAAATTTTCAATTTCGACAACTACCAATGACTATTATGATGACCTCTAGGGGTTGTGTTTATAAATGCACATATTGTGGAGCTGGAAAAGATGGAAATCCAATAAATGATGGAATTAAAAGAAGGTCTCCAGGAAGCATTATTGAAGAGATAAAACATCTTGTTAAAAATCACGGGATAAGAGAAATTATATTTGTTGATGATAGTTTGCTATTACCTAGAGATAGAATCATAGATATTTTAAAAGGTATAACAAAGTTGAGGGAAGAAGGATACGATTTAGTATGGAAATCAAATAACTTAGATCTAAGACATATTCCCTTGCCACATACTATTAAAGAAAAGAAAGGTAAAGATGATTTATTATTTTGGATGAAAGAGTCAGGATGTTATCAAATAAGTATATCATTAGAGTCTGGTTCGCCGGAAACATTTAAGAGAATGAAAAGACCTACTAATCTAGAGCATGCGGTGATTAGATTGCATGAAATGAGAAATTATGGATTTGATGAGATAGCGTCTAATTTCATAATAGGAATGCCCGGAGATACTTGGAATGATATTTTAACAACATTTGAATTTGCTGATAAAATTACAAATCAGGATAGAATATTAGATTACTCTCTATTTTCCATAGCTACGCCATTACCGGGAACGGAAATGTATGAGGATGCAAAAAAAATGAAAGTAATACCAGAAGACTTAAAACCCGAGGATTTTTATGGTTTTGGAAAAGGAGTTATAAATACTGAGGAATGGACAGCTATTGAACTTCAAATTAAAAGAGCTTATGAGTGGGATAGAATTAATTTTCCATCAAATAGACCAGATCATCATCAGAAAATTGCAAAAATGCTTGGGATAACCATGGAAGAATTAAAAATTTGGAGAAAAGAAACTAGGCAAAATGCAGGTGTTGAAGTTAAAAGTGCTGATAAAACCGATGAGCAAGTTTATGGAACTGATGAGCGGAGCAAAAAGTTTTTTGAGGAAAAAATACCTACATTAGAACAATCAACACACTAAAATTAACAATATTTAATAAGTTGAGACAAAATAATCACAATATCCTTATTATAGGTGCGTCAGGTTATATCGGAAGTAATTTATTCCATTATTTAAAAAAAAAAAAATATAAAGTTTACGGTTCGTACTTCAAAAATAAAAAAAAAGGCCTTCTTTTATTTGACGTTAAAAAAAAAATTAAAAATTTTTTAAGAACAAAAAAAAATTTAAGATATATTGTTTTAGCCCACGCAATAAATGCTAATCTCGATAAAACAAAAAAAAAATTAAAAAATTCATATTTTGTTAACCTTGAAAGAACTAAAGAAATTATTAATTATTGTTCTGAAAACGGCATAATACCAGTTTATATTTCATCTGATGCAGTGTTTGATGGCCAAAAAGGAAATTATAAAGAAAAAGATTTAAAAAAACCAATTAACAACTATGGCAAGATAAAAGATAAAGTTGAAAAATATATACTTAAGAAAAATCAAAAATACTTAATAGTAAGAATGAGTAAAGTATTTGGTCTAGATTTGAATGATAAAACTTTAGTGACACAATTGTTAAAAAAAATGAAATCATCAAAAAAAATATTTTGTGCTTATGATCAAAAATTTTCCCCAATATATGTTGACGATATGACTTTCTACATTGAAAAACTTTTAAAAAAAAATTGTCTGGGAATATTCCATATAAGTTCGATAAAAGAAGTTGATATTTTGAGTTTAGCAAAAAAAATAAAAAAATTTTTTAATATCAATAATGTAAAATTAGTACCTAAAAAAATTAATTCTTTTGCAGTTATTGAGAGAAGACCTTTATATAATACTCTCTCAACAAATAAATTTAGACGCATAAGTAATACTAAAAATTTCAAATTAGAATATTTTTTTAAAAAAATAAAAGAAAATAAAAAAAATAGTTATTACTTTAAATCTTAAAAAACTCTCTTTTAAAGATAAATTTATATTTTAAAACTTTTGATAAAGATGATCAGAAAACTGTTTAAATTGAGATTTGTGACAAAAACATTATTTTTTTTGTCTATTAATTTTCCAAAAATATTTATTTTTTTTTTTCTAAAAAAAAAAAAGAAAAAAAGAAATCAAAATTTATCCAATTTAGGTAATATTCACACAAATCATAAAGAATTCACCAAAATCATTAATTTTTGGGAAAAAATAAATTTAATGAAAGATGATATAAAAGAATTTAATTATAATTTTGCAAAAAAACAAAAAAAAATGTCATTGCTAAATTTTAATGAAATTGAAACAAGAGACTATTTTATTTTAATTAAAAAATTTATTTTAAATCTTAAAAAAAATTATAAAATGTATCCACAATCAACTTTTATTTTGTTTACAAATTTTTTTAATATTACAAAATATTTAAATCAAAAATTGGTATCATCATCAAATATTAATGATAATGAATTATCAAATTTTTTATTTTGGAATTACTGTTTAAGAAATTTAACTCATTTTAATCAAATTGATGATAAAATAAAACTTACTAAAACTTATCTCAAAAAATATAATACACTTTATTGTCTAAAAATTTTACAAGTTGCTGTTGACTATAATATTGGTTCTGGAAAATTACTAAAATTGATTCACTCAAAGATAGACAGTAAGCAGAAAGAGAAAAATCAATTTACTGAAATCGAAAATCAAGGTTTGCTTTTTTATGCTTTTGGTCATCAATTGATGTTTATTGAGTATTTTCATAGATTAAAAAAACTAGGAATATTCAATTTACAAAAAAAAATTTTCATGTCTACTGATTATGTTTCTAATTATTGTTTAACAAAATACATATTAAAAAATTATAAAAATTCAAGTTTAAATAACAACATTTTCCTTAAAAGATTAATCCAAAATAAATTCTCAAAAAAAGTAACTGATGCTTTTTTATTTGGAGATAGCATTTCTATGTATGATTTATCTTATAAAGAATTTAAAAAAAAAGGGATCATTTCTCCTTCAGTTGACTCCAAAGTTTTAAAAAAAATATTAAAAGTGAACTATATTAATAAATTAAAAATTAAAGGAAAATATATTTGTCTGTTTCATAGAGATGCTCAATTTAAAAATGAAAATTTTAATTTAAATGCTTTAAATGAAGATAGAACTGTTGATTTAGATAATTATAAGAATGTAATTTTGTATTTTTGTAAAATTGGATATCGGGTTTTATTAATGGGAAGTTCAAGTCAAAAAATATTGAATATTTCAAATAAAAATTTTTTTGATTACGCTCATTCAAAATATAAGAATGATTTTAACGATATTTATTTAGTGCAAAATTGTAATTTTATCTTAAATTTTGGTGCAAGTGGATTTACTACTTTTACTTCATGTTTTAATAAAATTTCACTTAATTTGGAATTTCCCTTTAACAGAAAACCTTTTTTTCATGATAAATGTTTTTATACTTTAAGACCTCTCTATTATAAAAATAAACTAATGTCTAAAACAGATTATTCTAGTAATGATCTAATCCAAGTTCATGATTTTGAAATACTTAAGAAGAAAGGATACATACTAAAATTTTCAAAGGAAGAAATGCTTATTAGAAAATCAAAAAAATTTATACAAATGATGAAGGATAAAGATTTTAAAAAATTCAGATACTTTCCAAAATCAGTAGGAAAAATAAGATATTTTTATAACATTATTGATTAATCTAAATATATACTTGAATCAAAAAAATTTACTTATTAGAGATGATTGAAATGCAAGAAGAATTTAAATTAGCAATATCTACCGTCAAAAAGAAAAAAAAAAAAGTAGTAATGTGTCATGGTGTATTTGATGTTATACATTCGGGCCACATAGAATATTTTAAACAAGCAAAAAGTCTGGGTGATATTTTGGTAGTGTCTGTTACAACAGATAAGTTTGTTAACAAAGGGCCATTTAGACCAATTAATTCCACGAAAGATAGGATTAATGTACTAAAAAATTTATCCATGATTGATTTTGTAATTCAAAGTGATCACCAAACAGCTGAGAAAAATATAGATGATTTAAAGCCAGATATTTACTGCAAAGGACCAGATTATATTAAAAAAAAAAATAAAGACATAAATTTAAAAAAAGAATTAAAAATTTTAAAAAAGAACAAAGGAAAATTTATCACGGTCAAGCACATAAAAAAAAGTTCAAATAAAATTATCAAATCAAATGATTTAGATCTGATTTCAAAAAATGATCTTTATTCTAAACATGTCTTAAGATTAAGGTCAAAATTTAAAAAAGATGTAATCAATAATTCTTTATTAAAATTAAAAAATAATTCATCATTTATACTTGGTGAGTTGATAATAGATATTTACAATTTTTTAGATGTTTTAGGTAAATCAGGTAAAGAGCCAATGTTGGTATATAAAGAAAATTCCAAAAAAAAATTTTTAGGAGGATCAGCTTTAGTAGCTAATATTTGTTCAACTTTTTCAAAAAATACTAATTATATCTTTTGTGTTGGAGAGAAAAATAATGAAATTAATTTTATTAAAAAAAAGTTAAATAAAAAGTTAAGATATAATTATTTAGTGAAAAAAAATTCAAATACTTTTATGAAAATGAGATATCTAGATTCTTATAAAAATATCAAAATTTTAGGTATTTATGATATAGATGAAAAATATTTAGACTCAAAAATTGAGAAACAATATCTAAATAAATTAAAATTTTTTTCAAAAAAAGTAGATACTATAATTTTAGTTGATTATTCTCATGGTGAAATTACTAAAAATGTTAAAAAAAATTTGTTACAATTTAAACAAAAACTTTATGTAAATTCTCAATTGAATTCTAATAACATAGGAAGTTATTCGTTAGATAAATATAAAAATATAAATACACTATGTGTAAATGAAAATGAATTAAGATTTGGAATGAAAGATTACAAAACTCCATTAAGGTACTTAGCTAAAAAATTAATTATGAGAAATAATTATAAAAACTTAATTATAACTAAGGGTAAATTTGGATCGTATTTATTTAGAAAAGATAAAGATTTTTTCTGTCCGGCATTTGTTCAAAATCCTGATGACACCATAGGATCTGGAGACGCATTTTTTTCTATAGCCTCTTTGTGTCTATCGTCAAAAATAGAACCTGACCTTTGTCTGTTTTTTGCTTCGATTGCTGCAAGTTATACTGTAAGTAATCTTGGCAATGATAAATATTTTAATTACGAGATTTTCAAAAAAAATCTTGAATATCTTTTCAATTAGAATTATTTTTTTTAAGTAAGTTTTTCTAATGCAAAAATTTAAAACATTATGTTTTGATTTAGATAATACTCTTTGTGTTACAAAGGGAAATGACTATAAAAATTCTAAACCAAAGAGAAATGCTATTAGATTAGTTAATAAACTTTACGATAAAGGATATATCATCAAAATTTATACTGCGAGGTATATGGGTAGGTCAAATGATTTGATTAAAGATAAAAATAGAAAATATTTTAAAATAGCAAAGCAAATAAAAAAATTTAGAATAAAGTATCATAAATTATTTATATCAAAACCATCAGCTGATATGTACATAGATGATAAAGGTTATGGTTTTAATAAAAACTGGATAAAAAAGTTAATCACAATATTAGAAAAATAAATGGAAAATAGAATTTTTTTGAACAAATATATTGAGGAGTTTAATAAGTTGATATTGAAAGCTTCTAATCAATCTGAAAAAATAATACTTATTTGTAATTTAATTTTAAAATTGAAAAAAGTTAATAAAATTCATGTTTTTGGAAATGGTGGTAGTGCCAGTATAGCTTCTCATTTTAGTATGGATTTAACAAATAATACTCACACAAAATGTTTAAATTACAATGATCCTGGTATCATAACTTGTTACGCCAATGATTTTAAATTTGAAAATTGGATTTCAAGGGTCATAAAAAAATATGGAAGTAGGAATGATATTTTGATTTTGATTTCATCTAGTGGTAAATCAAAAAATATGATTAATGGATTAAAGGCGGCAAGAAAAAAAAATTTTTCAAAAATTATAAGTTTTACAGGATTTAACGAAAAAAATTATTTAAATAGTAATAGTGATATCAATTTTTGGATAGACTCAAAAAAGTATAATCTTATTGAAAATGTTCATCAGTTTTACTTACTTGCAATAGTAGATTTGATTAAATCAAAATTAAAATAATTTATAGTTTCACCAATCAGATAACCAATAAATTAAATGCATAAAAAAAATAATTTAAATATATATTTCAATCTTTTAGATAAAAAATTAAAATTAAAGTTTTTATTAATTGGATTTTTAATTTTTATCAATTCAATACTTGAATTTATTTCTATTGGTTCGATTGTTCCTATAATTCAGTCTTTGATAACTCCAGATACAAATTTGATTTATCAATTTAATTTTTTAGAAAAGTTTAATCTAGATAAGTCAGATATATTTTTTTGGGCATTATTTATTTTTTTATTTGTTTTTATTATAAGAACAATTTTTAGCATTTCTTTAAATTCTATATTCCACTCTTTTATAAAAGATTTACGATACGATCTTACTAAAAAATTTATGGATTATTTTTTAAGCTCTAGTCATATTGAAATTTCAAAAAATGGCGCATCAAACGTTACTAGAATCCTTGATAAGGAGATCGACATAGTTACAATTAATATTACTGATGCTCTTTTAAAAATTTTCAATAATTTATTTTTAATAATTAGTTTAATATTTCTTATTTTTGTCATCGCAACCCAAGCGATGGTAATGATTTTAATTTTATCTATAGTGGTTCTAATAATCTATTTTTTTTATTTAAAAAAAAGAATCAAGGAATTCGGATTAAAAAGAATTAATTATATTAAAAATAAAATGTCTCTTGCACATAATATTTTTAATGCTTTTAAAGAAATAGTTATTTATTCAAAAGAAGTTTTTTTTAAAAACATATATAGCGACTTAAGTAAAAAATTGTTTATAACAGATCAAAAATTTAATTTTTTCCAAACTAATGTTAAACCTGGCTTGGAATTGTTAGCTATAGGATCATTGTTTATATACTCAATGTATCTTTTTAAATATACATCTTTAGAAATATCTGAAATTATTCTTCAATTTGGAGTTATAGCTGCCGCATCTTTTAGAATACTTCCGTCAATAAGTTTAATTACAAGTTGTATCATGACCCTAAGGTATCATGGTCCTTCAATTCAATTGATATACTCAGAAATTTATAAAGTTAATAATAATGTAAATCACAAAAAAAAAGAAATTATAAATTTTGAGAATGAAATTATTTTAAAAAATATTGACTTTTCATATAACAAAAAAAAAGTTTTTAACAATTTAAATCTCGAGATCAAAAAAAATTCAATAACAGGGATTTTTGGTCCTAGTGGTGCGGGAAAAACTACCTTGATTGAAATAATAACAGGAATGATAAAACCTGATATAGGAGAAATTATTATAGATGGAAATAAAAAAGAAAATTTTTTAATTAATACAAGTTTTGTTTCACAGGATATTGCAATTGTTAATGATACGATTGAAAAAAATATAGCTTTAGGATCAAATTCAGAAGATATTGATAAATCTAAATTAATTGATGCAATCAAAAAAGCCGAATTATTTGATCTTGTAAATTCACTAGAAAATAAATTTCAATCCAATTTGAATGAGATGGGTTCCAATTTATCTGGGGGCCAAAAACAAAGAATTTCCATTGCAAGAGCTTTGTACAAAAATTCTGATTTCTTAATCGTTGATGAGCCCACAAGTGCATTAGATGATATAACAGCTGAGAAAGTAATAGATGCTCTAATTAAAAATTTTTCAACGATTGTAATTGTTTCTCATAAAAAAGAAATTTTAAAAAAATGTAACAATTTGATAGAAATTAAATAGCTTTAAACAAAAAAATTAGTTAAGTCTATATAATCCAAAATGAATAAATAATAATTGATACGATGGTTTTAATCACAGGTTGCGCAGGTTTTATAGGTTTTCATGTAGCATTGAAATTTCTTTCCCAAGGAAAATTAGTTTTTGGTATTGATAATCTGAACAAATATTATGATCAAGATTTAAAAAAAAAAAGATTGAAAATATTAAAAAAAAAAAAAAATTTTAAATTTAAAAAGATAGATATTTCAAAGCCACTTAAATTGAATCAAGAATTTGAAGCCATCCTTCATTTTGCAGCTCAACCAGGTGTAAGGTATACAATCGAAAATCCTTTCTCTTATCTTAGTAGTAATATAGTTGGAACCTTTAATATCTTGGAATTTGCAAAAAAAAATAGAATTAAAAATTTGATTATTGCAAGCTCAAGTAGTGTATATGGTTTAAATAAGATTAAAAATGGATTTAAGGAAAATCAATTAGTTGATAAACCAATGCAAATCTATTCCGTATCTAAAATAACTAACGAATTAATGTCGTTTTCTTATACATATCTAAACAATATGAAAATTGTTGCACTAAGATTTTTTTCAGTCTACGGTCCGTGGGGTCGTCCGGACATGGCAGTATATAAATTTTGTGAAGCAATTTCCAAAAAAAAAAAAATTGAATTATACAATAATGGAAATAATTTTAGAGATTATACTTATATCTCAGATGTTGTTGATGGTGTGATAAAAACTTTTAAATACATAAAAAAAACAAAAAAAAATTTCACTATTCTAAATTTGGGTAATTCAAAAACTTATTCTACAAAACGTTTACTTTTTGAAATTGAAAAAAATTTAAATAAAAAAGCAAAAGTTAGATTTACACCAAATTTAAGAGAAGATATATTAAAAACAAAGTCAAATTTAAGTAAAGTTAGAAAGCTTATAAATTATAATCCAAAAGTTTCATTAACTGTTGGAATTAAGAAATTTACTGATTGGTATATTGAGTATGTTCAAAAAAAATAGTTGTAATTTAGTTGCTGAAATTGGCTGGAATCATATGGGAAATATTTCTTTAGCAAAAAAAATGATTAAAAAGGCAAAGGAATCAGGAGCTGATTTTTGTAAGTTTCAGTCCTGGGGGATTAAAAATTTAAGATCTGGACCATGGGATAAAGATGGTAGATTAGAAATTTATAAAAAGGCTGAGCTAACCAAAGATAAACATTTAAAATTAATTAGGTATTGTAAAAAATTAAAAATAAATTTTTTGTCTTCAGCATTTACCTTAGATGGAGCAAAATTATTAAAAAATTTAAAAATTAATTATATAAAAATCCCAAGTCATGAAGTTTATAATTTAAACTTAATAAATTTTTGCTTTAAAAATTTTAAAAAAGTTTTGATTTCTGTAGGTGCATGTAGATATTCTGAAATAACAAGAATATCTAAATTAAAAAATTTCAAAACAAAAGCAATATTAATGCATTGTGTATCTTCCTATCCTTTAGAGGTTCAAAATGCAAATTTTTCAAAATTCAATTATTTAAAAAAAAAATTTCAAAATATTGGATATAGTGGACACTTAAATTCAATAGATGATGCTATATTAGCAATATCATTAGGAGCTATAGTGGTAGAAAAACACTTTACAACAGACAATAAGTTGCCAGGTAGAGATAATAAGTTTGCGCTTTTACCTCATGAATTTAAAATTATTTCAAATTTTAGACTTAATTATAAACTAATGATGATAAATAGAGGTTTAAATTTACAAAAATGTGAAAAGGATATTTACAAAAATTATAGAGGAAGATGGGGAAAATGAAAAATCACGACATATCAGTTATTATTAGAGTAAAAAATGAGCGAAGATGGATAGGTTATTGTATTCAATCTGTAATTGATAATTTTAAAAACCCAGAAATAATTATTGTGGATAATAATTCTGAGGATGAGTCTTTATCTCTGATTAAAAATTTTGAAAAAAATTTTGATACAGAAAGTAAGACGAAAAATAACGAAAAAAAATATGCAGATATTAAAATTTTAAAAATTGATGATTATACTCCAGGGAAAGCTTTAAATTTAGGGGTTAAAAAATCAAGTGCAAAAAATATTTTGATTTTATCAGCTCATTGTGAAATTCAAAAGGTAAATTTATTTGAAATTAATAAGAAATTAAAAAAATACAAATGTGTTTTTGGAAATCAAATTCCTATATGGAATGGTAAAAAAATAGATAAGATATTTTTGTGGAGCCATTTTGTTGAAAAAGAAAAGGTAAATATGTTTTCAAAATTAGAAAATAGATATTTTTTACATAATGGAGCAGCATTTTATGAAAAAAAAATTTTAAAAAAATTTCCTTTTAACGAGAAAGTTTCAGGCAAAGAAGATCGGTTTTGGGCAAACAAAATAGTAGAAAGAAAAATGTCTTATTTATATTCACCAAAATTTGTTATCAAACATCATTATACCGTCAAGGGAAATTCTTGGAAATACATATCGACAAGATATTAATTCTTAATGACAAAAATATTAGCAACAATTGAGGCTCGTATGACCTCAAAGAGGTTACCGGGTAAAGTTTTAAAAAAAATTAACAATAAGTATCCAATTATTGAGTTGATTTATTTAAGAGTGATGAAATCAAAATTAATTGATAATATTTGTGTTTCAACTACCAACAAAAAAACGGACAATATTTTAGTAAAATATTTAAAAAAAAAAAATATCGATTATTTCAGAGGAGAAGAAAAGAATGTTTTAAAAAGAATTATTGATACTGCAAAATTATATAATCCAGAAATTATCATTCAACTTACAGGTGACAATCCCTTCTTAGATGCTGAGATTATTGATGATATGATAAAATATTTTAAAAAAAAAAAATGTCATTTTTTAACAAATAATGCTTTTGGAGTAAGTTCTAATAGAAAATTTCCTCATGGTATGACTGTAAATATATTCTATTTTAGAGATTTAGTAAAAAATTATAAATATTGCAACAAAAAGGAACTTAAAGAGCATACGTCCTTATACTTTTTTAGAGAAGGTAGAAAAAAATTTAAGACTTATAATATGCCAATTAAAAAAAAATGGAAAAAAAATTTTTTACCAAGATTAACTGTTGATGAAAAGTTGGATCTCAGATTTATAAATAGGATTTTTAAATATTTTAATAGTAAAAGGAAAAATATATATTTTTCATATAAACAAATTTTAGATTATTTAGATAGAAATCAAAATTTACTTAAAATAAATTCTCACATTACGCAAAAAAAATTTAAAGGAATAAATGGTTAAGATATTAGGCATTAAATACGGAGGACATGACACCTCAGCTTCGTTACTTATTAATGGCAAGATAGTAGCTGCTTGTGCTCAAGAAAGATATACAAAAGATAAACATAGCCGACAATTTCCTATAGATGCAATCAATGATTGCTTAAAAATTGGTAAAACAAAAATGTCTAAAATTGATCAGATAGCTTTCGTTGGTGATATTAATTTATATTTTAGAGAAATGTATTTAAATCATGCGATTAAATCAAAAAAAAGAATGAAGTTTCTCATAAATGATATCCCCAAAATTGAAAAAATTTTAAACATTGAAAATTTTTTGAGAAGAAAATTAAATTTCAAAAAAACAATTAATTTTTATCCACATCATTTATGTCATATTGCAAGCTCTTATTATGCAAGTGGTTTCAATAAAGCTATTTGTTTAAGCTTAGATGGTGTTGGCGAATATCAGACTGACATGGTAGCTATTGGTTCAAACAATAATCTCAAAATTGTAGAGAAAAGTAATGTTTATCCAAATTCTTTGGGTCTTTTATATTCTGCAATTACATATTATCTTGGATGGAAACATCATTGTGATGAAGGAATTATTATGGGCTTAGCTCCATATGGAAATTATAATGCTAAAGTACCAGGAACAAGTAAAACTTATTTAGAAATATTTCAAGAAATTTTAATTAAAGATAATTCTCAAAATTTCAAAATAAATTTGGAGTATGTTGATTATTATAATCAAAGGGACAAATGGATTACAAAAAAGTTTTTAAAAATTTTTGGAAAAAAAAGAAAATATAAAGATGAAATATCACAAAACCACAAAAATATAGCTTCGGCTTTACAAAAAGTTTTGGAAGAATTTGTTTTAGGAAAATTGAGATTTTTAAAGAAAAAATATAAAATTCAAAATCTTAGTCTTGCTGGTGGTGTAGCCTTAAATTGCTCAATGAATGGTAAAATTGAAAATAAAAAAATTTTTAAAAATATATTTGTTCAACCCGCAAGTGGTGATGATGGTTGTTCTATTGGAGCATGTTATCTTGCATATAAAAAACTTTCAAAAAAAAAAATTAAAAAAAACTTCAATTCTTATCTTGGAACAAGGAATAATCAAAATGAAATTATTAAAGCAATAAAAAAATCAAAAATAAAATTTATAAAAAGTAAAAATATTTACAAAGATGTAGCTAAACATTTAAAAAATGGTGAAATAATTAGCTGGTATCAAGGTGCAGCAGAATTTGGTCCTAGAGCTCTTGGTAATAGATCAATTTTGTGCAAACCTTATCCAGCTGAAATGAAAGATTATTTAAATAAAAGAGTAAAATTTAGAGAAGAATTTAGACCATTTGCCCCAGCAGTTTTGGACAAATTTCAAAAAAAATATTTTTCTTTAGGTCAGGAAAGTTTGCATATGTTAATCGCATGTAAAGTTACAAAAAAATTTAAGAAATTTATTCCTGCCGTTGTACATGTAGATAATACTTGTCGAGTTCAAACAGTTAAAAAAAAGAATAATTTAAAGTTTTATAAACTGATAAATGAATTTTATAAAATAACAAATATACCTGTTATTTTAAATACCTCATTTAATGTAAAAGGGCAGCCAATTGTAAATACACCAGAAGACGCAATAAGGACTTTTTTAAGTACAAATATAGATGTTCTCGCGATTGGAGATTATATATCCGTTAAATAATAATAATAACTATGTGTGGAATAGCCGGTTTTATAGGAACAAAAAATATTAACTTTTATGAAATAAATAAAACCTTAAATATTATGCATCATAGGGGACCTGATGCAAAAGGTTACAAATTTTTTAGAGAAAAAAAAAATATTTGTTTATTACATACAAGATTAAAAATATTAGATCTTTCTGATAATGCAAATCAACCATATACTTTTGATGGATTAAATTTAGTTTTTAACGGAGAAATTTATAATTTTAAAGAATTGAGAAAAGATTTATTAAAAAAAGGCTATAATTTCAAAACATCATCCGATACTGAAGTTTTATTAAAAAGCTTTCATTGTTATGGACAAAATTGTGTAAAAAGATTTGAGGGAATGTGGTCATTTGCAATATGGGATAATAAAAATAAAAAACTTTTTTTATCGAGAGATAGATTTGGTGAAAAACCACTTTATTATTTTCGTAATTTTGAAAATATATATTTTGGTTCTGAAATAAAATTTATTAAATCTCTTCATAAAAACATTTTTAAAAAAAATGATTTATTAATAAGAAAAAATTTATTTTTAGGTTTTAAATCGATTCAAAAATCAAATGAAACATTTTTTAAAGGAATTTATTCTGTACCAAACTCGACTAACATTGTCATAGATTTAAATTTAAATGTATCTAGAAAAAATTATTATAAACCCAAACTAGATATAAAAAAATATAGTTATGATAAAGTTTTGTATGAAACTGAAAAACTAATTTGTAAATCATTAAGTATAAGGTTACGGTCTGATGTACCCGTTGCATTTTGTTTGAGTGGTGGAATAGACTCAAGTTTATTGGCAGCTATTGCAAAAAAAAAACTTAAAAAAGACATTAATACATTTACTTTGATTGATAAGGATAACAGATATTCAGAAAAAAATAATGTTGACGTAATTAGTAAGTATTTAAATTGTCAAAATACACAAGTTGATATATCGAAAAATAAAAAAAATTTTTTCAATAACTTGAATGAATTAAATCAAATTAACGACTCTCCTGTAAGTGTGATTAGTTATTACATACAATCTATATTAACTAAGCATATTTCAAAAAAAGGGTATAAAGTTTCAATTAATGGAGTTGGTGCAGATGAAATTTTTTCTGGTTATTATGAGCACTATCTTACATTTTTTCATTCAATTTCTAAAAAACGTAAACAATACAAAGAAAATGTGAAATACTGGAAAAAATTTATTAAACCAATTGTTAGAAATACACTTTTAAAAAATGATTTATTTTATTTAAAAAACAAAAATGATAGATCACTAATTTTTGATCACTCAAAAATGCTTAAAAAATTTTCTACTGAAAATTTTTCTATCCCTTTTGAAGAAAAATTCTTTACAAAAAACTTAATGAGAAATCGAATGTTAAATGAATTATTTTATGAAATTGTTCCTAATATTTTGAGGCATGATGATATAAATCATATGAAATATGGAATTGAAAACAGAAGCCCTTTTTTAGATAAATCTTTGCTTAATTATTCTCTTAAAATAAAAAATGAATATTTAATAAATAAAGGTTTTCAAAAGGTTATTTTGCGAGATATTGCAAAAAAATATTTACCTAGCTCTATTTATAATGATAGAAGGAAAGTTGGATTTAATGCAGCAATAGAATCTTTGGTTAATTTTAAAGATAATAAGACATTAAATTATATGTTAAGCAAAAATTCTCAAATATTTGATTATGTGGATTATCAAAAATTTTATATTTTTTTAAAAAATTTGCCAAAAAGAAGTATTCCTAATCATTACTCTAAATTTTTATTTTCTTTTTTGAGCACAAAAAACTTTCTTGAAAAACAATGACAAATATTGGTGTGATTGATATTGGAAGTGGGAATTTTGGATCTTTAAATTCTGTTTTAAAAAAAATTAGTTATCATTAAACACAGAAATAAGGAAATTTGGAAACAAAAAAATAATGATTGAGAATTAAAAAAACAGATAGTTTAAAATGTCAATTTTTTTTCATGTAGGTTTACATAAAACAGGTTCAACTTTTTTACAAAGTGAAGTATTTGATAAAATGAAGGATTTTGAATCTATTAATTTTTTAAAAAATGATTTTTTTCAAAAAGAATTTGAATATATACAATCTTCAAATCCAATTTATTTTGATAAAAAAAAAATCAAAAATTTGGAAAATTATTTCGAAGATGAAAAAAATTATATAATAAGCTCAGAACAATTCGCTGGAAATTTTAATTTTCAAATTAATGGAACAGGAACGCAGTTTTTTAACAATATGAATATATTAAAAGAAATATTTCCAAAAATAAAAATAATCATTATTTTTAGAAATCAATTAGATTTATTATTATCACATTATAAAGATGAAGTTGTAAATGGATTAACATCAGATTTTGACGACTGGTTAAGATTAAGAAATAGATTTTTTTCTTTGAATTTTTTGAATTATGATAAAACTATAGAATTTTTGTGGTCGTTGTTTGGTAGAGACAATGTGATTTTTGATCTATATGAAAATATATTTTATGATACATCAAAAATGAAATTTTTTTTAGATAAAATTTCTAGTTCTTATAATTTTGATCAAATTAATTTTAGTAAAAGAATCAATATATCTCCAAGTGATACTACAATTATACTTAATAAATTTACTAATAGATTGATAAAAACTAAATTAAATACACAATCATTTACAGGCAGATATGAAAATCTCAAAATATACAATTTTCTAAGATATCATTTTTACCCTTTTTTATCTAAGATTTTTAAAAAAAGGAATAAGAAAATTTATTACTGTGATGAATTATACAAGTTGATAAAAAACCTTGAAGTGTCAAATACGAATTTTTTTAATAAAACTAAATTAAAAATAATCAATGATATTTAAAACTATTTTATTTTTACCAATTTTTATTTTTGAACTTGTTATGTTCAAATTATTTAAGATAAAAAATAGTCAATACTCTCATTCAACAATGGTAAATTTATTTTGTATATCTGGTGGATGGACAAATAGACTCATAAATTTTTTTTTAAAAAAAAAAAAAATTGGCAACATAAATAATATTATTAATGATAAGGAGAAAAATTTTTTTGAAAATGAGGGCTATCTGATAAAGAAAAAATTTTTAGATATTCATTTTATTCAAAATTTTTTGAGAGAATTAAATTCATTAGAGGGATATTGGGATGGTGATAATTGTATTAATGATAAAAAAGAAAAATTAGGTATCGATATTAAATCTACAAAATTTTTTTATAAATCAGATGATTTAGTCAATCTTAAATGTGTAAAGGAGTTGTTATTAAATAAATCAATTATTGATAGCGCACGAGAATTATTAGACTCAGAGCCAATCATTAA
Organism: uncultured Pelagibacteraceae bacterium; assembly: GCA_902617715.1. GTDB lineage: Bacteria > Pseudomonadota > Alphaproteobacteria > Pelagibacterales > Pelagibacteraceae > Pelagibacter. The sequence continues at coordinate 40,261 of CACMXS010000002.1, read as the reverse complement.
TAATGTTTCATGTTGGCATTCATTTGTTTCAAAAGAACCAGATAAACAAGCAGCCCAATTATGGCATTTTGATATGGAAAGACCAAAATGGATTAAAATTTTTTTCTTTTTAACTAATTGTAATTCTAAAAATGGTCCTCATTGTTTTATTTCTAAAACACACAAAGTTGGAGGAATACCCAAGAGATTAAGGATGTTGGGTTATAAAAGATTAGATAATGAGTTAGTAGAATCAACATTAAATAAAGATTTAATAAAAGAAATAATATGTGAAAAAGGGGCGATTGTTTTTGAGGACACAAGTGGGCTCCACAAAGGAAAACAATTATTAGAAGGTCATAGAACAATATTTCAAATCGAATTTGCAACGTCTATGTTTGGAGGTTTAATAGACAAAATTAAAATTAATAAAGACAATGATATTGTATCAAGATTTAACTCTGAGATTAAGAATGGAGACTACATATTTCAAAATTTTCAATTAAAGAAGGACAAATAGTTTTAGTATGAATTTAATAGTAAAAAAATTAATACAGTTAAATAATTGTTTTCTGAATAAAGATGAAAAAAATTTTATTCTATCTTTAAAAAATAAAATTAATTTTATTGATAAAAAAAAAAGGGGCTTATTAATAATGAATGCTTCACATTTTTATTTTTTACATCAATTTTTTTTGATCAATTCTAAAATATTTCAAGATTATAAATTTGATGGTATTTGGGTTAATCCGGTGGTGAGAAGATCACAAAATATATTTGGATTTATTTCTTATAAAGTTAGATTTTTCTTCATGTTTTTATTGTATTTAAAATGGTCTAAATTATATAAAGCTATAGGGATAGAGCGCACTTTTAATATATCACAAATAGACATAAACAATTATCAAAAAAAACAAAGTTATAAAAATGCAAATTTTTTTTTAAATAAAAAAATAAAAAAAAAATTTAAATTTGACGGTGTAAGATGTGGAGATTTAATTAGCGATACATATCTACGATTTTTTAGAAAAGTACAAATTACAAATGATAATGAGTCCAAATATTATGTAGAGCAAATATTTGATTATATGTTTAGATTCAAGAATTTTTTGAATAATAGAATTAAGACTTATGACATGCTTTTTCCAGTTCAAGCCTCATTTGTAAGCAATGGTTATTTAGTTAGATTTTTTTTAAAATATCAAAAAAAAGTAATCGGTGGATGGAATTTTAGTCAGTATATAAAAAATTTTTCTAAATCAGATTATTTACATCATTTTAAATGGGAAAATTATAAAACAATTTTTTCAGGATTAAAAAAAAAGAAAAAAAAGTTATTAATTGCACAGAATTATTTGAATAAAAGACTTTCAGGAGGAGTTGACCAAACAAATTATTACATGAAAAAAGGATCATACTCAAATTCTTTAAAAAGAAAAAAAAATTATTTTTTAAAAAAAGAAAAAAAAATTAATTGTATTATTTTTCTTCCTTGCTTTGTAGACTCACCATTTGCTTTTGGAGATATAGTTTTTAAGGATGGGTATGACTGGATAACACAAACTTTAAAATATTTGAAGCAAAATAAAATAAATACTATTGTCAAAGAACATCCTAATTCAAAGACTGCAAGTATTGATTTTGTAAAAAAATTAAAAACGGAATATGCAAATGATTTTATTTGGGTGGATAAGAATACTCCTAATAACGTTCTTTTTAGTTTAAAACCAGAGATTTGTATATCACTTAGAGGAAATGTTCTTATTGAAGTAGCATATCATAAGATAATACCAATAAGTGCAGGAAGAAATCCATTTTGTAGTTATGATTTTGTAATTACTCCTAGAAGTCAAAAAGAATATTTCAAAAAAATTGGATTAGCATTAAATAAAAAATTAAATTACCAAGAGAAAAAACATAAAAGAGAAATTTTAGAGTGTTTTTTTGTTCATTATCTTAATAATAATGATTTTAAGAATCATGAAAATTTTTCCAGGAAGTTTGATATTAATCGTTTGATGAAAACCTATTTGAGCAATTCGAAAATTTTTAAAAAACTAAAAGTTGAAATCTTTAAAGTTATAAATATTAATTTGAATAAAAATCAAAATGCATAAAGCTATTTTTTTTATCAATAGTAATCTTAAACATGATATGTACCACTACACATCGAATTAATTCAAAAATTTCTGTAGTTGCAAAAAAGAATAAAAAAAATTTTTACAATGGATAAAGTTAATTTTTTATTTCAAAGATTAAAAGATAAAATTAATTTTTTATTAAAAAGAAACATACGAATATATGGTAATTATAAATCCTTTGAAGAAGCTTTAAAAAATAGTCAAGGATATAGTGATGAATTAATTCTTAAAAAGAAAATAAATTCTTTCTTAAGTGTGCTTAAAGGTCATGCAGCTTATGAACAAGATACGTTACTATTTTTTAAAGAAAATTATGATAATGATCTTTTAGACTATCTTAATGATATACAAAAAAAAATACAAAGAAATCTTATAGTATTAGATTTTGGTGGATCTTTTGGAACTTTATATTTTAAAAATTATAAAAAGTTTAATCATACATATGACTGGAATATAATTGAGCAAGAAAATATTGTTAATTATATTAATGAAAATAATTTTAATCTTAAAATAAATTTTTTCAAAAATCTCAATGATTTAAAAAAAACCCCAGACGTTGTTATTTTTTCCGGTTCAATTCAATATTTACCAAATCCATATGAAATTTTAGAACAATTAATTAAAAAAAACATAACAAATTTTTTATTTTTAAAAACGTCATTTCATTATGGTAAAGATAATATTTTTAGTATTCAAAAAGTTCCGAAAAATATCTATCAAGCAACATATCCAATAACAATATTTAGTTATGTAAAATTTATTGATTTTTTTAAATCAAATAATTTTAAAATGAATAAATTTAGAAAAAAAATATATATTGATGGAATAGATCATTTAAGTTTTAGTTTATTAAGAACTAAATATTAATTGAATTTAAAACTTTTTTTAGGTAATCGCTGGTATTTCTGATTAAATTTTTCTTTGGATGATTTGAAAAAGTAAATTTTATTAATGCTTTCTTTATCGATTTTGGTTTATAAGGATTAAAATATATTGGTATATTGCCGAGTTGCTCTTTGGCACCTGGATAATTAGAGCAAATAATTTTTTTTTTACGTGCCATTGCTTCTAAGGGTGGCAAATTTTCTGGTCCTGCAAAAGAACTGTAAATTAAAGCTAAACAATTATCATAAAGAGCTAGTAGATATTTTAATTTTACAAATTTTAAAATCTTGAAATTTTTATCAAAATTATTATTAAATTTTTTTTTAATTTTTCTAAAATATTTTTCATTAGCAATATTTCCTACCAAAACCAATTTATATTTAAATTTTTGAATTTCATTAAATTGTTCAAAACCTTTGAATAAATTCAAATGGTTTTTATGTTCCCAAAAATTTGCCGGATATAAGAAAAAATTTTTTATTGGCATTTTTTTTTTCGATATTTTTTTTTCTTTGATAAAAAAAGTTGGTGTAGGATGATTATTGTAAATAAAATTTTTTGATGAAATATTGTATCTTTTCTTCATTAAACTGATAAGAATTTTAGATCCAGTAATTATTTTATAAGAATTTTTTAAGAAATTCTTTATTACTATTTCACGATAAATCCTTCTTGAAAAACTCCCTGTTTCGGGAAATGATGAATGAGTTATGTGTTGAAGATCCCATACTGTAGAAATATATTTTGAAAATAATGGATAATAATATTCTGCTGATAAAAACCATACAATATCAATTTTTTTTTCATTTTCTAAATTAAGATATTTGTTAAAATTTATTAAATTATAAAATCTTAAAAAAAAAGGCATTAAGCTAAAAATAAAACTTTTAAATTTTAAAAGATTAATATTTTCATTCATGCAAACACATTCATGCCCATATTTGTTAATTTTTTGATAAAGGTTTTTCTTTTTGTCATTAAGAATAATAAAAATGATTTTCTTTTTATTAATTGTTTTTATTATTTGATCTAATATATCCATCGTAATTGTATAACCACCTCCCTCTTTGGGCTCACGATATCTAATGAAGATTGCTAATTTTGTTTTATTACGCTTAGGACTTTTCGGCATATTTGTTTTATATTTTTCTCTTTTAAGTTATGACTTGATGGTAGATAAATTCCATTTTTCCAGAGATTATTACTTACGTATGTTGTTGTTTTCATTTTATATTCTTTAAAGCAAGGTTGTTCATTCATTGACATAAAAAAACTTCTTGTATCTATTCCTTTTTTTAAAAGTTCTTTTTGTAAAATATTTTTTTTGTTTTTTAATTTTTTTGATAATAAAATTCCAACCATCCAAAACACAGATTTAGAGCCTTTTTCCTCCTTCAAAAAAGAAACTAAGTTATGCTTTAAATATTTCTGATAGTTTTGTTGAATTAATATCTTTTTTTTAATTATTTGATTTATATAACTAAGTTGACTATTTGCAATCGCTGCTTGCATACCTGTCATCCTAAAATTATAACCTTTTACAAAATGTTTGAATCTAGGTTTTGTAAAACCAAGATTTCTATATAATTTTAATTTTTCGTAAAAATTTTTGTTATTGGTTGTAATTAATCCACCTTCACCTGACGAAATAATTTTATTTGCATAAAAGCTGTAACATCCGGCTATTCCAAAACTTCCAACTTTTTTTTTTTTAAAAGAAGCACCATGTGCTTCAGCACAATCCTCAATTAAAAATAATTTATTTTTTTTTGCTATTTTTACAATTGTATCCATTTTACACGGATTTCCTAAAAAATGAACAATTAGCAGTGCCTTTGTTTTCTTAGTTATATTTTTTTCAATTTTTTTTTCATCAATATTCCAAGTATCAATTTTAGAGTCTATAAACTTTGGTATCAGACCATTGTGAACAATTGCAAGACCAGTTGCAATATTTGTTGTTGCGCTCACAAGTACTTCACTACCTTTTTTTAAATTAAGACAAGCAATAGCTAAGTGCAAAGCAGTCGTTCCACTTGAAACAGCTACTGCAAATTTTGTTTTATTAAATTTAGCAAAATTTTTTTCTAAAGAATTAATACTATCTGCAAAAGTACCTGAAATTTGACCTTTCTTTAATGTTTGATAGGCAGCTTCAATATCTTTTTTTTTAAGTTCAGGCTTAAATACAGGTATCATCAAATTATTTTTATTTTTTAACCTTAATAAAAACTTTGTCAAATTCTGGTCCAAGAAAAGGCCCTTGTTTAACACTAATACACTGCATATCCTCAAGTACAGTTATTGCATGTATTCCATGAATTAATACTATCGAGTCACCCTTTTTTAAAATTATTTTTCTAATAAGTTTTTTATCATCAGAAAACAAATCTACTCTTATCTTACCTTTTTGAACAACAAACATTTGTTGTAAGTCCTTTATGGTCCTTTTGAAAGGTCTATGATAATGAGCAGGTTCTTTAAAACCTTTTTTGTGAGCTAAAAGTCCAAACTGAAAAGATGATTTTTCGGGAGAAAAAAAAGTAGTTTCATTTTTACGTAAAGAACCTCTTATTATTTCTGCGTAATGTTTTTTTTTATAAATTATTAATTCGTGTTTTTTAGTCATTTATTTTTAACATATTAAAGAATAATCTATTTTATATTGTGTAAAATGAATAATTACAACTAATCTTAACAATATGATAAATATATAAATATTAAATTATAGGATTTTTTCAATGCAATTAATCAAATTCAAAACAAATTTAAATTTATATTATCTTACTAATTTAATTAATATTTTTTTTTCTTTTGTTGTAATTGCTTTATTATCAAACTCTTTGACTCCCAAAGATTTTGGTTTTTTCTCGTTTGCTCAAAATATTTTTTTTATATTGTATGCTATTTCTTTTTCAAATTATTATTATGAGTTGATTAATCAATTATCAAAAAAACCAAAAAATAAATTTGAATTAATTTCAAAGTTTTTTTTTACGTATCTATTAGTTTCTATCTTTATCCTTGTATTATTAGTAATTTTTTTTATTTTAATCGACTATGATTTTGACAAAAAAATTTCAGTAATCGTCTTAAATCTTCAGCTAATTTTTTTACCATTTACTATTTTATATTATGATTTATTTGTAGAAAAAAAATTTAAACAATTATTTTTTATAGCAATAACTGGAAACTTAATTAATCTTTTGATTAAAATTTTTTTGATCAAAAATAATTTTCAAATATATTGGATTTGTTTTTCATTCGCTTTTGACGTTATTATAAATTCAATTTTAATTAATTTTTTTTATAAATTTAGTAATAAAAAAAAATTTAGTATAATCTTTAAATTTAAAGATGTTATAAATCTTTTTCATAAATTATCTTTTTTTCCATTTATAGGAATTTTGACTCTTGCTAGTTATAGAGTGGACATAATAATGGTAAATTATTTAACGAACTATGAAAACACAGCAATTTACTCAATAGCTTCAAGATTTACTTTAGCTATATCAACTTTTTATTTTATCTTAATCCGATTTTTATATCCTCTAATAAGTAAAAAAATTGAAAATACAGATTATATAGAAAAAATTTTTAAAAGAGTTATTGGTATAACAATAGTTTTTACAGTTATTATATTTACTTTTTTCCTATTTTTTGGTGATTATTTATTGATAATTTTTGGAACCTTTTATTTAAAATCAAAATCAATTCTTTTGACTTTAATAATAAATTTAATATTTATTATTATTCTAGAATTATCAATTAATCACAAATATATAAAAAATAATTTTTATGAAATTATAAAAATTTCATCATTTTATATATTTATGAATTTAAGTTTAAATTACTTTTTTATAAAAAATTATGGATTTTATTTTGCTTCAATCGCTACAATAATTTCAGGACTAGTTACAGTTATTCTTTTTCATAAAAAAGAAATTAATTATAAAAATATTTCTTTTTATTTTTCATTAAGTAATTGGAGGGATATTAAAAGAATCGTAATTAAGAATATATTGAAAAAAAAATAACCTGATAATGAAGAGAATATTAAAAAAGAAAAAAAAAGATTTGTAACAAAAAAATTTTTTGAATTAACTATTCGTTTTAATATATTATATGAAACCATTAAAAAAATTAATAATCCAATAGATCCAGTAGAATAAAATATATCAAAAACTAAGTTATGTGGATAAGTAGGTATTTCCTGATTAAATAATGAATTTCCAAAAAATATATTTACTCCCTTGATATTATTTAAATAAAATTCATAAATATTTATTCTATTTACAACTGATAAACTTAAATGTTCAAAGTAAGATAATTTTAACAAATTGAAAAAGTTCGCAAAATAATAATATATAATTGGAAGAAATATTATTAGAATAAATACTTTCGTAAGAATTAAAATATCAAATTTATAATATTTAATCACAAAATTAATCATCAATAAAAAAACCATAATATAAATTGCGATGTTAAGTTTTAGAGAAATTACTAATATTGTATAAACTAATGTTGAAAAAAAATTTTTTTTTGAAAACTTATCTATAAATAATACAAAATTTATGATTGCCATATAAGCTATGTAATGAGAATTGATCCAAAAATTATCATTTAAAAAAGCATCTTTTATCAAATAATTTATGGAATTAGTTTTATTTAAATAATTTTGGACTATCCAAATTAAACCGATTAATATTAATGTATATAAAAATATTTTACATGTAATCTGTATTGTTTTTTTAAGATGTTCAAAATCAATTGAAATATTTTTGATAGTAAAAAGTACAATGATTAAAAAAATATTAAAAAAATTTATTAAGTAATTTTTATTTCTTTCTTCGTAAAATTTGTTGATATTATCATTATTTAATAAATATTCTGAGGTGAGATAATTTGAAATTTCAAATGTATTATTAGTTATAATATTAAAATAAAAAATTAAAAAGATTGAAATTAAGCCAATATAATTTTTATTGAATTTGTTTTTTAATTTAAAAAATAAATAAAAAATCAAACTACTAAGTAAAATTCTGTATAAAAGAAATGGATTTATATATTCAAAATTAGTAATTTTTAAAACAAATACCTTAATTATAAGACTAAAGGGACTTCCAAATATAGCTAAAATTATTAAAGTGTTGATTAAGAAATTATAATCATTTAACTTTGATCTGATAATTCCCAAAAATGTGACCATTGATTATAAATTTAAATTTTATATTTTATTTTTTTAATTATATATTAAAGATAAAAAATTATCTTATTATTTAATTTAAATTTATTTATTGGAATGTTTTATAAAATAATCTAAACACATGGTATTAATATGTATTCAGTAGGAATAGTTGGAACAGGAAGGATTTTTAAAAAACATTATCAAGCTATAAATAAGTTATCAAAATATTTCAAATTAGTAGCTATTTGCGACAAAAAAATTACAAATCTGAATAAAAACCAAAGTCATAAAAGATATGCTTTTTTTTCTGATATGACTAAAATGGTTAAAAAATGCAAACCAGATATTGTTGTGATATTAACTGAAAGTGGAAATCATATTAAACACTATCTGAAACTTAAAAAGATAGCTTCAAATTTTATTATTGAAAAGCCACTAGGTTTATTTAGTAAAGATTTAAAAAAGATTATTATAAATAAGAAAAAATTTAAAAATAATATTTTTGTAGTCAAACAAAATAGATTTAATCCACCTGTTATGAAGTTAAAAGACTCAATTGTTAAAAAAAGACTTGGTAAAGTTTTTATGAGTACATCTAGAGTTAGATGGATGAGAGATCAAAAATATTATAATTTAGCTAATTGGAGAGGTACAAGAAATTTAGATGGAGGAGTTATTGGAAACCAAGCTAGTCATCATCTTGATGCACTTATTTGGATGAATGGAAAAGTAAAAGAGGTTTTTGCACATGGTATTAAAGCAATAGCTAAAATAGAGTCTGAAGATACAATAATCGCTAATCTAAAATTCAAAAACGGATCTATTGGAGTTCTTGAAGCAACAACAGCTACCAGACCAATGGATATTGAAGGGTCTTTATCAGTTTTAGGTTCGGAGGGAATAGTAGAAATATCTGGATTTGCAATGAATAAAATTAGGATTTGGAAAACTTTAAAAAGATCTTATAAAAAATTTAAAGAAAATTATAAAATTAAAAATGTTTATGGAAATGGTCATTTAGAATTTTATAAAAATGTATATAATTTTTTAAATGGAAAACGCAATGATATAATCAATTTTGAGGACGCAGTACATGTTTCAAAAGTAATTGAAGCAATTAATATTTCAGTTAGAAAAAATAAGATCATGAAAATTCTATGATAAAACCAGCAAACTTATACTTACAATACAAATCTCAAAAAAAAGAAATTGATAAAGCTATCTTGAAGATAATTTCTAATAATTCATTCATAGGAGGAGATGAAGTAAAAAAATTTGAAAATAATTTTAAAAAAAGAATTGGATCAAGATATTGTGTTGCTTGTGGAAATGGAACAGATGCCTTATTAGCATCTGTGAAAAGTTTAGGTTTTAAGTCAAAAATTAAAAATGAAGTCATAACTACTTCACATACTTGGTTTTCTACTGCGTCAGCTATCACCAATGCAGGTGGTAAAGTAATTTTTTGTGATACTGAAAAAGATAGTTATAACATTTCAGTAAATGAAATAGAAAAAAAAGTTACTAAAAGGACCTCCGGCATTGTAATTGTTCATTTGTTTGGTCAACCAGCTCAAATAGAAAAAATTTTACAGTTAGCGAATAAATACAAGCTTTGGGTTATAGAGGATTGCGCGCAAGCTCATTTTATAAAAAAAAACAAAAAATATTTGGGTAACTTTGGACACATAGGAACTTTTTCTTTTTATCCTGGAAAAAATTTAGGAGCAATGGGAGATGCAGGTGCAATAATTACAAATAACAAAAGATTACGAAATTTATGTATAATGCATTTAAGACACGGAGGACAAAGAAAACATGAGCATTTATTAGAGGGTTTGAATAGTAGATTGGATGGATTGCAAGCAGCAATATTAAATATAAAATTGAGAAAGATCGATACTTGGAACAAGAAAAGAGAGATAATAGCAAAAGAATATTTAAAAAATTTATCTAACTTAAGTGCAATAAAGTTACCTATTAGTAATATTAAAAGAAATGCTCATGGTTTTCATCAATTTGTAATTAAAGCTAAAAAAAGAGATGAATTAAGAAAGTTTTTATATTCAAAAAAAATCAATACACTTATCCATTATCCAAAAATATTACCTTTTGTACCCGCATACAAGTATCAAAAAAATAAAAAAAAAGAGTTTCCTAATTCTTTAAAAAATCAAAGATTAGTTTTGTCACTACCCATATATCCAGAATTAAAGATAAAGGAAGTGAGATACATCTCTCGAATGATTAAAAAATTTTATAAATTTTGAAAAAAAAGTTTTTACATATATTTGATATTTATAAAGATCTAAAAAATGAGATTTATAAAGATAAGTCTATTTTAAGTTTATCATTTGATGAACATAAAAAAAAAATTTTAGATAAAAACTTTTCTTGGTCATTAAATGTAAAAGAAACTTTCAAAGACTTTGAAGTTATACAGTTAATTTCGAATGACTTATTCTTACAAAAAAAATGGTGTCATGAAAATGGGTTGACAAAAGATCTTACTTTAGAAAACATATTATACAGACAAATTGTTAAGGAAAATCCTGATATTATTTTTTTTCAAAATACCCATTTTTTATCAAAAATTTTTGATAAAATAAAAAGATTTAAATTTTTTTTCTATGATGGAACAGGAGAAAATAATATTAAGATAGCCAAAGACTCAGTCGGTGTTTTGACATGTTTAAAAAAAAGTATGATCTTTTATAAAAAAAATGAAATTAAAAGTTTATATATGCCGCATTCATTTAATAAAAAAATTTTAGAAAAAATAAAAGTTAAAAATTTTTCTTCTAGAAAGTATAATTTAGTTTATTCTGGAAGCATTGATAACAAAGGTCATTTTAATAGAGTCATCTTTTTGAATAAAATTGCAAAGGAATTTAACATAAGATTATATATATCTGATAGTAGATCTTATTTAAAAATAATTTTATCAATCTTTTATTTTTTCCTTACAAAAGGTTTTACAAAAACTTTTGATTATATATTTTCATTAAATAATTTGAAAAAAAAAAGTTTTAGTCCCGTTTATGGTAATGAAATGTATAATGTTTTAGCAAATTCAAAAATTTCAATTAACTTTCATATAGAAAATGCTAAAAAAGAAGCAGCAAATATGAGATTATTTGAAGTTTTAGGATTGGGATGTTGTTTAATAACTGATTATAAAGATAATTTAAAAGATTTTTTTTCAGATGATGAAATAATTACATACAAAAATACACATGAAGCAATTTTAAAGATTAAAGAAATGTTAAATAATTTAAATTTAGCTGAGAACTTTGCTAAAAAAGGAAATGAAAGAATTTTAAGAGACCATACATCAGAAAAAAGATGGCTTATAATGAGAGAATTTCTAAATCTAAGTCTTTAGTCTTTTTAAAAATTTTGCTGGATTTCCTGCATATACACCTGATTTTTTAATATTTTTTGTTACAACACTTCCCGATCCAATAATCACGTTATCACAAATATTTACCGGTAATATCGTTGAATTGGAACCGATTAATACATTATTTCCAATATTAGTTTTTTCCCAATTAGCAATACTTCCACCAAGTTTACCTCCTTTAAATTTATCATTAACAAAGCATACACCATGACCGATAAAACATTTTTTTCCAATCGTGACAAGTTCACAAATAAATGAATGTGATGATATTTTTGTATTATCTCCTATTAAAACATTCTTTTGAATTTCTGTAAAAGGACCAATAAAAACATTATCACCTAAAATACATTCAAATAAGTTAGTAGGATTTACTATTTTACAATTTTTTCCATATTTTATATTTCTAATATTTGAATAACTTAGATCATCGATATATTCATCTTTAATAAAAATTTTTTTTATTTTCTTTGATTTAGCAAATTTCATTTTATAATTTTCAAATTTAGTAGCTAAATTTTTTTCAATATTTATTGGCATTCTTTTTGTTGGTTTTTTTTTAGTCAAATTTAGATTTTTAAATTTTTTTTTATTAATAAATTTCTCAAAATTTACAAGTATATTAATTTCAGAGTCATAGTGTCTTGAGGCAAATGTAAAAATAGTATCATCTTTATATAATGGGGTTTTTGTCTGATGAACAATTTTTCCTAAATCAGTATCATTGTCTATAAAATGCAAAGTATTTCCCATCTCAAAATTATTATGAATTGCCCATTTAAAACTATCCAATCCTCTTACTTTTGGTATTAATCCTGAGTGGCAGTTGAGAATTAAATTTTTTTCAATATATTTTGGTATAAGTAATTTAGATCCACCAATTAGAACTATATCACAATTCTTATAGGGATTTTTTTCATCAATAGAAATTTTTTTAATATTATGTTTTTTTAAAATTTCATTCGTATCAATATTATTGAATTGTGGAGGTCTGTGAGAAAAAATAGGGTTAAATTTTTTTTTATATTTTTGAAATTTTGAAAAAATTAATTTTTCAATTTTATACTCTGAATTCAAGAGCTTATGTATAATGTCTTGAGTTTTTTTATGAGGTATATCGTATGTTATTATTCCAATTTTCATTTTGTCTCAAGGTTATAGATTTACCTAACATAGATTTTGATAATTTGAAATAAATTGTTTTAATACTCATGTTTTATTTTTGTAATATTTGTTAAACTGAATAATTCTTAAAATTAAGTAAACAACAAAGTACAAACAAAATAAAATAATAGATAAATTATTTAAATCAAATTTTTCTAAAAAGATACCATGAAAACAAAAAAATATTTGGATGCAAATGCAAATTATAACTGAATTAAGATTTCCATGTTTATGAGCTAAAATATTAAATATGAAATTTAAGTCTCGTGAAAAGATATTTTTTTTAATTTTTATTCTTATAAGGTTTATTAAAAGAAATTCATAAACAAAAAAAGCTAAAGGCCATATTATGAATGAAGGCATGATACTTTTTTCTATTTGAGATGAATAGATAGCTAAGAATGAAACTATAAAACCTAAGCCAAGGCTACCCGAGTCCCCCATAAATTGTTTAGGTAAGATACCAAAATTAAAAAAAAGAAAGATTGTCAAATAAATTATGACACTTAAAAGAAAAATAGCTAATTGACCTTGGATAAAATATAAAAAATAAACGACTGAAATTAAAGTTAATGAGCCCAATAATCCATCGAGACCATCAAAATAGTTAAATGAGTTTATTATTAGTAAGAGACATAAAATTGTAAAAGGTATAGAAAAAATATTTAAATTAATTTCTCTATTAAACAAATATCCTAAAGTATCAATTCTTAATATCTCGATTACAAATAAAGATAATAACAAAAATAAAATAAGTAATTTTTTTGATGCCGCCAGGTTTATTATATCGTCTATAAAACCTAAAAAAACTACACAAATTAAAAAAAGCAAGAAGTAAAAAATATGAAAATCATATTTAAAAAATACCATATTTAAAAGTATGATTGGTATTAATACCAATCCAGCAGATTTTGTGACTTTTTTTTTATGAATTTTTTTTTTATCAGGTAAATCATAAAAATTATATTTGATAGATATTTGCTGAACTAGATACAACGAAATTAAAGAACAAATAAAAAAAAATGAAAAATATAATATATTCATACCTTTTAATTCTGGTTTGTTAGAAAATAAAAATCATTGGTTTTATATCAAATTTTATATTATATGAATTGTAATAAAAAAAATATTAATATATCTAAAAATTTGTTTTAAAATTGACTATCTTAGAAAAAAAAATAAGTCCTTTAGAAAAAACTCTTTATTATCTAGTTATTTTTTTTCCAATTTTTTTCTTTTTTAGATCTTTTATTTTGAATTTTATAACTATAAGTATTTCTTTGCTGTTTTTAATCTTGTCAATAAAAATAAAATATAATTTTTTAAACAAAAAATATAATGTTTTACTATTGATATTTTTTTTATATATATTTTTTCAAAATCTTATATTAAATAAAAATATTGAAGTTTTGATAAAAACAATTTTCTTATTTAAATTTTTTTTGATTTTTAATGCAATTACATTCGTTTATTCAAGAGCTGATAAGGAATTTATTAAAAAAAACTTAATTTATTTATTTTTTTTTATTCTCATTATTTTGTTGGATTTTTTAAAACAATATTTTACTGGTACAAATTTTATTGGATTAAAAGGTTCTTTTTGCAATTATACTACCAATGAGTGTCAAAGATTTTCTGGTTTATTTGGTTCTGAATTAATTTTTGGTGGTTATTTTTCGACAATAATTTTTTCATCATTTATTCTTTTTAAAATATTTTTTAAGAATAATTCTATAAATATATTTCCAATTCTTATTCTGATAATAGTTTTTCTTTCTGGTGAGAGGTCTGCATTATTGTTGTCATTAGCTCTTACTATTGTGTTTTATTTGAATACTATTAAGTTTAATTTGAAAAACTTTTTTAGTGTTTTGCTCATATTGATTTCTTCAATTATTCTAATAAGTTTTGTAGTTAAAGAATCAACCAAAGCAAGATATTATGGTGATATCAAAAAGTTAATTATTTTAGATCAACCTAATTTTATTGAAACATTAAAATTAACGCCTTGGGGATTACATTATAATGCTGGTGCTCAGATGGTGTCTGAAAAGCCAATTTTTGGAAACGGCTTCAAATCTTTTAGAATAAAGTGTAAAAATTATGAAACAAAAAAAATTAGTGAATTAACAAGATATAAGGTTTGCTCAACACATCCTCATAATTATAATTTAGAAATATTGATTGATACTGGATTAATAGGTTTTTCTATTTTTATTTTATTTGTTTTCTATTTATTAAGAGATTTTAAAACAAATGAATCAAAAAAAGATGCACTATGTAAAGTTATTTTCTATTTTATTGTAGTTTTCATTTTTTTACCAAGACCTACCGGATCTATATTTAGTACTTATTTTGGAATTATTTATTGGTATTTTATAGGATCATTGTTAGGATTTTCAAATTTACTTATAACTGATAAAAGAATGTCAAAAACATATTTAAATAAATGAAAAAAAAAGCACTGATTTTTGGTATAACTGGACAAGACGGTGCATATCTTGCGAAATTTTTATTAAAAAAAAACTATATTGTCCATGGGGTAAAAAGAAGAAGTTCTTCACTAAACACTCAGAGAGTTGATGATATTTATTTAGATCCTCATAAAAAAACAAACTTTTTTTTACATCATGGAGACTTAACAGATTCCCTGTCCGTATTAAAAATTATTGAAAAAATTAAACCTGATGAAATCTATAATCTTGGAGCACAATCACATGTTGGGGTATCTTTTGATGTGCCTGAATATACCGCAAATGTAACAGCTTTAGGAACATTGAGAATCTTAGATGCAATACTTACATTAAGAATACAAAATAAAGTTAAATTTTACCAAGCAGGTACTTCGGAAATGTTTGGAGCATCTAAACCTCCACAAAATGAGAAGACTAAATTTTATCCACGTAGCCCTTATGGAATAGCAAAATTGTATTCGCATTGGATAACGGTCAATTATAGAGAAGCTTATAATATATTTGCTTGTAATGGAATTTTGTTTAATCACGAGAGTCCACTTAGAGGAGAAACATTTGTAACAAGAAAAATAGTTATGGGTTTATGCAAAATATTTTTGGAAGGTGAAGGAAAGTTATACTTAGGAAATCTATATGCGAAAAGAGATTGGGGTCATGCTGAAGATTATGTAAAAGCAATGTGGAAAATGTTACAAGCAAAACAACCAAAAGATTATGTAATTTCATCTGGAAAACAATATACAGTAAAATATTTTATAGATTTAGTTTGCGAAGAATTGGGTATCAAAATTTTTTGGAAAGGAAAGGGACTTAGTGAAAAAGCTTTTTGGAATGACAAAAATATAATATCAATTGATAAAAGATATTTTAGACCTACAGAAGTAAATTCTTTAATGGGAAACTCTAGTAAAGCAAGAAAAGAACTTAAATGGACACCTAAACATAACATTCGATCACTTGTAAAAGATATGGTAACTGAGGAAATTAATAGAATTAATAAATTAAGTATTTAGATATTTTTATTACAAAACTTTTGAAGCAAATTAATAAAAATATTTTTTAAATCAGAATAAAATTTAATTTTTGTAAATCAAAAATGATAAAAAAACCTTTTTTTTCAATTTTAACAATAGTCAAAAATTCTGAAACAAAGATTTTAAAAACATTAAAAAGTGTTAAAAATCAAACATGTAAAGATTATGAACATATAATTGTAGATGGTTTTTCTGATGATAAAACTTTTGAATTAATAAAAAACTTTAAATCAAATAATATAAAAAAAAAACAACTGGGAGATAAAAATTTATACGATGGTCTTAATAATGGGTTAAAAATTTGTAATGGAAAATATATCGTCTGTTTACATTCTGGTGATATATTTTATTCAAAAAATATATTAAAAATTTTTAAAAATAAATTAAAACAAGCTAATTATGATGTTTTAGTGAGTGGATGTGTTTTTTCAAAAAAAAATAAAATTATTAGAACTTGGAAAACAAATAAAAATATATCTTTTTTTTCAACTTTTAAAATTCCTCACACAGGACTTTATATCAGTAAAAATATTATAAATAAAATAGGAAAGTACAATATAGCCTATGATATTTCCTCAGATGCTGATTACATTTTGAGAATGATGAAAATTAAAAGATTAAAGATTTTGATGACTAATCATTATTCAGTCAATATGACTTTGGGAGGTTTAAGTACATCTTCAAAAAATTTTTTTAAAAAATTTTTGGAAGATATTAAAATTTATTATGAATATTATAAAATTAATTTTATATTCATTTATTTATATAAGCTTTTATACAAGCTGACTCAATTTAAATTATAAGGTTAGATTAAATTATTTTTTAATTTCAAGTATAAAATATTTTTTTACTTTTTTAACAATTAAATTTTCATCTAAATCATATTGAGAACATATCTCATTTGTATAAAAACAATCATTTGAGTCTTTATAGACCATCAGGCCATTTTGATTTAAAATTATATTCTTTTTAACATCTTCTTTACTTAAAACTTTTTGAAACTCAGGCCAGATTGTTTTTGAAGAAAAATTTTCGTAAATTCTTAAAGATTGTTTAGTAAAAAAAATTATAGGTGCAATTATTATTATAATTTTAAATATATTAAACAACCTACCTTCGTGTAAATTATTAATATTGTAAAAACAAAACAGTAAAGAAATAAAAGAAATTAAGTAACCATAACCATATCTATATAATGGAAATTTTAAGAAAAAAATTATACTTCCTAAAAATGAAACAACAAAAGGAATCGAAATTTTATGATTGTCAAAATTAGCCCTCTTAAATCGTCCAGAAGATATGATTGAAATCAAAAATAAAAGACCTAAATATGGTAAAATTATTTTTAAGATATATATCAAATGTTTTTCTGACCAAGCTTTGAGCCAAGAAAAATTTTTATTAAAACTTTTAAAAGTTAATTCTTTTTTATTTTGTGGCCAACCTTTTGACCAAGACTCAGCTTTAATAGCCATAATTTCAGTTTTTTTTATATTTGTCCATTGTGTTTCAACACAAGTATAATGAAGTGGGTATACCAAGCACCCTGTTATTAAAAAATTTTTAAAAAACCACAAAAGAAGTAGCAATGTTGGTATTGAAAAAAAAATATTTTGAAACTCTTTGTATTTTTTTTCTTTAAAAAAAATGATTAATGGTATTATCAAAATTATCATCATAGTCGTTTTATTTAAAAAAATAAAAACACTTAATAAACAAATAATATTAAAGTTATCTTTAATAAATTCATTTTCTAAAATTTTTGATATAAGATAAAAAGTTAATAATGCTGGTAGAGCATCATTTCCATATTCTGAATATCTTATTATTTTATAAACAATATAAATCAAAATAGAAAATGAAAATAATGAGTTATAAGTAATTTTTTTTGATTTAACTGTTCTTATTAAAATCATATAAAAGTAATAAATTAATGTTGATACGATTGAAGCTATGGGAATTAAAATTCCTTTTTCATTAGTTAAGATATTAAAATTTAATGCTGAAGTGTATTGAAGAATAGAGACTAAACCGTATCTAAAATGAATATTATTTAAACCAATTATAATTTCGTTGTTATTTAAAATAGATATATATGGTAGATGATATAAGTAAGCATCTGGTCTGTATACATCAGAATAAATTATTAAGCTTGAGGTTAAAAGTGAGATTAATAATAAAAACTTTAAAGTTTCAGATTTGAAAATATCCTTTTTTAAAAAGAAAATTCCTATCAATAATATAATTAAGTATATTAAAGAATTAAAGTATTGGTTAAGAGATGTAAAAAAATTTGAAATTAATGCAACTAAACTTATGAAAACAAAACCAATTATAAAGGTTAATACGTTATCTAAAAATTTTATTTTAAAATTTGTATAAATTTTTTTATATTTAGAAAGTATTATTTGTCCAAAAATGTGGTAAACGTAATTGGTAACAAAAGATAAAATAAATAATTCTACTATGTTAATTAATGTTACCATAATAATTCCAGTATATAATGAAGAGAATACTATAACAGAATTATTGTCTAAAATTGAGGAAATAAAAAATATAAATAAACAAATAATTATTGTTGATGATGGTTCTATTGATAAATCATTTAAAAAAATTTCCAACTTTAATTTTGAAAGTGAAAATTTAATATTAAAACACGAAAAAAATCAGGGCAAAGGAGCTGCAATTATAACAGCAAAAAAATATATATCTGGAGATATAATTATTATACAAGATGCTGATTTAGAGTATGATCCTCACGATTATTATAAATTAATTGAACCAATAATTAAAAAAAAAACTGAAGTAGTTTATGGCTCAAGGGTATTAGGAAAAAAAAGATATAATGCGGATGGTTTTACCTCATTATTTAGAATTTTTGGAAACCATGTGATGACAATTATTTCTAATTTGTTTAATAACCAAAAACTAACAGATGCTCATACGTGTTATAAAGTTTTTACTAGAAATGTCTTTGATCAAATTCATCTATTTGAAAAAAATTTTTCATTTTGCCCAGAGATAACTACGAAGATTGCTAATCTGAAATATTCTATTATTGAAATTCCAATAAGTTATAGAGGAAGATCATATGATGAAGGAAAAAAAATAAAACTCACAGACGGTCTTTTTGCACTTTTTACGATTTTAAAATATAAATTCTTTAAAAATGAACATAAATAAAAAAATTTTTTTAACAGGTCATAATGGATTAGTTGGATCTGCTACATTAAGAAAATTTAAAAAATTTGGTTATAAAAATATCATTACTGCAAATAAAGATAAGTTAGATTTAAGAGATCAAAATAAAGTTGCAAATTTTTTGAAACAAAAAAAACCAGAAGTTGTAATTATTGTTGCTGCCAAAGTAGGTGGAATTAAAGAAAATAAAAACAAAAGTGCAGAGTTTATTTATGATAATTTACAAATTCAAAATAATTTGATCCATCAATCATTTTTAAATGGGATTAAAAATTTAATTTTCTTAGGTTCAAGTTGTGTTTATCCAAAATTTTCAAAACAACCCATTAAAGAAAAATATCTATTATCCTCAGAATTGGAAAAAACAAATGAGGCCTATGCAATAGCAAAAATCTCAGGAGTAAAAATGTGTGAATTTTATAATCAACAATATGGCACTAATTATAAAAGTCTAATGCCATGTAATACTTTTGGACCAAATGATAATTATGATTTTGAAAGTTCTCATTTTATTGCTGCCTTGATAAGAAAAATTTATGAAGCAAAAGTTAATTATAGAAAAGAAATTAAAATATGGGGTAATGGAAAAACAAAAAGGGAGTTAATTTTTGTAGATGATATTGCCGATGCAATTATTTTTTTTGTAAATAAGAAAACAAAAGAATCATTAATAAATATTGGTACACAAAAAGATTATTCAATTATTGAGTATGCAAAGATTATAATGAAATTGTTGAATGTAAAATTAAAGATAAAAAGAATTAATAAGTCTCTAAATGGTACACCGAGAAAAATATTAGATGTAAGCTTGGCGAAGAAATTAGGTTGGTGTTCTAAAACATCTCTTGTTAAAGGATTAAAAATTACATTAAGTGATTTTGAAAAGAATTATAAGAGATACACTCAATTTTAAGAATGAAGTAGTTCTTCATCAATCATAATTTTAACGAGTTTTTTTAGGTTTGTTTTAGGACTCCATTTCAAATCTTTTTTTGCTTTAGATGAATTTCCTTTAAGTGCACTGACTTCCGATGGTCTGAAAAGATTTGAATTAATTGTTATAATTGGTCGATTTGTTTTTTTTAATATCAATTTTTCATTAAAACCTTTACCTACCCATTTTGTTTTGAGCTTCAGATAAGCTGTTGCTAAATTTATGAAATCCTTAATTGAATAAGTTTTTCCCGTAGAAATTATGTAGTCCTTTGGCTTTTTTTTTTGCATCATTTTCCACATTGCAACAACATATTCTTTTGCATAACCCAAATCTCTTTTTGCATAGATATTGCCAAGTTGAAAAGATTTTAGTTTTTTTTTATAAATTTTTACCAATCCAATTATTATCTTTCTGGTTACATATTCTTTACCTCTTAGTGGAGACTCATGATTGAATAAAATACCTGAGGTTGCAAATATTTTGTAAGAATTTCTATAATTTTTTGTAATTAGGTGGGAGAATACTTTTGAAATAGCATAGGGACTTTGAGGATTGAAAGGGGTAGTTTCACTCTGTTCACTATTCAAAACTCTTCCAAACATTTCTGAGGAGGATGCTTGATAAAATTTTATTTTTCTATTATTTTTTTTTATTATTTCCAAAATTCTTAATGTCCCTAATCCAGTTATATTTGAAGTTGCTATAGGGATATTAAATGATTTATTTACAAAAGATTGAGCCGCCAAATTATAAACTTCATTAAAATCATATTTTTTAAAAATTTTATCAATATCCTTGAGGTTTCCAAGGTCCATTTTTTCAATGGTTAATTTTTTTTTAATACCAAGTCTTTCCAACCTCCAATATGAAGATTTAGAAGATTTCTTAACTGTGCCAATTATTTTGTATTTTTTTTTTAATAAGAATTTTGCAAGATAAGCACCGTCTTGACCAGAAATACCAGTTATTAAAGCTATCTTAGCCATCTTTAGATGATTATATCAAACAAATTAATAATAAAGCTAATTCTTTATATATTAATTTTTCTTTACTTTTTAGTTTTTAGAAGTTATTAAACTTTGCCTGGTGATTATTGCGAAAGTGTAATACCCGATCCCATTCCGAACTCGGAAGTCAAGCCTTTCTGCGCCGATGGTACTTTGTCTTAAGATATGGTAGAGTAGGTCATTGCCAGGCTTTATTCATGAAAAACTTCATTATTGTAACTGGTGGTGCTGGATTTGTAGGTTCAAATTTAATTGAGTTATTATTAAAAAAAACAAAAAACAAAATTATCAGTCTTGATAATTATTCGACAGGTAGAATAAAAAATCATATTAAAAATAAAAGAGTAAAATATATCAAAGGCGAAACAGCAAATATTAAGAAACTTTTATCGAGTTATAAAAAAAATATACACTCTGTTTTTCATTTTGGGGAATTCGCAAGAATATATCAGAGTTTTGAAAAATTTGATGAGTGTTATGACTCTAATAGTATTGGCACAAAAGCTGTATTTAAATTTTGTTTAGATAACAAATTGAAACTAGTGTATTCTGCTACTTCTGCCACACTTGGGAATTTGGGAAAAGACAAAAATTTATCACCTTATTCTTTCACAAAATCAAAAAATTTAGAGTTATTAGAAAATTTAAAAAAATGGTTCAAATTTAAATATGAAGTTATATATTTTTATAACGTTTATGGACCAAGACAAATAAAAAAAGGAAAAATGGCTACTGTAATTGGTATATTTGAGGATTTGTATTTAAATAAAAAACCACTCACTGTTGTAAGACCTGGAACTCAGACAAGGAGATTTACTCATATAAGTGATACAGTTAATGTTTGTTATTTAGCTTGGAAAAAAAACAATTGCACTCATTACAGTATTTCAAGTAGAAAATCTCACTCTATATTAAAGGTAGCAAAAATGTTTAAAAGTAAAATAAAATATCTTAAATCTAGACCAGGGGAGAGATATGCCTCTTCTCTTACATTATATTCTCAAAATAATAAGATAATTCGAAAATTTGGAAAAATAAATTTGAAAGATTACATTTCTTCGTTTATTAAGAGAAAAAATTATGAAAATTAAAAGTTCATTAAAATCAATTAAAAAAAGAGATCTAAATTCTAAACTTGTTAGAAGAAGAGGTAGAGTTTATATCATTAATAAAACTAACCCTAAGTTTAAAGCTAGACAAAAGTAATTTTTATGGATGATGATAACCATAAAAATACATGGAACAATTTTACTAGATTTGTAATGTGGGGTACTATCGCAGTGATATTAATTTTAATACTAATGGCGATATTTTTATTATAATAAATAATCTAATATGAGAATAGTTTCTATTTCAGAGAATAAAGAAATTGAGAAAAGAATAGCCATAACGCCTGAAATGGCAAAAAAATATAATTCTCATGGTTTCAAAATTTCTATTTCAAAAAATTATGGAGAACATCTAGGATTTAATGATAAGGAATATATTGATTTAGGTGTAGAGGTTAGCGATAATGAAAAAAAGATTATAGACAGTGCTGATATAATTGTGCAAGTGGGTTTACCCTCTGATGAAAAACTTTCTTTTTTAAAAAGTGATCAGATTTTGATAGGGGTCTTAGATCCATACACAAATCAAGATAAATTAAATGATTTAGTTAAAAAAAAAATAAAAAATTTTTCATTAGAATTACTTCCAAGAATTACAAGAGCACAATCAATGGATATACTTTCTTCACAAGCAAATTTAGCAGGCTACAAAGCTGTTGTTGATTCATTTTCAGTATTTGAAAAAGCGATACCAATGATGATGACTGCAGCAGGTACAGTTTCTGCAGCAAAAGTTTTAATTGTTGGTGCAGGTGTTGCTGGATTGCAAGCGATCGCAACAGCAAAACGAATGGGCGCTATTGTTTATGCGACAGATGTAAGAGCTGCATCTAAAGAACAAGTTGAAAGTTTGGGAGGAAAATTTTTAACTGTTGAGGGCTCTGAAAATTTAGAGACAGAAGGTGGTTATGCTAAAGAAACTTCAGATGATTTTAAGAAAAAACAAGAAGATCTTTTGGCAGAAACTTTAAAAAAAATTGACATAGTAATTTGTACTGCTTTAATACCTGGAAAAAAAGCGCCATTAGTTTTAAATGAGAGAATGATAAACAATATGAGCTCTGGTTCTGTTATATATGATTTAGCTGCTATTCAAGGTGGTAACACTGCTTTGACACAATTAGATAAAGTTGTTGTAAAAAATGGCGTTAAAATTATAGGTGAGACAAATATTCTTAATAAATTACCAACCTCAGCATCAAATCTTTATGCAAAAAATGTATTTAATTTTGTTTCAAATTTATATGATCAAAAAAATAAAAAAATTAATATTAATTTAGAGGATGAAATAATAGAAAAAACTTTATTAAAATAATTTTATGGAAATAGATCCTTTTATATTCAGACTTAGTATTTTTATTTTATCAATATTTGTTGGTTATTATGTTGTTTGGAGCGTTACACCATCTCTTCATACACCTTTAATGTCTGTAACCAATGCAATATCATCAGTAATCATTGTGGGAGCAATCATTGCAGCTTTAGCTGGAACTTCAGATAAAATTTTTGAAACTTCAAATATTTTTGGTTTTTTAGCAATTATTTTAGCTGCAATAAATATTTTTGGTGGTTTTTTAGTTACCCAAAGAATGTTGCAAATGTATAAGAAAAAAAAAAATAAAAAATGACTCCAAATTTATCAGCTGTATTTTATTTATTATCAGGAATATTATTTATTTTAGCTTTAAGAGGGCTCTCATCACCAGAGTCTTCTAGACAAGGTAATTATTTTGGAATTGCAGGTATGGCAATAGCTATAATTGTTACCTTTTTATCAATAAATAATTTTGGAAATGGTTTTATTTATGTATTAGCTTTTTTATTGATTGGTGGATCAATAGGAGCATTCATTGCATTTCGAATACCTATGACTGCTATGCCAGAATTAGTTGCTGGTTTTCATAGTCTTGTAGGATTAGCAGCAGTTTTTGTTGCAATTGCAGCATTTTTAAAACCAGGGGCTTTTAATTTAGGTAATGTAGGAAATATTAAATTAGCAAGTTTGATAGAAATGTCATTAGGAGCAGCCATTGGTGCAATTACTTTTTCTGGATCAATAATTGCTTTTTTGAAATTAAGAGGAATAATGTCTGGGTCTCCAATTACTTTTAAAGGCCAACATATTATTAATCTTTTTTTAGGTTTAGGAATTATTTTTTTAATTTATTATTTATGTAAAACACAATCTTCAAATATTTTTTGGTCAATAGTATTAATTTCATTTTTAGTTGGTGTGTTATTAATAATCCCTATTGGTGGAGCCGATATGCCAGTAGTTATATCTATGCTTAATTCATATTCAGGTTGGGCGGCAGCTGGAATAGGTTTTACTCTTGAAAATACAGCATTGATTATCACAGGTGCTTTAGTTGGTTCATCTGGTGCAATACTTTCATACATAATGTGTAAAGGTATGAACAGGTCATTCTTTAATGTGATTTTAGGTGGTTGGGGAGCAACTGACCAATCATCAACTTTACAAACTAAAGAACAAAAACCAGTTAAGAGTGGAAACGCAGAGGATGCTGCTTTTTTAATGAAAAATGCTTCATCAGTTATTATAGTTCCTGGGTATGGAATGGCAGTTGCCCAAGCACAACATGCGTTAAGAGAAATGGTAGATTCTTTAAAAAAAAATGGAGTTAAAGTCTCATATGCCATTCATCCAGTTGCAGGAAGAATGCCTGGTCATATGAATGTATTGTTGGCCGAGGCTAATGTACCATATGATGAGGTTTTTGAACTTGAAGAGATAAATAATGATTTTGCAAATTGTGATGTAGCTTATGTAATTGGAGCGAATGATGTAACTAATCCAGTTGCAAAATCCGATCCCCAAAGTCCTATATATGGCATGCCTATACTAGATGTGGAAAAAAGTAAGTCAGTTCTTTTTGTAAAAAGAAGTTTATCACCTGGATACGCAGGAATTGATAATGATTTATTTTATAGAGATAATACCTTAATGTTGTTTGCTGACGCAAAAAAAATGACAGAGGAAATTGTAAAAAGCTTATAAATTTGACTAAAATTTTTTGTGATATTGCTGATATTAATCTAATCAAAAGATTTAATAAAAAAAAGATTGTCAAAGGTTTTACTACAAACCCAAGCTTGATGAGAAAAGCGGGAGCTAAAAATTACACTAAATATTCAAAAGAAATTTTAAAGATTACAAATAAACCAGTTTCGTGCGAAGTTTTTGCTGATGATATTAAAAATATGATTTTACAAGGTCGAATTATAAGCAAGTGGGGCAAAAATGTATTTGTAAAAGTTCCTGTAACTAATTCAAAAGGAAAATTTATGGGGCCTGTAATTAGAAAGCTTAATAAGGAAAAAATAAAACTGAATATTACAGCAGTTTATACAGCAAAACAAACTAAGCAAATTTTAAAAAAAATAGATAAAAAAACAAAAGTAATCATTTCTATCTTTGCTGGAAGGATGGCAGATGCGGGCAAAGACCCTATACCAGAATTTAAAAAAAGTATTCAAATTGTAAAAAAGTACAAGAATGTGGAAATTCTTTGGGCTAGTACGAGAGAGCCTTACAATTTCATTCAAGCAAAGCAATTAAAATGTCACATAATTACTGTTCCACCTAAGATAATTGAAAAAATTGAAAATTTTGGAAAATCATTTGAAAAACTTACAGTTGATACTGTCAATGGTTTTTTAAAAGATACAAAAAAATCTAAATTTAAGCTTTAAAAAATTTTTTATCCCATCGATCAATAGATCCAGATTTATCTATAAAAATTGATAAGCAATTTTGTTGTTTTTTGAAAATAAGGAAAAAAATTTTTGCAAAAAAAATGATTATTTTAAGTGGAATATAAAAAATCTTTTTTTTTGATTTTATATTTGTTAGATCATTTTCATAATTGAACTTTATATTATGAACCTTTTCTGGATTAAAAGAATTTAATAGTTTAAAGACCTCTCTTTCTGACCATCTATAGACGTAATTAGGTATACCTTTATCCAAAAGTCCTCCAGAATTATTTTTCACTGAAGATAATTCAAATTCTTCAGCTAAATTTAGCTTACATGCAAAAGTCATTATTACTGAGTCATTAGACTCAATTATTAGAACTCCTTTATTAGCTACTCTATATAGCTCTGTTATGGCTTTGTGTGGTAAATCAATATGATGTAAAGTTGCATTAGTGATAACATAGTCAAAGCTATTTGAATTAAATTTCAAATTTCGTGCATCTTCATTGAATAGATTTTTATTTAATACTAAACCATTATTTTCAAAAACTTTATTGTCTTTACTATTGAAAAATGTATTACTTAATTTAGTATAACCCAAATCTCTTAGAATTTTTATCTCTTCATTTGATCCACTTATTAATAAAATATTCGCATTTTTATCAATATATTTAAGGAGGTTTTTTTTATAAAAGTCCCATCTATTCATTTAATTTTTAATCTCTATTTCACTTTATTTTATTAGAAAATTTTAAATATTAAAACTTAATTAAATTGGTTGCGGGGGACGGATTTGAACCGCCGACCTTCAGGTTATGAGCCTGACGAGCTACCAGACTGCTCCACCCCGCGTTATTTTAAATTCTGTTTTTTAACTTATTTAGTTTTTTAACTCTTTTAATATTTTCCTGTAGAATTCTTTTCTTTTTTTCTGAGGGCTTTTCGTATGTATTTTTAAGTTTGATCACTTTAAAAAATCCATCTCTTTGAAGTTTTCTTTTTAAAACTCTGAGAGCTTGTTCAACATTATTATCTTTGACTTCTATTTTAATAACTACCTCCAAAAAAAGTGAGTTGTTAACACTTTTATAATTTTATGTCTATTAATATTATTCATATTTCATTTAGTAATTTTATTTTTTTCTCTCTCTTTATCTCTTTTTTCTCTTTTTATTCTTCTTTCAGCTTTTGCTATAGCTTCTACAAGATCTTTTTGTGAGAATAAATTCAGAGCTACCGGGTCTTTTGGATTTAGACTATTATAGTTCCAATAGCTTTTATTCCTAATGGCTGTTACAGAGTTTTTTGTAATACCAACTAATCTTGCTATTTGAGAATCTTTTAAAATATTATGCTGCTTGATCAACCACAAAGCAGAGTCTGGCTTATCTTGTCTTTTTGATAACGGTATATATTTTTTTATTTTTTTTTCAGAATTAGATATTTCTACATCAGAATTTTTGATTTTTAATGGTCTATTCTTATCTTGAGAGGATAGATCAATTTCTTCTCTTGAAAGTTGTCCAGTTATAATTGGATTATATGCTTTAATCCCTTTGGCAACCTCACCATCTGCAATTCCTTGGATTTCAACTTCATGAAGATTACAGAAATCTGCAATTTGTTTAAATGTTAATGTTGTATTTTCAACAAGCCATACAGCAGTTGCCATTGGCATTAAGGGTGCATTAGACATCTAATTTTTTTTGTTTGATTTAAAATTTTGAAATTTTTTATTAAATTTACTTATTCTTCCTTTATCCATAAGTTTTTGTTTTCCACCAGTCCAAGCAGAATGAGACTTTGGATCAATCTCTAACTTCAAAATCTCACCCTCAGATCCCCATGTAGATCTAGTTTCAAACTGGGAACCATCAGTCATTTCAACTTTAATTAAATGATAGTTAGGGTGTATTTTTTTTTTCATTCGGAGACTTATAGCAAAAGAATTTTTTAAAACAATTAAAAGTTAGTTATTTTTTTAATTAATTTACTATTAATATCAGGAGTAGATGCAATAATTTCAACATCTTTGTGATTATTTAGGTTTATATCATTAATAATACCTCCTGCTTCTTTAATAATTATTATTCCAGCCGCAATATCCCAGAGATGTAAATTTTTTTGAAAGTATCCATCATATCTTCCACATGCAACATAAGCCATATCCAAAGCTGCTGAGCCAGATTTTCTATAAGAAAAATCAATTTGTTTTTCATTTTTTCCACTGGTAGCAAATAAACATTCATCAATTTTTATTTTTCTTGAAACTCTTATTCTTTTATTATTTAAGTAAGCACCATTATTTTTTTCTGCATAAAACATCTCATTTTTGATTGGATCAAAAATGAGACCAGATATGATTTCATTTTCTTTTTTAAGTGCAATTGAAGTTGCAAAATGTGGTATACCGTGCAAAAAATTTACAGTACCGTCTATTGGATCAATCACCCAAGTATTTTTTTTATCTTTATTACTCTTGATACCCATCTCTTCACTAATTATTGAATAATCTGGTCTAGCTTTTGAAAGCTCTTCAATAATTATTTTTTCTGTTTTTAAATCTGAATTAGTAACAAAATCTGAGGGTCCTTTTTTAGAAACTTGTAGTTTCTCCAGTTCACCAAAATCTCTGATAAGTATTTTTGATGCCTTTTCACATGCTTTAATCATTAGATTAAGATTTGCTGAAATAGAATTCATATATTAAATTTTTTTTATGTATTCTAAATTTCTTGTGTCCAAAATTATTTCATCACCAGACTCAATAAATGGAGGAACTTGTATATTTAGCCCATTGCTTAAGACTGCAGGTTTATATGATGACGAAACTGTTTGACCTTTTAGAGCAACATCTGTTGACTCTATTTTACACTTTACTTGATTAGGTAAATTTATTGAGATTGGATTATCATTGTAAAAACATAAATTAACTTCTAAGTTTTCTGTTAATAATTTACCTTTTTCTCCAACTATGCTCTTTTTTATTTCAACTTGTTCGAATGATTTTGGATTCATAAAATAATAGTTATTTTCATCCTCATAAGAATAATTGAAATCTATTTCATCTAAAGAGGCTTTTTCTACAGACTCACTTGATCTAAATCTTTCATTTAATTTTGTATTTTTATTTACACTTTTCATTTCTACTTGTGCAAAAGCACCACCTTTTCCAGGTTTTACATGTTGAGTTTTTAGCACTTGCCATAAATCATTTTTATACTCAAGCAACATTCCAACTCTTATTTCGCTAGCATTAATTTTCATATAAACTTTTTAATAGCTTCTAAAGGTTTTAGTTTTTTATTTATCCAAATGTAGCCTGAGATAGCTAATAAGTTGGCTTTATTCAACAAAAGTTTTTTATAATTTTTAGAATTTATACCACCAATAGCAACTATTGGTTTTTTTGTGATCTTTCTAGCTTTTTTTAAAATATCAAAAGATGCTTTATATTTTATTTTTTTTGTTTTTGATAAATAAAAGGCACCAAAAGCTAAATAGTCAGCTTTATTTTCTATAGCAACTTTTGCTAGTCTAATTGAGTTGTGGCAGGTAATGCCAATTATCTTATTTCCAATTATTTTTCTAGCTTTTATAATGTTCATATCTTTTTGACCTAAATGACAACCATCAACATCTAATTTTTTGGCGAGATATATATCGTCATTAATTAAAAATTTAACACCAAATTTTTTGCAAATTTTTTTAATTTTTTTTCCTATTATTAATTTTTTTTTAAAATTTTTCTTTTTAAGTCTTAATTGAAAAAAACTCACTTTTTTCTGACTTAAAACATTTTCAAGATGGTTATAAAAAGTATTATCTATATTAAGTGGAGAAATTAAGTATATGAATTTTTTTTTATTAAATCTCAAGATTTTTAGACCAATTTCCTCGGGCAGCTAATGTATTCATTTTTGCCCGGTGGTTAAAAATCTTTTGAGTTCCTTCAATATTATTTGTGTCCTTAGACCAAAATTTTAATGCACTTTGTTGAAGGGCTCTTCCATAAGAATAACTCATTATAAAATTAGTCTTGTTATTCTTATTAATTAAATTTAAATTTTCTGTAGCTTCTATTTCTGATTGTCCGCCAGATAAAAAAGCAATTCCAGGCACCTCTGACGGAACCGAGTTTTCTAAACATTTTAAAGTTAACTTTGCAACATCATCATTTGAGATTTTGTCTTTAGATTTATTTCCAGCTAAAATCATATTAGGTTTAAGTATAATTCCTTTTAAATCAACTTTATGTAAAATCAATTCTTCAAAACACTTTTTAATAACTTCTGAAGTTTTTTCATAACAATCTTTTGCAGAATGATCACCATCCATCAAAACTTCTGGCTCAACTATTGGTACCATGTTACATTCTTGAACTAA
This sequence comes from uncultured Pelagibacteraceae bacterium, assembly GCA_902617715.1. Taxonomy (GTDB): domain Bacteria; phylum Pseudomonadota; class Alphaproteobacteria; order Pelagibacterales; family Pelagibacteraceae; genus Pelagibacter. The sequence continues at coordinate 9,636 of CACMXS010000002.1, read as the reverse complement.
TGATGAATATCTTGCCAGCGCATGAGCGTTAGATTGCATAGAAAGCTTACTTGGAAAATTCTTAGATATAGTATAAACACCTCTCCATTTAGTAAATTTTGCCCCAAGTTTAGAATACTCCTTCAATCTTTCTCTTAGACCATCCAAACCCTCCGTAATCTTTTCATCTGGTGATCCAGCTAAAATTTTGGCACCTGTGTCTACTTTAATCCCTGGCACAGAGCCCATTTCAGAAATTAATTCAGGGATTTTATTTTTTTTAGAAGTTTCTTGTTTTATTGTTTCATCATATAAAATTACACCTCCAATACATTCAGTCATACTTGAAGAGCTAAAAAGTATTTCTCTAAATAGCAATCTACTTTCAGGCGTTGAAGAAACATTTACACTTTCAAATCTTTTAGTTATTGTTCCAGTGCTTTCATCAGCTGCTAAAATTCCTTTTCCTTCACCAAGAATTTTTATTACTATGTTATTTAATTCTGACATTTTATTTTAGAGCTTTTATACCAGGAAGTTCTTTTCCTTCAAGATATTCTAAAAATGCACCACCAGCAGTTGAAACAAAGTTGAAGTCATTAATAGCCTTAATTTGATTTATAACAGCTATTGTATCTCCACCTCCTACAACAGAATAGATTGATTTAGATTTATTTTTTTTAATAATTGTTTTTGCAATTTCATAACTGCCATTTGCAAAATGTGGATTCTCAAAATAACCTGCTGGACCGTTCCATAAAACAGTTTGACTGTTCTCAATGATATCTTTTATTTTGTTAATTGTTTTAGGGCCAATATCTAAGATTAAATCATCGTTTGTTATTTGATTTAGTTCTTTAATTTTTGATTTATCCTTGATGCTTTTTCCGACCATCACATCTTCAGGGCAAGTAATTGTACATGAGTGTTTTTTAGAAATATCAAAAATCTCTTTAATTATTTTTTCACAACCATCTTCTTTTAACGATTTTCCAATTTTTATTCCATTGAAACTTAGGATATTATTGGCCATTGCACCAACAATTACAATGTTATTAAATTTAGGTATTAAATTTTTTATAATTCCAATTTTGGTGGAAATTTTTGAACCCCCAATAATGCAAGTAATTGGTTTTTTAATTTCTGTAGTAACTTTTTTTAATGCATTTACTTCCGTTTCTAGCTGTAATCCAGCAAAAGATGGTATGAATTCTGTGATTTTACATACAGACGCGTGAGCTCTATGCGAACAAGAAAAAGCATCATTTACAAACAAATCTGCAAGTCCAGCTAAATGTTTTGAGAAATTAGGGTCATTTTCTTCTTCTTCTCTATAAAATCTAATATTTTCTAAAAAAATTATTTGATCGTTGGTATCTTTAAATAAATCTTTTTTGTTCAATTTAAAAATATTTTCATAGATTATCTTAATTTTTTTATTAATTTTTCTTTCTAAATTTTTACAAATTGGATCGAGTGACAGATCTTTATTAATTTTTCCTTTAGGTCGTCCTACATGTGAAATTATTAAAATTTTAGAATTTTCTTGTAATAAAAATTTAATAGTAGGTAGGATTTTGTTGATTCTAGTTTCATCAGTTATTAATCCTTGTTTTAAAGGGACATTTAAATCTAATCTTAATAAAACTTTTTTTTGATTAAGATTTTTAAAATCTTTAATGTTATTCATTAAGAAATTTTATGAATATATTCTGCTATGTCACACATCCTATTAGAAAAACCCCACTCATTGTCATACCAGGCAGAAATTTTACCCATATTTTTACCAACCACATTTGTTAAACTTGCATCAACAATTGAAGATGCAGAATTGTGGTTAAAGTCTATGGAGACAAGTTTTTCATGAGTTATTTCTAAAATTTTACTTTTTTCGCTAAAATTTTGAAATGCTGAATTAATCTTTTCAATACTTAAATCTTTTTTTGTACAAAATACAAGTTCAACTAAAGAAACATTTGGAGTGGGGACTCTCATAGCAACTCCTTCAAGTTTTCCTTTAAGAGAGGGAATTATCTCACCAATTGTTTTTGATGCTCCTGTTGAAGTCGGAACAATAGATTGACTTGCAGACCTGGCTCTTCTTGGATCTTTGTGAGAATTATCTAAAATTCTTTGATCAGTTGTAAAAGCATGAATTGTTGTCATAAAGCCTTTTTCAATCTCGAAATTTTTATTTAAAATATTTGCAACTGGCGCAAGACAATTTGTTGTGCATGATGCAGCAGAAATTATATTATCATTCATTTTCAATTCAGTCTCGTTTACTCCAAATACAATAGTTTTATCAGCATTCTTACAAGGAGCTGAAACTATAACCTTTTTAGCTCCATTGTTAAGATGGGATAATAATTTATCTTTAGAATTAAATTTACCAGTACATTCAAAAACATATTCGACATCATATTTTTTCCAATTTATATTTTCTAAATTTGACTCCTGACTAAATGTAATTTTATTCTTGTTAATTATTAAATTTTTTTCATCAAAACTAATCTCAGCATTAAATTTTCCATGAATAGAGTCATATTTTAAAAGTGTTGAGCAGGTCTCAGAGTTTGCTCTATTATTTATATGCTTTATCTCTAAATTACTATTATCATTTTCAATAATAGATCGAACAATCATTCTTCCTATTCTTCCCATCCCATTTATTCCAACTTTTATTTTCATAATTTTTCTTTAATTTTTTTAATTATATTTTCTAAGTCTAGTTTAAAATGAGTGTATATTTCTTTATAAGGAGCACTTTTTCCAAAGTCATTTATTCCAAAATTTAGTCCATTATTGCCTGTGTATTTTTTCCAATAATCTGTTTCCGAGGCTTCTATTGACACAACAAGACTCGTTTCGGCTAAAATTTTATTTTTGTAGCCTTCACTTTGTTGATCAAATAATTCGTGACAAGGCATTGATATTACTTTGGAGTAAATCCCATCTGTGGCTAATTTATGACAGACCTTAGATGCCAAACTAGTTTCCGATCCTGTTGCTATAATTGTTAAGTTAATTTTATTAGCGGTTCTTAAAATTTCATAAGCTCCATAAGATGACTCTATTCTCGTCGAATTTTTTAATCTTACAGGATCAATTCCTTGTCTAGTAAGTGCAATTACGCTAGGTGTATTTTTACTTTCAAGGGCTAATTGCCAGCACTCAAAGGTTTCAATAAGATCTGATGGTCTAAAAACATTTAAGTTTGGAATAGATCTTAAACCTGTTAATTGTTCAATTGGTTGATGAGTTGGACCATCTTCACCTAGTCCAATTGAATCATGGGTAAATATATATATGACTTTTTGTTTCATCATGGCTGCCAGTCTTATTGATGGTTTACAATAGTCACTGAATATCAAAAAAGTTCCACCGTAGGGAACTAAATTACCGTGTAATGCAATTCCGTTCATTATTCCACACATTGCATGTTCTCTAACTCCATAGTGAATATAGTTTCCATTAAAATTTCCAGGCTTTATAATATTTTGATTTTTTGTTTTAGTATTATTTGATCCTGCTAAGTCAGCTGAACCACCTATTAAGTTTGGTGATTTAGATACAATATTTAAAAACATTTCAGATGATTTTCTCGTGGCAAGAGGTTTTGATTCTTTCAAATAATTTATTTTTTCTTTTTCAATTAAATTTTTGAAGGATTTTAAATTTTCAAAATTTGAAAAAATTTTTCTATTTTTTTGCTCATATTTTTTTGATAGCTGTAAATTTTTTTTTCCAATTTTTCTCCATTTACTTAATAACCTGTCTGGAATCTCAAAAGGTTTGTAATTCCATTTTAATTTTTTTCTTACTAATTTAATTTCATCCTCACCTAATGGACTTCCATGAGATGATGCTTTGCCACTTTTATTTGGAGATCCATAACCAATTGTTGTTTTGCAAGAAATTGCTATAGGTTTTTTAGATTTTTGAGCTTTTTTTAAAGCTTTTGATATTTCCTTATAATTATGTCCATTAATTTTTAAATAATCCCAACCATAACTTTTAAATCTTTTTTCATGATTATCAGAAACTGCCAAATTAGTAGGACCATCAATTGAAATGGAATTATTATCAAAAAGTAAAATTAAATTTTTTAGCTTAAGGTGTCCTGCTAGGCTTAGAGTTTCGTGACTAATTCCCTCCATTAAACAACCATCACCAGCAAGTACGTAAGTTTTATGATTTATAGTTTTTTTCCCTAATTGTTTTTTTAAAATTTCTTCAGAAATTGCAAAACCAACTGCATTAGATATTCCTTGTCCTAAAGGACCAGTTGTAGTCTCAATGCCACTATTAGGATGATACTCTGGATGTCCTGCACAGATAGAGTCAAGCTGTCTAAATCTTTTTATATCTTTTAAGGAAACACTCTTATAACCAGTAAGATAAAGTAAGGAATAAAGAAGCATGGATCCATGGCCTGCAGACAATACAAATCTATCTCTATTAGCCCAACTAGGGTTGTTTGGATCAAAATTTAAAAAATCTTTAAATAGCACTGTTGCTACATCTGCCATACCCATGGGCATACCTGGGTGACCTGAGTTTGCTTTTTGAACAGCATCAATTGATAAAAATCGGATGCAATTAGCTAATTCCCTATATTGTTTATTCAAAATTATCCTGTCTAGACTAAGAAGATTCTATTTAATATTATGATTATATATATATGAATTTTTTAAGTGAAAAAGAAAAAAAATTGAATGAGGCGTTAACTAAATTAAAAAATTTAAATTTTAAAGATCCTGGCATAAAAAAAAACATCGAAAATCTTGAAGCGCAAAAAAATCAATTAAAAATTGAAAAAGTAGAATTAGAGGAAAAATATAAAGATTTAGTGAACGAACATGAACAATTAAGTAAAAAATTAGATGAATTAGAAAGTCAAGAAAAAATTGAAAAAGAAAAACGATTAAAATTTTCAGAAAAAATTGATGAATTAAATCAAGAAACAGATATTTTAATTGATGAAATTGATAAATGGCAAACGTAAGTATAAAATTTAATGGAAAAGAATTTTTGTTATCTTGCGAAGATGGACAAGAAGAGCATTTAGAAGAGTTGTTAATTCAAATAAATCAAAAGTTTAATGACCTTAAAAATGATTTGGGGAATTTAGGTGAAAATAAACTTTTGTTGATTACAGCAGTAAAAGTTATGGATGAATATTATGAAACGAAAAAAAAAGTAGAGAAAAAAAAAAATGAACTTAAAGACCTCTCAGACAAATTTAAGGAGCTTAAATCTTTGATTTACGAATATAAAGATAAAAAAGAAAAAGAAGTTGATGAATTAAATTTGAAACATATTGATTTAAAAAATGAAATAATTCTCAATCAGCAAAATTATGAGAAATTAATTGATGAAGCAACAAATGAAATCTCAAGCTTTATAGAAAAAGCTAACCAAGAAAATCTATCTTGATAAATTTGTGAAAAAATCTCAAATCAGAAAATCAATTCTTAAAATAAGAAAAAAAATTATATGTAAAGATATATCTATCAACTTTAAAGAAATATTAAAAATATTAAAGAATAAAAATATTAGGGGGAAGATAATCGGAGGATACTATCCATATAATAATGAACTAGATTGTTCTGGAATTTTGAAAAAGTTTAAAAATAAAAAATATTTAATAACTTTACCAAAAATTAAAAATAATTTTCAAATGAATTTTTTTGAATGGTCATCAAAAGATCCTTTAACAATAAACAAATATGGAATACCTGAACCAAGTTCTAATATACTCAAATATCCGGATGTTATATTAGTCCCATTACTAGCTTTTGATAAAAATCTAAATAGGGTGGGGTATGGAGGAGGCTTTTATGACAGATATATTCAGAAAATAAAAAGAAAAAAAAAATTTCTTTTAATTGGATTAGCTTACTCTTTTCAAAAAGTAAAAAGAGTTCCTACAAATAAAAATGATATGAAGTTAGATTTTATAGTAACAGAAAAAAATGTGATTAAATGAAAATATTATTTTTAGGTGATGTTGTTGGTATTTCAGGTTGTACAAAGTTGATTGATAATCTTCCAATTCAAATCAAACAAAAAAAAATTGATTTTGTGATTGTGAATGGAGAAAATGCTGATGACTCAGGTTTGGGTCTTAATAAAGAAATTTGTAAAAAGTTTTTTAATTGTGGTGTTAATGTTATCACCAGTGGAAATCATGTTTGGGATCAAAAAGATATTATGAAATATATTGAAAATGAGGATAGACTTTTAAGACCAAAAAATTTATTTGAACCTGCGCCTGGAAAAGGATTCAAAGTATATGATACAGCAAATAATTTGAAAATAGGTGTATTAAATCTAATGGGAAATGTTTTTATGAAAAAAAGTAATGACGTTTTTGACTCAGCTAATCAATTTATTAATAAGTTTAAATTAAAAAAAGATTATGATTTTTTGATCGTCGATTTTCATGGAGAAATTACAAGTGAAAAAAATGCAATTGGACATTTATTTGACGGCAAAGCGACACTTGTTATTGGGACACATACTCATATTCCTACTAATGATGCTAGAATTTTAAATAATGGAACCGCATATCAAACTGATGCAGGCATGTGCGGTGATTATGATTCAGTAATAGGAATGAACAAATATAATTCACTTAATAGATTTTTGAAAAAAGATTCTATAAAACATTATCCTGCTATTGGTGAAGCTACTTTAAGTGGTGTTATTGTTGATTGTAATATAGAAACAGGATTAGCAAATAAAATAGAAAGCTATATTTTTGGAGGTCAATTAAATAAAAAAAATTAATTTATGGCAGGACATTCTCATTGGGCAGGTATAAAACATAAAAAAGGAAAAGCAGATAAACAAAGATCTAAAATTTTTTCTAAATTATCAAAAGAAATTACTGTAGCCGCAAAGTTAGGAGATAAAGATCCAGCGATGAATCCAAGATTGAGATCTGCTATTCAAGCTGCAAGATCCGCTAATATGCCAAAGGACAATATAGAGAGAGCCATAAACAAATCATCATCAAATAATGAGGCAAATTTTGAAAATTTAAGATATGAGGGTTTTGGGCCTGATAAAGTTGCAGTAATTATTGAAACATTAACAGATAATAGAAATAGAACTGCATCAAACATAAGAACTATTTTTCAAAAAGCTGGAGGTAGTTTAGGCACACAAGGTTCGGCTTCTCATAATTTTAATCAACTTGGAATAATTAAAATTGATAAAAATGAGATATCTGATGAAAAGATTTTAGAGCTAGCTATTGAAGCAGGTGCAGATGAATGTAAATCTAATAATACTTTTCATGAAATACAATGCTCAATGACTGATATTTACAATGTAAAAAAAGAACTAGAAAAAAAAATAAATAATTTTATATCAACAGAAATAGAGTGGGTTCCATTAAATAGTGTTCAAATTACAAAAGAAAAAAATGAGGATTTAATTAATTTTTTTGAAACATTAGAGGATGACGACGATGTTCAAAGTGTATATTCAAATGCTGAGTTTTTAAATTAAATATGATGATAATTGGAATAGATCCTGGTGTCTCTGGCTCAATTTGTTTTTTTAAAGATGGTCAAATTATAGATGTTATAGAAATGCCTACAATGAATGAAGGTAAAAAAAATAAAAAACAAGTAAATGGTTCTCAAATTTATAACGAAATATTTAAAAGAATTGATAGAGATGTGACAACTAATACAAGAGTAGTTATAGAGCATGTAACTGCAATGCCGGGTCAAGGTGTAACTAGCATGTTTAATTTTGGACAATCTTTTGGAATTTTAAAAGGTATTTGTTCTGCAATGCAATTACCAATGTATTTTGTAAGGCCAGCAAAATGGAAAAAATATTTTAATTTAATCAATTCCGAGAAAGATGCTAGTAGAACAAGAGCAATTGAAATTTTTCCTAATTTTTCCTCACAATTATCAAAAAAAAAAGATTCTAATAAAGCTGATGCTATATTAATTGCAAGTTTTTATTATGAAACATATAAAATTGAAGATTAATCTTAACAAACTTAGACAAATTCATGACACATTTAAGTGTGAGAAGATTGTATGGAAGCAGATATATCGACACAAGCAGTAGGTCTGGCATCAAGCGCAGATTTTTCTTTATTTAATCTATTTGTTAGAGCGGATGCTATAGTTAAATCTGTTATTATTTTATTAATTGCCTGCTCAATTTACTCGTGGGCAGTAATTATAGAAAAATTCAAACTATTTAAAAAAATAAATCTTTCAACTGAGGAATTTGAGACAAAATTTTGGAATTCAAAATCAGCCGAAACATTCTACAACAATCTTCCTGCAAATGTTGAAGATCCAATGGCATTAATTTTTAAAGATGCGATGCAAAATTTACTGAAAAGAAGATCTAAATCGGATTTAAATAATAGAATGACCACTTTGCTTGAAACAGGCATTGAAAAGCAAATGTCAAAAATTAGTAAAGGCTTTACTTTTTTAGCCACTGTGGGTTCCACCGCACCCTTTATAGGTTTGTTTGGAACAGTTTGGGGAATTATGAATTCTTTTCAATCGATTGCTATTTCTAGAAATACTAGTTTAGCCATTGTAGCCCCGGGTATCGCCGAAGCATTATTTGCAACTGCCTTAGGGCTTTTAGCTGCAATTCCAGCAGTGGTTGCGTATAATAAATTTAATAATGACTCAATAAAATATTCTCAAAAACTAGAAAATTTTTCAAGAAGATTCTTAACTATAATTTAAAATGGCATTTAAATTAAATCGTTCATCGAAAGAGCCAATTAGTGAGATTAATGTCACTCCATTTGTTGATGTTATGCTAGTTTTATTAATTATATTTATGGTTACTGCTCCATTATTAACAGTCGGTGTACAAGTTGATTTACCAGAAAGTTCTGCCGACTCATTACCCGAAGAAGCTGAACCATTAACTTTAACAATAAATTCAAAAGGGGAGATATTCATTCAAGAGTCTAAAGTAGAATATGAAAAAATAATTGCAAAAGTCTTAGCAGTTTCAAAAAATAGAACTGACACAAGAATATATGTAAGAGGTGATAAAACAATCAATTACGGTAGAGTGCTTGAAATAATGGGTTTATTGTCAGGATCAGGTTTTACGAAAGTTGCGCTAATATCTGAGCCTTATAAAGAGAGGTAGCAGAGGTGAATAGGAGTATAATTATATCTTCTGCTTTACATTTGCTATTAATGATTATCACTGCACTAAGCTTACCTTTTTTAGCTAAAAAACCTATAGATCTTCCACCAATTGTATCTATTGAATTAATTCAAATTACTGATCAAACAAATATTCCTTTTGCTCCTAAGGCAAAAAAAATAATCGAAAAAGTTAAAGAAAAAGAAAAAAAATTAGTATCTGAACAAGCACCACCTAAAAAGGTAAAAAAAATAAAGCCAGATGCAATACCTTTACCCGATGATAAAGTAGATAAAATAAAAGAAATTGAGGAAGACAAACAAAACCCTGAAAAAATAGATACTGAAGTAAAACAAGTTTCTGAATTTGAAAAAGATGAATTATTTGATCCGAACAATATTGCTGCTTTGATAGATAAGTCAAAAGAGGAGAGTGCTGAAACAACAAATAAAAACGATAAAATTACCCAAGATCAGCAAAAAAGTGTAGAAAATG
>CACMXS010000001.1 GCA_902617715.1 uncultured Pelagibacteraceae bacterium | reverse complement strand
GGAATGAAAACAGCTTTTGATGTAATAAAACCAGGTGTTAGACAATGTGATGCTGTTGGGGAAATACAAAAAGCTCTGTTTTATGGAACTCCAGAATTTGGAGGGGAATATTCCAGTATTGCAACATTACTGCCAACTGGAAAAGGCACTTCAGCCTCTCACTTAACAGCAACTCAAGATGAATTTGTAGAAGGTGAGGCAACGATTATTGAACTTTCAGGAGTTTATAAAAGATATCATGCTCCGATGGCTCGAACTGTTTTGTTGGGAAAACCAGATCAATTAAAAATTGATACGATGAAAAAAACAATAGAGGCCTTACAAGCTGGCATTGATGCTACAAAACCAGGCAATACTGTAGATGATGTGGCACAAGCATTTTGGAAAATATTAGATAAATATGGAATAGAAAAAACATCTAGGACAGGTTATTCCATAGGAATTGGATACCCACCTGATTGGGGTGAACACACATTAAATATCTACAAAGGTGACATGACACCCTTAGAGCCAAATATTTGTTTCCACATGATCGCAGTGATGCAGTTTGGAGACTGGGGTGTTGAGGCTTCAGAAGCAGTAAGGGTTACAGATAAAGGAGCAGAGTTATTCTGTGATATGTCTAAAGAACTACACGTTAAAAGCTAATTATTTAAGGTTGAAATTTATATCTACAAATGTTTTAAAGTTATTTATTTTATGTCAAAACAAAAAGATTTCGTAAAGTTTGAAAACGTAGATAAAAGTTATGACGGTAAAGTTTTAGTTGTCAAGAATCTTCAATTAGACATTGCTGAAGGTGAGTTTATCACAATGTTAGGACCTTCTGGTTCTGGAAAAACAACTTGCTTAATGATGTTAGCTGGATTTGAAACCCCAACTAATGGAGAAATTTATTTAGGTGGAAAAGCAATTTCAAGTATACCTCCGCACAAAAGAGGAATTGGAATGGTATTTCAAAATTATGCTTTATTTCCACACATGACAGTTTATGAAAATTTAGCATTTCCATTAAGAGTAAGAAAAATTCCAAAAGATGAAGCAGACAAAAAGATTGATAAGGCATTATCTATGGTATCGCTTCAAGGTTTTGCATCGAGGATGCCTGGACAATTATCTGGAGGACAACAACAAAGGGTAGCGGTAGCAAGATCGTTAGTATTTGATCCACAATTAGTTTTAATGGATGAGCCTTTGGGAGCATTAGATAAAAATTTAAGAGAAAGTATGCAATATGAGATCAAACACATTCATGAAAGCATTGGAGTAACTGTAGTTTATGTAACTCATGATCAAAGTGAAGCATTAACAATGTCAAATCGTATAGCAGTATTTAATGATGGAAAGGTTCAGCAGCTTTCAAGTCCAGATGAATTATACGAAAAACCTGTAAATTCATTTGTTGCTGAATTTATTGGAGAAAATAATACATTTAACGGTGAAGTTTCGGATATATCAGATGGAAAATGTAAAGTTAAACTTTCTAATGCTGAAATAATGGCCAACCCAATCTCAGTTAAATCCAAAGGAGAGAGAACAAAAGTTTCATTAAGACCTGAAAGAGCTTTAATCAATCCTAAAGAAAAAATGGACAACATTCATAATGGAAAAATTGAGGAAGTTATTTACCATGGTGACCATACAAGAGTTCGAATAAATTTATTAGGAAATCCAGAATTTATTTTAAAAGTTCCTAACAGCTCTGCTAATCTTGATATCAAACTTGGTAATGAAATTAAGATTGGTTGGAATAGTGCAGATGCTCGAGCTTTAGACCCAAAATAAACATCTTAGAATCACTATAGAATAAGATAAAAACGCCTGTTGACTCTGGTATCTAGACTTGCTTTAATTTGTTTTTACAAACGTTTAAACGGAGGAAAAATGAAAAAACTTAGTAAAATATTACTAGCTATTTCTTTTGTACTTTCACTAACTTCTTCAGCATTTGCAACAACAGTAACTGCAGTGTCTTGGGGTGGGGCTTATACTGAGTCTCAAAAGTTAGGATATGGTGATCCAACTGCTAAAAAACTAGGCATTAACATTGCTTGGGTTGACTATTCAGGCGGTTTATCAGAAATCAAAGCACAAAAAGAAGCTGGAAAGATCACGTGGGATATAATCGACGTGTTTGCAATGGATACTATCACTGGATGTGATGAAGGTTTATTTGTTGAATTTGATTTCGATAAAGACTTTCCACCAGCTCCAGATGGAACTCCAGCAAGTAAAGATTTCTTTACTGCAATGCCAAGTAAATGTGCTGTAGGAAATATCTTATATTCTTGGAACTATGCTTATAACACTAATAATGTTAAAGGTACTCCAAAGACTATCAAAGATTTCTTTAACACAAAGAAATTCCCTGGAAAAAGAGCTATCTACAAAAGCGCTCTAACTAATTTAGAGATCGCTTTAGCTGCAGATGGTATCAAGCCAGGTAAAGGCGGAGCAAAAATCTACAAAGCTTTAGAAACAGAAAAAGGTGTTGAAAGAGCAATGAATAAGATCAAAAAACTTTGCACAGATCCTAACGGTGGATGTGTATTTTGGTCTGCAGGTGCTCAACCACCAGAACTGTTAGTATCAGGTGAAGTAGTAATGGCTACTGGTTGGAACGGTAGATTCTTCAATGCTGAAATTGGAGAAGGTGCACCAATCAAACAAGTTTGGGATGGCCAAGGTCTTGACTACGAATATTTCGTACAAGTTAAAGGTGGACCAAACGATGCTAATGGTATGGCTAAAAAAGCTTTAGCTATGATGACTAGTGCAGAGATGTTAGCAGGAAGTGCTAAATACATCGCATATGCTCCTTGGAGAAAATCTTCAATTAGTATTATGGAAAAAGGTGAGCCTTGGTATAAAGATGGTAAGACTAACATGGTACCACAAATGCCAACTGCACCAGCTAACACTAAAAACTACTTCCTAGTAGATCCAATTTTCTGGGCTGATAACGGTACAGAGCTTGGTGAAAAATGGGAAGCTATGAAAGCTGGTCTATAATTTAAGTTTTATTAAACTTAATTATATATTATAATTTAAGGGCGGTTATTTATAACCGCCCTTTTTATTTATGAGTTCAGAAACAAAACAGATTTTAACAACAGACGGTATACCTTTAGAGGTAAGTCTAAAGAAAGCTGAAAAAAAAAATAAAATCAAAGCATTCTTACTTGTTGCACCTTTACTATTCTTCTTAATAATTACTTATGTATTTCCAATAGGTGATATGTTGTTTAGAAGTGTTGATGATAAAATGGTAACACAAATGTTACCCAAAACATTTAAAGCAATGGAAAACTGGGATGGTCAAGAACTGCCTGATGAAGAAGTTTTTGCTGCTTTCCATGAAGATTTTGTCAAATTAGTTGAAGATAAACGTGAGGGAAAATTATCTACTCAGTTAAATTACACAAAAAATGGATTTAAAAGTATAATTAAGAAACTTCGTAGAGCATCAAAAAAATTTGAAGAAGGAAATTATAAAGAACAAATAATGTCAGTTCATAAAAGATGGGCTGATGTTGAGTACTGGAGAGCAATTCAAAGAAGAGCTCCTGAATTTACAGGTCAAAAATATCTAAAAGGAATGGATATGTATGTAAATGAAGAGGGAAAAATAGTAAGTGTTGAGGAAGACAGAAGAATTCACAGAGTGTTGTGGTTACGAACTTTGGAAATTGCATTCTTTGTTACGGTCTTTTGTTTCTTAATGGCTTATCCAATAGCCCATTTATTAGCTACTTTACCTATGAAGTACAGTAACTTATTAATGATCTGCGTATTGCTACCGTTTTGGACTTCATTACTTGTAAGGACTGCTAGTTGGATGATCTTGTTGCAACAACAAGGAATAGTTAATGATTTCTTTGTGGGGATTGGATTGGTTGCAGATGATAATAGACCTGAAATGATGTACAACAAAACAGGAAGTTATGTAGCAATGACCCAAATACTATTGCCGTTTATGGTCCTACCACTTTACAGTGTAATGAAAACTATCTCACCAAGCTTAATGAGAGCTGGCAAATCACTAGGTGGAACACCGTTCGTTGCATTTTGGAAGGTTTATTTTCCACTAACGATACCTGGAATAGGTGCAGGCTGTTTATTGGTATTTATCTTAGCAATCGGTTATTACATAACACCTGCATTAGTAGGTGGTGCATCTGGAACTTTAATAAGTAACCAAATTGCCTTTCACATGAAGAGTACACTTGATTGGAGCTTTGCATCTGCGATGGGTTTAATGTTGTTGAGTGGGGTTTTAGTGATTTATTGGCTTTATAATAAAATAGTTGGAATTGATAATATTAAATTAGGTTAATAAAGATGGCTTTACCAAAATATACTGAACCACATTATAGAATTTGGCATTATATTTATCTTACAATTTGTGGTGCAGTTTTCTTTTTTCTAATCGCACCTTTATTTGTAATCTTTCCATTATCATTTAATGCAGAAGAGTTTTTGAGCTTTTCTGAAGGCATGAAGCGTCTAGATCCAGATGCTTTTTCTTTGAGATGGTATAAGGATATGATTTATGGAACAAAAAATCCATGGGGATTAGCAGCTAAAAATAGTTTCATTATAGCAATCTTTGCCACAATTGGTTCTGTTATACTTGGAACAGTCGCTGCATTAGGTTTGAGCAGCAGACATATGCCTTATAAAGGTTTGATAATGGCTGTTTTAATTTCTCCAATGATTGTGCCTTTAATTATTTCTGGTGTTGCAATATTTTTCTTTATGGCAAAAGCTGGTTTGGCAGCGACCCATACTGGTATTGTTTTAGCTCACATTATTTTAGGAACACCTTTTGTTGTGATAACTGTTACAGCTACATTATCAGGATTTGATCATAGTGTTACAAGAGCTGCCGCAAGCTTGGGAAGTGATCCAGTAAATACTTTTATGAAAATAACCCTACCATTAATTTTACCAGGAGTTATCTCAGGAGGTTTATTTGCATTTGTAACATCATTTGATGAAGTTGTTGTAGTTTTATTTTTGGCTGGATTAGAAAATACAACCATTCCAATTCAAATGTGGACTGGTTTAAGAGAACAGTTGAGTCCAACAATTTTAGCTGTAGCAACTTGTTTGATTATTTTATCAACACTAATTTTGGTAACCGCTGAACTTTTAAGAAGAAGATCTGAAAGACTCAGAGGAATAAATCAATAGTAGTATTATTTCATGAAGATTAAGAACGTAGTGGTGATTGGTTCAGGTACAATGGGAAGTGGTATTGCAGCACATCTTTGTAATGCAGATATTCCAGTTACATTGCTAGATTTAAAAACTGAAATAAGTGAAAATGCAAGAGAGAGAATTCATAAATCTAGACCACCATTATTAATAGATAAATCAAAAATAAATAATATCAAAGTTGGAAATATTAATGATGATTTTTCAGTTGTTGAAAAAGCAGACTGGATTGTTGAGGCAGTTGTTGAAAGAATTGATATCAAACACCAAATTTATAAAAAAATTTTTGAAAGTCGAAAAGAGGGTGCAATAGTTTCATCTAATACATCATCTATTCCGATTAAAGTATTGTCCCAAAATTTAGATAAAGAACAAAAAAAAGATTTTTGTATTACTCACTTTTTTAACCCCGTTAGATACATGGGACTTCTTGAAATTGTAAAAAATGAGGACAATGATTTAAATAAAATAAATCAATTAAAAGAATTTTGCGAAGTTGAATTAGGTAAAGGAGCAATTATTTGTAATGATACACCTGGATTTTTAGGAAATAGAGTAGGTGTATACGCTATGCAAATAGCAATGACCGAAGCATTTAAGATGAAGCTTACTGTAGAGGAAGCTGATGCAATATTTGGAAGACCAATGGGTATTCCAAAAACAGGAGTTTTTGGTCTTTATGATCTGATTGGTATTGATTTGATGGCCGATGTTTTAAAAAGTTTTATTAAAGAACTTCCAGAGTCCGATGAGTTTCATGATGTTGCAAAAGAAATCCCATTAGTAAAAAAGTTAATTGAAACTGGCTACACAGGAAGAAAAGGCAAAGGTGGCTTTTATAGAATGAAAAAGACTGAAAATGGAAAAATTATGGAAGCTATCAATCTTCAAACTGGGGATTATTCGCCAAGTAAAAAAATTGATATAAAATCTGATAAAGTTGATTTGAAAAGTCTTATTAATAGAAATGATAAATACGGTGAATACGCTTGGTCTGTTTTAGAAAAAATTATCAAGTATGCATCCTCATTAGTTCCTGCAATTACAAAAGAATTCAATGATATTGATGAAGCTATGAGACTTGGTTTTAATTGGGCCAAAGGTCCTTTCGAGATGCTTGAAGAAATAGGGGTAAAAAATTTTTTTGAGAAAGTTGACAACTTTAAAGGTAATAAATTTTTAGAAAATTTAGCAGAAACAAAAAATGAAAATTTCTATGGAGTAAGACAAAAATATACTTCTATAGAAACTTTAGGTAAGGTTAAAAAAACAGCATTAAGCGTTGATGGAAACAGTTCGGCATCAATCTATAGATTTAATGATTATAATATAGTTGAGTTTACCACTAAAGCTAATGCTTTAGATTATGACTCAATGGATGCACTTAAGAAAGCTACTGATAAACCTTTAATAATAATTAACGAAAGTATGCAGTTTTCAGCTGGAGTAAATTTAACCTACACAATGCAATTTGCTGACAAGAATGACTTTAAATCAATTGAAAAGTTTATTAAGTACTTTCAAGAAACATGCAAACATCTTAAGTACTCCAAACATCCTGTTATATCTGCACCATCTGGCCTGACATTGGGTGGTGGGTTTGAGGTCTTAGTTCAAAGTAATTTTGTGGCATCTCATACAAATATAGTAATTGGACTTGTTGAGACCATTGTTGGTTTAATCCCTGCAGGTGGAGGTTGCAAAGAAATGTTAGCAAGATGGCTTGATACAGATGAAGCAAAAAAAGATCCAAATTATGCACCATTAAAAGTATTTGATATTATTGGTTACGGAAGAACAGCCACTTCTCCAGTTGAAGCAGAACCATTAAAATATCTATTACCTGAAAATAAAAAAATTATGAATAGGAATAGTTTATTGGAAGTTTCAAAGAAAATATTAAATGAAAACAAAAATTTTAAAGCTCCTGATGAACTTAAATTTAATTTACCTGGAAAGGTTGTTATTGGAGAGATGAACAAAATTTTAGATAAACTTTACAATGAAAAAGTTATTCTAGATCATGGTATGACAGTTGCAAAAGAGCTAGCTAATGTTCTTAGTGGTGGAGATACATCAATGGATAAAACTTTGTCAGAGGATGATTTATTTAAATTAGAACTTGATGCCTTTATGAAATTAATTGAAATGAAACAAACCCAAGATAGAATCAAACATACCCTTGCAACAGGCAAGCCTTTAGTTAATTAAACAATCTTAATGAATTAATAAAATCAGGTCTAAGCACATATTCGGACTTATCTAAATATTTTATTTTTTCTAAAACTTTTATTCCATATATTACTTTTCCTATTGGAGTAAACTCACCCTCATATAATGGTTCATCCTGAAGAATAATAAAAAATTGACTATCTTCTGTATTATATTTTTGAGTTCTAGCTAAACCCACACTTCCTTTTGAATAATCAAATTCTTTATCTATTTCAGACTTGATAGTGCCCAAGCCAGATTTTCCAGTTCCAATTTTTCCGTAATCAATATTACCTTTTTTTCCAAACTCTAAGTCACCAGCTTGAACTAGTTTATTTTTAATTACTCTGTGAAAAGCAACATCATCATATGATTTTGATTTTATTAGAGTTTTAAATCTTGCAACTCCATTTGGGGAGATTTCTGGATACAATTCAATAATCACATTTCCACAACCAACATTGAGAATTGCAATATTACTTGGATCTTTGAATTTAATTTTTTCAGGATCATAATTTTTAACAAATAAGCATCTATCTTTTAAAAGAAGAAATGAAGTTAGTGAAAATAAACCTAGAATTAAAATGAAAATAAATATAATTTTTTCTGATGTTGAGGCTTTAATTTTCTCAATCATAAAACAAAATTTTTATCAATTTTTGAAATACCTTTTTTAATAAACTCTATTTTTTTTTTTAAAATAGGGTCAATTTCATCTGGTATATTTCCATACATTAAATGAGAAAATACTTCAGCCATATCCTCAGATGCAGTAGATCTTGAATATTCTGTAATGAAACCATTCGTTTTTAGATATGTATCCAAACCAATTTTTTTTGTACATGTAGAGCATTTAGCATAATTAAATCCCGAAGGATTAAATGAGGACCATATTTCTTTGTCAAATATTTCTTTATATGTGTCATTTATAATATGAAATACTTCATGATGAAGTACTCGTTCAAAATATTTTTCATTAAATTTAATATCTACAATCAAAGTTTTCATTATATTATCTGGAATACCTGCTGTTCCAATTCCTGAAATTGATAAATCTTCACATAGAACAATATATTTTAGATTTATTTTTTTAAGAAAATCTTTTGAATATCTTCTTAGGTTTTTTTCTATAATTACGTATTTTTTTTCTAAATCTTTTTTTCGTGAATTAAAACAATTGATATTATTATCTAATCCAATTGTAAAAGGTTGTTTAGCATATAAATATCTCAACTTATTATCAGTTTTAATATTATAAATTTCAAGATGAGGTATTTTTATCAAATCATAAATTGTATTTGCATAAGCATTTGAAAATAAAAATAAACATAATAAAATTAACTTAAATAATTTCATAATTAGTATTATTGAAGATATTCCAAATTGTTAGAATGTGATAGACTTTTTATAATGAAAAAAAAAAGTAGTAAAGAACCTATTCAGCCAGTAAGTGGAACTAAGGTACCTAGATTCGCTGGACCGTCAACTTTTGCAAGATTACCAGAATTAAGAGATGTTGAATATTGTGATGTAGCTATTGTGGGGATACCATTTGATGCTGGAACAAGTTATCGACCTGGGGCTAGATTCGGTCCTCAAAGTATAAGGCAAGCTTCAAGACATTTAAGAACAAATTATCATCCAAGTTATGATGTAGAGCCTTTTAAAGTCCAACAAGTTGCTGATGCTGGAGATATTGCATGCAATCCTTTTAATATTAACGAAGCAATCAAACAAATTGAGGATGGAGCAACTGATTTACTAAAAAAAACTGGAGGCATAATAAGTTTAGGTGGAGACCACACAATAGCATTTCCTTTATTAAAAGCAGTTAATAAAATTAATAAGGGCCCTGTTGCTTTAGTTCATTTTGATGCACATTTGGATACATGGGATACTTATTTTGGTGCACCATATACTCATGGAACTCCTTTTAGACGAGCTAGGGAAGAAAATTTATTTTTAGATGATGCCTCTATGCATGTAGGAATCAGAGGACCTTTGTATAGTCGAAATGATATTAAAAATGATGAAAGTTTTGGATTTAAGATAATTCATTGTGATGAATTTCAGACTGAGGGCACAGATAAGATTGCCGAAAGAATTCGCAAAAGAGTTGGTAATAACCCTTTGTATTTATCAATTGATATAGATGTATTAGATCCTGCTTTTGCACCTGGAACAGGCACACCAGAAATAGCAGGAATGACCACAAGAGAAATGGTTAATGTAATTCGAGGTTTATCTGGAATGAATTTAATCTCAGCAGATGTAGTTGAAGTGTCACCAGCTTATGATCATGCAGAAGTAACTTCTTTAGCAGCTGCAACTATAGTTTATGAGATAACTAATTTGTTTGCAAAAAAATAAAGAAAGGATAGGAGTCTGCTATGGAAAATAAAAAAAATTTTTATATTGATGGAAAATGGGTAACACCAAAAAGTAAAGAAGAAATCAAAGTAATAAATCCTGCAACTGAAGAAAATTGTGCAGTAATATCTTTAGGTAACAAAGAAGATGTTAACCATGCTGTAAGTGCTGCAAAAGAAGCTTATAGCTCTTGGGCATTTTCATCAAAAGATGAGAGAATAAAACTTCTAGAAAAACTTTATGAAAATTATAAAAAACGATGGGCAGATATTGCTGAGGCAATTACAACTGAAATGGGAGCCCCAAAAGATTTTGCAACAAAACTTCAAGCGGGGACCGGCGCAGCTCACCTTAAGTCATTTATTAGGTACTTAAAGAATTTTGAGTTTGAAAAACCATTAGGAGATCACGCTCCTAATCAGAGACTTATTTATGAACCAAAAGGTGTTTGTGCTTTAATAACACCTTGGAATTGGCCTATGAATCAAGTTTGTTTAAAAGTGATGCCAGCAATAGCGTCTGGATGTACAATGGTTTTAAAACCATCAGAGCTTGCCCCTTTGTCATCAATGATTTTGGCAGAATTAATTGATGAAACAGGTTTCCCTTCAGGAGTATTTAATTTAATTAATGGGGACGGCGCTACTACTGGAGACGCATTAACAAGTCATCCTGATATAAATATGATTTCATTTACTGGCTCAACACGTGCTGGAGCTCTTATTTCACAAAACGCTGCTAAAGATTTTAAAAGAGTTAGTTTAGAGCTAGGTGGTAAAGGTGCTAATATTATTTTTAAAGATGCAGATCCTGATGCTATAGAGCGAGGTGCCTTAAGATGTTTTAGAAATTCAGGTCAATCATGCAATGCTCCTACTAGAATGCTTGTTGAAAAATCTATGTACAATGAAGCTGTAGAAAGATTAAAAAAATATACAGAAAAATTTGAAGTTGGTGACCCCAAAAAAGAGGGAGAACATATTGGTCCTGTGATTTCTGAAACACAGTATAATAAAATTCAAACTTTAATTAAAAAGGGTATTGATGAAGGTGCAAAATTAGTTGCTGGAGGCCCTGGTAAGCCAGAAGGTTTACAAAAAGGTTATTTTGTTAAACCAACAGTTTTTGCTGACGTGAATAATAATATGGAAATTGCAAGAACTGAAATTTTTGGACCTGTTTTATCTGTTATGCCTTTTGAAAATGAAGAAGAAGCAATTCAAATTGCTAATGACACACCTTATGGATTAACGAATTATATTCAAACTCAAGATAAAGAGAAGGTTAAAAGAGTTGCAAGAAAATTAAGATCAGGAATGGTAGATGTTAATGGTGCTGGAATAGCTGTTGATGCACCATTCGGTGGTTTCAAACACTCAGGCATTGGTCGAGAAGCTGGAGAACATGGTCTTGAAGAGTTTTTAGAAGTTAAAGCTGTCGGTGGTTGGAATAATTAAGTTTTTAAAAAACTCAATCGTTCTTTTATACTTTAAATTCTAAAGTAATATTTTCATTATTGAGATCGTGAAGAATTAAATTATCTCCTTCACCCAATCTATCTACAACTAAAAAATTCATATCCTCTGTTGAGATTAATGGGAAATGCCAAATACCTGGATTATAATTAATACCTATTCCTTTTGGAATGATGAAAGACTCAATCTTATTTAAATCAGGTTTATCCCCCTCAGGAGCTACGAATGCTAAAAAAATAGTTTCTTTCATAGGAATAAAAGCTTGGCTTCCAAGCGGATGTTTTTCCATCATGTCAACTTTCATCGGAAAAGATCTTTTAAGAGCTGAAAAAATACTAATCGTAGACTCACCATTGTCTTTTTTGGTATCCAAATTTGCTATTCCATCATATCTTTTCGCATATCCATTATTAATTTCAATTGGTTTAATATTTGCAGTTGTAATCATATCACCAAACTTTTTAAAATTTTCTTTAGTAATTGGTTTTGGTCTTATAATTAAATCTGTCATATTTTTTTACCAAAAATTTTAAATCTAGAGATTCCACCATCAGGAAAAATATTAATTTTAATATGATTGATTTTTTCTTTTTTCATTAAAGTATTTTTAAATTTATGAGTTTTATTAGCTGATAATTTTGTATTTTTTAATAAGTATTTCCATTTATTTGATAAGTTTACAATTTGTTTATAGCTTTTAGATGTCAAATAAGCTGCTTGTAAAGAACAGTAACTAGGATAATTCCCTTTAAAATGATGAGTTGAAATTTCAATTTTATCAATAGATTTTCCATCAATAGAATTCAAAATTAACCAGTCATTTCCTTTAACTCTTCGTCTTCTAGTCTCCCAGCCATCACCCATATTTTTTGCTTTACCAGGAGCTAAAATATTTTCAGCTTTTCCAAAGTGTTCATTGTTACAAGCAATAACTGAAGCTCCGTCCAACAGTGATGCAAGATTAATTTTTTTATTTCTTGATTTTTTTGATTTAGCAATTGATCCATACAATCTTAATCTAGCAACACCACCATCAGGAAAAATATTAAATTTCACGTGAGTAAATATCTTATTGATTTTTACTGAAAAAAAGTGATGAGAATTAGCTTTAACCTTTTTTTTTGAAATAATTGAAATCCATTTAAATTGCTTGATTTTCTTTGTTTTAGAATTCGCTCCCTCGATTGAGATCATTGATGGTTGATTGCCATTAAAATGAGATGTATCAACATCAATTTTAGAAATTTTTCCTGGCTTACCTAATTTTAAAATAATGTAATCATGTCCAAAAGTCCTTTTTCTTCTAGACTCCCATCCATCCATCCATTTTCCATGTTTATCAAATACACCATCTTTGAATACAGGAATAGTTGGACTAATAATTCTATGAGCAGATGCAAAGAAATCATCAGTTTTATAGATTACTTTAGTACCTAATCTTGGTTGAGCTAAATCTATCAATCCGTTAGTAAATATTATTTTTTCTTTCATATTATGAGTAATTTTTAATCCAATGCTTGGCTATATCAATTCTTTTACAAATCCATACATCATCAAATTTAAGAACGTAATCTAGAAATTTCTTTAAAGATTTAATTCTCCCCGGTCTACCAATTAGCCTACAATGTAATCCAACTGACATCATTTTAGGGCTTGTTTTTCCTTCTTCATACAAAGTATCAAAGCTATCTTTTAGATAATTATAAAAATGATCACCTGTATTGAATCCTTGATTTGTAACAAATCTCATATCATTATTATCTAAAGTATAAGGAATAATTAGTTGTTTCTTTTTTCCTCTGTATTCCCAATATGGCAAGTCATCACAATAACTGTCGCTATCATATAAAAAACCACCATCATCAAATACTAAATCTCTAGTGTTTGGGCTACATCGTCCTGTGTACCAACCTGATGGTCTTTTGCCAAAAATATCTTTAATTGTTTTGATGGCTAGTTGCATATGTTTCTTCTCAGTTGTTTTTTTTACATCTTGGTAGTCTATCCATCTGTAACCATGTGCTGCAATTTCATAGTCGCCATTTTTAATTGCATTACATACATCAGGATTTTGTTTTAATGCTAATCCCACACCAAAAATAGTTACTGGAATTTTTTTCTCTCTAAATAGTCTGTCTAAACGCCAAAAACCTGATCTAGATCCATATTCATATATACTTTCCATACTTTTATGCCTTCCTTTAATTGCTTTAGCGCCGATAATTTCAGATAAAAAAGTTTCAGAATATTTATCTCCATTTAGAATAGAATTCTCTCCACCCTCTTCATAATTTAAAACTATTTGAAGAGCTAATTTTGCTTTTTTAGGCCATGAGATTTTTTTTCCTTTACTTCCATAGCCTATAAAATCTCTTGAACTTTTTTTACCCATTTATAATTTTAATTTAATTAAGATTTCGTAATAATTTTTAATTAGAAATAGATTTAGACTTTATACCATTTAAGAAATTTATGCATTTCTTTAATTCACTAAGTTCAATAAATTCGTCTACTTTATGAGCTTGTTCAATAGATCCAGGGCCACATACTACTGTGCTAATACCAATTTCTTGAAACAGACCAGCCTCCGTTCCAAATGACACAACCTCTCTTGAATTATCACCTGTTAAACTTGAGACTAACTCACAAGCTTCAGATTTTTCAACACGATCAAATCCTGTGACTTCACCAATAATTTCTTTTGTGATTTTTGAATTTTTAAAAACCTTTTTCATTTCAGGTAAAAGAACTTCATTTGCATATGCATCAATTTGATTATTTAAGAATGTCCCATCTTCTTTTACAACTGGTCTTGTTTCCCAATTAATATAACATTTATCTGCAATCACATTATGTGCAATTCCTCCAAAAATTCCTCCTACTTGTAAAGTTGAAAAGGGAGGATCAAAAATAGAATCTTTTGGAGCCCTTTTTTTTAAATCGTCTCTAAGCTCAATTAATTTGTTTGCGTATTTTGTAGCAAACTCAACTGCACTTACGCCTTTGTGTGGTGCTGAACTGTGACCTGCCAATCCTTCAAAATGAGTAGTGTATTCGTAACAACCCTTATGAGCATCTATAATTTTCATTTTAGTAGGTTCACCTACAATACAAATACCATCTTTAATATTTCTTTTTTTTAATTCTTCAATTAATATTGGAGCTCCTAGACAGGCCGTTTCCTCATCAAAAGTAAATGAAAAATGAATATCTCTGTTTAAGTTTGTTTTAGCATAAATAGGCGCAAAAGCTAAAGTGCAAGCAATAAATCCTTTCATATCGCAAGAACCCCTGCCATAAAGCTTATCTCCTTTAATTGTTGCTTTAAATGGATCTGTACTCCAACTTTTTGAAACTGGAACTGTATCTGTATGTCCTGATAAGATTATTGGTTTGATACCATTTGTATTTTTTGATTTCAAAGTAGCAAAAAGATTTATCCTTTTTTTTTCTTTATCGAATGTTTTAAAGGATGTCGCCCCCAGTTTATGGAGATAATCTTCACAATAATTAATTAAAGCACTATTATCTTCTCCAGAAATTGTTCTAAAACCTATAAGGTCAGTTAAAATTTTGACTGAATTTTTGTGTAATTCCTCTAAATTAATTTCTGTACTCATAACTAATAATTATTATAAATACTGCCATTATGAAAGAACAAATAACATACGATATTTTTGATAAAGTTGATATTAGAGTTGGCACAGTTATATCGGTTAAAAAAAATGAAAAAGCAAGGAAACCCTCTTTAGTTGTTGAAGTTGATTTTGGTAAAGAAATTGGTATCAAACAATCTTCAGCGCAGATTACTCATTACTACAACGAAGACAATTTAAAAGGTAAACAAGTAATTGGAGTTTGCAATTTTGCTGAAAAAAATATTGCTGGAGTAGTTTCTCAAGTTTTAATTTTAGGATCTATTGATAAGGAAGGTAAAGTAATTTTAGTCCATCCATCAAGAAATTCTGAGAATGGATTGCCGATAGCTTAAATATGCATCCAGAAATATTATCGATTGCTTTATTTTGGTTTGTGACAGCCTATACACCAGGGCCAAATAATGTGGTGGCCTCTTATTCTGGTTTTAATTTTGGTATTACGAAAACAATCCCACATATTCTTGGAGTTACTCTAGGTTTTACATCACTAGTTATTTTTTTAACTATCGGGTTAATTAATGTATTTAAACTTTTTCCAATTATACAAGTTATCATAAAATATTTAGGCACTCTTTTTTTGATTTATTTAGCTTATAAAATAGCATCATCGAATACTTCAGATGATACTAAAAAAGAAAATCCTGTAAAGTTTATCGAAACTTTCCTTTTTCAATATTTAAATCCAAAAGGAGTAATGGTAGCAATTATTGTAGTTTCCACATATGTTGAATTAGGAGAAAATTATATTAATTATGCGACTCAGGTAATAATTCTTGCCTTCTTATTTTCTTTGACAAGTATTACGTTATGGACATTTATAGGTAAATTCTTAAGGAAATTTGCGACAAATGATAAATTTATTAAGTACTTTAATTATGCTATGTCAGGGCTTCTTCTTTTGAGCATAATTACATTTTATATATAAAATATGAAACCTGGAACAAAAAATTCTTATAACTCTTTAACGGATATTAAAATTAATGATAAAATTTTTAAAATCTTTTCTTTAATGAAAGCTGAGGAAAATGGTTTACACGGAATTTCAAAATTACCAAAATCACTAAAGGTTCTTTTAGAAAATCTTCTTAGATATGAAGATGATTTATCAGTAAATAAAAATCAAATTAATGCGATAAAAGACTGGCTTAAAGAAAAAAAATCTAAAACAGAAATAGCATATAGACCAGCTAGAGTTCTGTTACAAGATTATACAGGTATACCTGCTGTTGCAGATTTGGCTGCAATGCGAGAGGCTGTAAAAGAAAAAAATAAAGATCCAAATACTATTAATCCACTCTCTGCAGTGGATCTTGTTATTGATCATTCTGTGCAAGTAGATCAATCAGCTAAACCAGATTCTTTTGATAAAAATGTAGAAATTGAATTTAATAGAAATGGTGAAAGATATTCTTTTTTAAAGTGGGGCCAACAAGCATTTGATAATTTTAGAATTGTTCCTCCTGGCACTGGAATATGCCACCAGGTAAATCTAGAATATTTATCAAAAGTAGTTTGGTCTGCTAAATATAATAATGATAATTATTTATTCCCAGATACTTTGGTAGGCACAGATAGTCATACTACAATGGTTAATGGATTATCAGTTTTAGGTTGGGGTGTTGGAGGTATTGAGGCAGAAGCTGGTATGTTAGGTCAGCCAATCTCAATGTTAATTCCAGAAGTGATTGGTTTTGAAGTAAAAAATAAAATGCCAGAGGGTTCAACAGCCACAGATTTAGTTCTTACAGTTGTTAAAATTTTAAGAGACAAAGGTGTAGTTGGCAAATTTGTGGAGTTTTACGGAGAAGGTTTAAAGAATTTAACATTAGCTGATCGAGCAACAATAGCTAATATGGCTCCAGAATATGGTGCAACTTGTGGGTTTTTTCCAATAGATGATGAGACATTGAAATATCTAAAGTTTTCTGGGAGAGACTCTGATACTGTAAAAATAGTTGAAGAATATGCTAAAGCTCAAGGTTTATGGGCTAGTAACGATATTGAATTTAGTGATACCATAACTTTAGACATGTCTACGATAGTTCCAACAATATCTGGACCTAAAAGACCACAAGATAAAGTTTTATTAACTGATGCTGCAAAAAATTTTAAAGAAAGTTTTAAAGAAATTACTAAAAAAAATAATTTTTCTATTTCTAAAGTACCTAATGCAGAATTTGAAATTAAAGATGGTTCAATTTTAATTGCTGCAATAACATCATGTACCAATACTTCAAATCCAAATGTTCTTATTGGAGCTGGATTACTTGCAAAAAAAGCTGTTGAATTTGGTTTAGAAGTCAAACCGTGGGTTAAAACCTCACTAGCCCCAGGGTCGCAAGTAGTTACTGATTATTTGGAAAAAGCAGGATTGAATACATATTTAGACAAGCTTGGATTTAATCTTGTAGGTTATGGTTGCACAACATGTATTGGTAATTCAGGTCCATTAGACGATAATATAGTTAAGGCAATTAAAAATGAAAATATTTACGCTGCTTCAGTTTTGTCAGGAAATAGAAATTTTGAAGGAAGAATTTCACCACATATAAAAGCGAATTATTTAGCTTCACCACCATTAGTTGTTGCCTATGCTTTAGCAGGTCATATGAATTTTGATTTATATAAAGATTCTTTTGGTAAAGATAAAAATGGTAAGGATATTTTCATGAAAGATATTTGGCCATCAAATAAAGAAATCGAGGAAACATTAAAATCCTCTTTAAGTGCAGAAATGTTTATTAAGAGATATTCAAATGTTTCAGAGGGTCCAAAACAATGGCAACAAATTAAGACTGAAAAAAGTAGTATTTATAATTGGGAAGATAATTCAACTTATGTGAAAAAACCTCCTTTTTTTGATGACTTACCAGATGAACCTGAGGGATTTAAGGAAATCAAAAATGCTAGACCTTTATTGATTTTAGGTGACATGGTTACCACTGACCATATATCTCCAGCTGGAAATATTCAAAAAGATAGTCCAACAGGTGAATATTTTATGAAACATCAAATTTTACCTAAGGATTATAATTCTTATGGATCGCGTAGAGGTAATCATGAAGTTATGATGAGAGGAACATTTGCAAATATTAGAATAAAAAATGAAATGGCACCCGGAACTGAGGGAGGATATACAAAATTGTACCCTGAAGAAAAAGTAATGCCGATATATGATGCTGTGACTGAATATAAAAAAAGAAATACTGATTTAGTTGTAATTGGAGGGAAAGAATATGGCACAGGATCCTCAAGAGATTGGGCTGCAAAAGGAACAAAACTTTTAGGTGTTAAAGCAGTCATAGCAGAAAGTTTTGAAAGAATTCATAGATCTAACTTAATTGGCATGGGAGTATTACCATTGCAATTTATAAATAATATAAATCGTAAAAATTTAGATTTAAAAGGTTCTGAATTATTTAGTGTAATAGATTTAGAAAAAGGATTAAATCCTTCCGCTAAAGTTAAATTAGAAATCAAATATTTATCAGGTGAAGTTAAAAAGATCGAAACATTGTGTAGGATAGACACTAAAAATGAACTAGAGTATTATAAAAATGGAGGGATATTACAGTATGTTCTTCGTAATATGATTTAGGTATGGATGAAGATATAACAATAATTAATACAAATACTCGTAATGAAAGAATAAAAAACTTTTTTATTAATAATAAAAATAAACTCATTACATTTTTAATTTCAGTAATACTAATTTCTATTTTATTTTTTGGGTATGGTGAGTACAAAAAAAATGAAATAATTAAAATCTCAAATTTATACAATTCTACAATTATCGATTTTAGTGATGATAACAAAAAAAAAACAACTGATACTTTAATTCAAATAGTAAATAAAAAAGACTCAACTTATTCACCGTTATCATTGTATTTTATAATAGATAATAATCTAATAATTGACAGGAATATAATAAACGATTTATTTGATATTTTAATTCAAAAAACTTCCTTAGATAAAGAGATAAAAAATTTATTAGTCTTTAAAAAAGGCTTGTTTAATGCAGATCAAAGTAGTGAAAATGAGTTATTACATATTTTAGATCCATTAATAAAGACAGAAAGTGTTTGGAAATCTCATGCCTTATATTTAATGGCGGAATTTTTTTATGAAAAAAATGAAAAATTGAAATCAAAAGAATTTTTTAATCAAATAATCGATCTTGAAAATTCAAATCCAGATATTATTCAAGAAGCACAAAAAAGATTAAATAGAGATTTTAGTGATTAGAATTTTTTTATCAATTGTATTTTCATTTTTATTAGTTAATTGTTCATTTAATGAAAATTCAAGAATTTGGAATAACAAAAACAAAGAATTAGAAAATAATAAAAAAACTAAAAATACCAAAACAATACTTGATAAAAAAAAAGAAACTCCAAAAGAATTCAATTCTACTCTCAAATTAAATTTATCAAAAATCATTACGAATAATGATATTTTTGATAATCAAAATAATTTTGGTGTTCAAAATTACTCTGGGAAATTAAATAAGATAAACAGTTACAAGTTTTCTAGATTTAATGAACCTGAACAATTGAATTTTCAGCCATTATTTTTAAGTAATAGTTTGATTTTTTTTGACCATAAAGGTTCTGTGATAAAATACGATAATAATGGAAAGATATTATGGAAAAAAAATAATTATAATAAATTAGAAAAAAAATCTAACCCTAAGCTGAGTTTTTCTAGAAATGGTAATAATCTTATCGTTGCAGATAATTTGTCCAAATTTTATCTAATTAATATAGACACAGGAGAGTTAATTTGGTCAAAAAGAAATGTATATCCATTCAATTCTGAAATAAAAACTTTAAAAGATAAATTTTTCATTGTTGATTTAAAAAATATTTTGAGATGTTTTTATATAAAAGATGGATCTGAATGTTGGAGTTTAAAAACAGAAAACTCATTGACAGTTTCTAATTCAAAAAATTCTTTGATACTAGATGAAAAATTAGTTATTTTTAGTAATATAGTTGGTGATATTACTGCAGTCGATTTTAATACTGGTTTCATTATTTGGCAGCTTCCCACACAAAGTAGTGAAATTATAAATGAAACATATAACTTTAAGATTTCCCGATTAGTAAGTGATAATAAGGATATATTTTTTTCAAACAGTAAAAATGAGCTTTATTCAATAAATAAAAAAAATGGATCTGTAAATTGGATAAATAAAGTAAGATCTCATCTTACACCAATTTTAGTAGGTGATTTAATTATGACTATTTCAGATGGAGGATATTTATATGTAATAGATAAAATTCAAGGGAATATAATTCGAATAAATGATATTTTGAAAGATTACAAGATTAAAAAAAGAAAGTTTGTAAAACCAACTGGCTTTTCTATAAGCCAAAAAAATATCTATGTAGGTACAAATAATGGAAAACTCAAAGTAATTGAACTAAATACAGGGAATAATGTGCAAGATATAAATATTTCACGAGAGACAATCTCAAAGCCATTCATTTTTAATGAAAATTTATTTGTAATTAAAAATGGTGCTATCATTAAGTATGAATAATGATGATTTTGAAATTCTTAAATAAGATTGGTAGAAAAAAAATCGTTTTAGATAGAGGTCCATCTCATCCTAGGTTCGATTTAGCAAAACCTTGGATGAACCGTTACTATATTTTATTCAGACATAGACCGAAATGGTTCCCATTCAATATTTTAATACATGAAATGCTTGCTGATGATCACGGAGATGGTGTTCATAATCATCTTTGTCCTTATATAACAATTATCCTTAGAGGAGGTTATTGGGAGACAACAAAAAATGGTAAGTTTTGGAGAAAGCCTGGTTACATAGGTTTTAGATCTGCAAATGCCTTTCATAGAGTTGACTTGAAACCAGGAACGAAACCAATGACTATTTTTATACCTGGCCCATTTGGATTAAGAAAAGGACCAAGATCAGAATATGGAATCGATTTTAAAACTAAAAAGAATTAATGTTAAAAAATCTTGAAGAAAAGTTTAAACTTTTTTGTAAATCTAAAAATTTAGAAGTTAACAATAATCAACTTTTAATCATTAAAAAATTGCAAGATTACTATAAAAAAAATTTTAAATCATTTATTTTTGATTTTTTTTCAAAAAAGGATCCGAAAAAAAGTTTTTATCTTTATGGCGATGTTGGAGTTGGAAAAACAATGATTTTAGATTTTTTTTATAATCAAATTATAGAAAAGAAAAAAAGGCTTCATTTTAACGAGTTTATGTTGAGCTTTCATAGTTTTGTTCATCAAAGAAAAAATATAGATGAACATAATGTAGTAAATTTGTTTGTAAAAGATTTAAAATCAAAAGTTTCTCTACTATATTTTGATGAGTTTCAAGTAACTAACATTGTTGATGCTATGATTTTAGGAAAATTATTCGATGAGATATTTAAAGAAAATGTAAAGATAATTCTTACTTCAAACACCAAAATATCAGAACTATATAAAGATGGTCTTCAAAGAGATCAGTTTAAACCGTTCATTGAGATAATGAAAGAAAGATCCTTTGAATTTGAACTTCAAATTGATGATGATTATCGAAGATCAAAAGAAAATCAAAAACAAAGATATTTTTTTCCATTAAATCAAGAGACAAATTTTAAGATTAATAAATTTTTTAGAACTATCACTAAAGATAAAAAAAAACATAATAAGATCCTGAATATAAAAGGACGAGATTTTAAAATTCAAAATTATTATGAAGGAATTTCTAGATTTGACTTTAAAGATTTATGTGATCAAAATTTAGGTGCAGAAGATTATTTAGAAGTTGCAAAAGTTTCAGATTTTATTGTTATAGAAAATATACCACAGTTTCATGATGTTAATTCAAATCAACAACACAGATTTATTACATTGCTTGATATAATATATGATAAAAATATACCTATTGCAGTTACTGCTAATACAAATTTAGATCAGTTTACTTCATCACAATCTTTAGAAAAACAATTTAAACGTACTATAAGTCGTTTACATGAGCTAACATCTACAGAATATAAACAATGATACAAGAGTTTCATAATCTTCAAATTAATACAGATGGACAAAAATTGTATGAATTTACTGATCAAACAATTGATTGGATAAGAAAAAATAAATTTAAAGATGGTATACTTAATTTAAGTATTCAACATACCAGTGCATCTCTAATTGTTCAAGAGAATGCAGATCCGGATGTTCAAACTGATCTAATAAATTACTTTGATAATTTAGCCCCTATGAATAATAATTTATATACTCACACCACCGAAGGAAAAGATGATATGCCTGCACATATAAAATCTGCGTTAACTAATAATCAAATTTCATTGAGTATTAAAGATAATAAATTGTTACTTGGAACTTGGCAGGGAATATATCTTTTTGAACATAGACTTAATCCACAAACAAGAATGGTTATTCATCATTTTATAGGTGATATTTAATTTTTTTTTAAACTTTGAAAAGCTTTTAAAGCTGACGCTCTAGCCTCTTCATGTATTACTATTGGTTTTGGATAATCTTTTCCAATCAAAGTATTTATTGTTTGTTGGTATTTCAATTCCATTTCCCAAGGTTTATGAATAAATTTTGATGGAACTTTATTTAATTCTGTAACCCATTTTTTTACATATAAACCTTCTTTATCAAATTTTTCGCCCTGAAGAATTGGATTGAATATTCTAAAGTAAGGAGCAGCATCAGCTCCACATCCAGCAACCCATTGCCATTGAGCCACATTATTTGCTTTATTAAAATCTAATAAACAATTTCTAAAATGCTTTTCACCTTCAGTCCAATTTATTCTTAAATGTTTTACTAAAAAAGAACCAACTACCATTCTTATTCTGTTATGCATCCATCCTGTTTCATAAAGCTCTCTCATTCCAGCATCAACTATTGGATAACCAGTCATTCCAGTCTTCCATGCTTTTAAAAATTTTTCATTTTTTGCCCAGGGAAATCTATCAAATTCTTTTCTAAAATTACCTTTGAGAAATTCTGGAAAATAATTTATCAAGCTGTGTGAAAATTCTCTCCAACCTAATTCATTTATAAATTTTCTATAACCAACACCTTTAGATTTTATTTCTTTACATTTATTCCAAATCGTATTTACATGAATTTGCCCATGTTTTATATAAGGTGATAGTTTCGACGTCCCTTCAACTGATGGATAATCTCTAGAAGTCCCATAATCTTTTATTTTGTTTTCAATTAAATTATCTAAAATTTTTTTAGAGTCACTTTCAGATACTTTCCAATATTTTTCGAACTTTTTATACCAATTTTTTTTTGGTAAAATTTTTTTTGGTTCTATAGTATTTTTGAATAAAGATATTATTTTTGTTTTTTTTTTAATCATATAATTTTTAGTTGGAGGTAACCCTAAAAATTTTTGTTCAGCATTTCTCCAAAAAGGAGTAAATACTTTAAATGGGGTTCCATCGTTTTTAGTAACTTCTTGAAATTCATTTAAAATATTTCCTTTGAAATATTTAAATTCAATCTCATTTTTAATAAAAATATCTCTAATTTTTTTTCCTTTAGCGATTACATCAGGTTCATAAATTTTATTCCAATATATTGAAATATTATCTTTTTTTTTTATTTTAGAAAAAATTTCTAATTCATTTCCCTCCAATATTTGAAGATTAACTTTATATTTAGATAATTCTAATTTGAATACCTCTAGGGATCTACATAACCACCATTTTTGTGCCTCTCTTTTATTATCAAATTCAGTTTTGTTATAAATATATAATGCAATTACGTTCTCATGATTTTGAGTTGCATAAGACAAAGCAGGATTGTGCTCAATTCTAAAGTCTTCTCTTATCCATGTAATTGCATTTTTTGTCATAGAAATTTTTATTTTCTACCCTTAGATAGCAGTTGTTTGTAAAGTTTTACATCTGCATTTCCTTCGCATCCAATTACTAAAATATTTGAATTTTTATCAAGATTAAGGAATTTTTTTGCTTTAATATTATTACACAACCCAATCAAAGCGATAACTCCTGGAGCTGCACACTCACCACCTGTAATAGAAGTCTTGCTAAACACTTTATCTTTTAATCCAGCAATAGTTTTTGCGATATTTTTATCAGAGATTGAAACACAACAATTACTTGCAGTTTTTAATACCTGCCATGGGACAAGAGACATCTCATTACATGACATTCCACCCATTATACTCTCTTTATTAATTCTTATCTTTTTCAACTTATTACTTTTTATACTTTGAAGCACACAATCTGCTTGATCAGGTTCAACAATTATAATTTTAGGGATTCTTTTAAAATATTTTGCAACACCGGCAACTACACCAGCTGCTAATCCCCCAACACCAGCTTGAAGAAATATATGAGTTATATATTGATTAGTTTGTTTAGAGATTTCTTTAATCATGATTGAATATCCTGCCATAGTAAGTTGAGGTACATACTTATAATTTCTTGTTGATACATCTTGAACAATTTTCCAATTATTTTTTTTTGATAATTTTTGACATTCTTTGAGGGAATCCTCATAATCTCCCTTAACTCTTATAACTTCAGCACCAAATTTTTTAATTTCATTTACTCTTGTTTCACTTACATATTGGCTGACAAAAATTTTACATTTTAATTTTAATCTTTGTGCACCCCATGCAACTGATCTTCCATGATTTCCAGCTGTAGCTGATGATATGATAATATTTTTTTTTCCCTTAGATATTTTTTCTACAGCATAAGCACCCCCCAAAGCTTTAAAAGATTTTAAATGAAATCTTTTAGACTCATCTTTGTAAAAAATATTATTAAGTCCTAGATTTTTTTGTAGATTATTAAGTTTTAAAAGAGGAGAAGCATTGTAACTTTTCCAATTTGAAATTGTTTGATAAGCATTTATAAGCATGTTTGAAGGTATATAAGTTAAAATAGTATTTCTATTAAATCTAAATTTTTTATTAATCAAAAATTTTGTTAATTTCCAATTTCTAATTTTTTTTGAATAATTCACTTTAGCAATCTAAAGTATTTTGACTCTCCCATCGAGTAACGGGCTTTGATTTATCAAATTTTTCTTTCCTGTTAAATTCTTTGATCTCTGAATTTCTAAGTTTTATAAAGCTATTTATAGTTTCTTTTCCAAAACTTTTATTCATCTCCTTGTTATTCTTTAATTGCTTTAGAGATTGATTTAAATCATTTGGAAGTTTTGGAAGATTTGGATATTTTTTGAAGTCCGTGTACATGTTACAATTTAATGGTTTTCCAGGATTAACTTTATTTTTTAAACCATATAATCCAGCTGCCAAAACTCCAGCTTGTAGTAAATAAGGATTAGCAGATCCATCCATTAATCTTAATTCAAATCTTCCAGGATCAGGAATTCTAATCATGTGTGTTCTATTATTCCCAGTATAAGAAATACTACTAGGTGACCATGATGCTCCAGATTTTGTTGGTGGAGCATTAATTCTTCTATAGCTGTTGATTGTGGGATTGAAGAAAGCAGATAAGGAAGAAGCATTTTTAATTACTCCTCCTAGAAAATTATATGCTATT
Organism: uncultured Pelagibacteraceae bacterium; assembly: GCA_902617715.1. GTDB lineage: Bacteria > Pseudomonadota > Alphaproteobacteria > Pelagibacterales > Pelagibacteraceae > Pelagibacter. The sequence goes on along the minus strand of CACMXS010000001.1, from coordinate 71,861 downwards.
TTACTAAGACCAAATTTGTCTGATAGATCTAAAAATTTATTTTTTTTACCTTGCCATACAGAAATATGTGCATGACAACCATTACCTGTTAAATTTTGAAATGGTTTAGGCATAAAAGTTGCTCTAAGTTCATGTTTTTCGGCAATAGTTTTTACCATGTACTTGAAAAAAGTATGCCTATCAGCAGTAGTCAGACAATCTGAATAATCCCAATTCATTTCAAATTGACCGTTAGCGTCTTCATGATCATTTTGATATGGACCCCAGCCCATCTCAATCATACAATCACAAATTTCCTTAATAAGTTCATATCTTCTCATCAAAGCAGCTTGATCGTAGCAAGGTTTAGATTGTGTATCTCTTGGATCTGCTATGGATTTTCCGTCTGCAGAGATCAAAAAATATTCACATTCCACACCAGATTTCATTGTTAAACCTTGTTTAGCAAGTTCTTTGATTTGTTTTTTAAGCATTACTCTTGGTGAAGCTTCTACTGGCTTTCCATTCATCCAAAGATCAGATGCTAACCAGCCAACTTCTTTGTTCCATGGCAATTGAATAAGACTATTTGGGTCTGGAACACCAAACATATCTGAGTCTGCTGGTGTCATATCTAACCATGCAGCAAAACCTGCAAAACCTGCTCCTGCTATTTGCATTTCTTTTATTGCATGAGCTGGAACCAATTTTGATCTTAAAACTCCAAATAAATCTACAAAACTTATTAAAAAGTATTTAATTTTTTTTTGTTTAGCAATTTGAAATAAATTTTTTGACATAAATTAGGGTAGCATAGTTATTTGAAAAAAGAAAAAATTGTTTCTTTATAATAAACTATATTTACAACTATAATTATAATTATAGCAAGTATCACACCGTACTTTGCTTTTGGAAAAGCAACTCCACGCATTTTACTTGGTCTTAATTCTTCATTATTATTATTTTCTTCTGGCATTCTATGATTTAATAAAAAAAGGGCGCTACAATTAAGTAGCGCCCAAATTTTTAATTTTTATTACCATTCAGCAATATTGCTTTTATGGTCGTTTGGACCATGTCTTTTTCTCGATAATCTTTGAAGCTCATCACTTTCAGATTTCGAAGTCAAAACATGCCAACCTACCCATAAAATGATAGCAAGTATTACCAGTAGACCTTCGCTAGATCCAGCACCAGGATAAACAGCTCCTGCAACTTGTTCTGCAGGTTTGTTTAGGTGATCGATCCAGTTTGTAACTGTAGCCATATTTTATCTCCTTTACCTGGTTGCTGATGCAACTGCTTTCTCGTCTGATTTAGCAGTCTCCATCATTTCATAGTCAAGTCCAGCTATTTCTACTTCACGTGGAATTCTTAGTTTACCCATTCCATGAAGTACTTTAGCTATGACATAACCTGGTATTAGTCCAAGAACTACAAACATGATTAATGCTCCTAGAAATTGTCCTAATGGGTTAATTGTAGCGTAAGTTGTTCCATCCCACATAGCACCAACACTGTAACCAGATGATGGATAACCATTTAGAACAAAACCACATATTACTAGACCAATAAATCCAGCATAACCGTGGACTGCTACTGCACCAACTGCATCATCGATTTTGAACTTACGCTCAACCCAATAATGTAGTTTATATGAAATAACAACTCCGATCATACCAATGATCATTGCTTGAATTGGATGATATAAATCATTTCCAGCAGAAGCACATATGATACCTGCTAGTCCGCTTGAGTATGTCCAGAAAGGATCACCTTTAGCAATCCAATAACCTGCTAATAAGCCTCCTGATAGTGACATCAAGAAGTTAAAAGTAATACCGCTAAGCGTAGTAGGGGTTACGTATATGTTTGTAGCTGTCCAATAACTTATGCCTTCCATACCGTACTCAGGTCCAAGATCAAAAATTGGTATATTACAAGCTGCATAAAATCCCCAGAAACCAGTATAAATTAAAAATAATCCAACTGTTACTAACCAAGGATTTCTTGGTCCAATATTTCTAGGTTCTCCACTAGATGAAAATTTTCCTATTCTTGGTCCTAAAACCATAAGAACACCCAAAGCAAATCCACCCGCAATCGCGTGAATTACTCCTGACGCATAAGCATCGTGGTATCCAAGTAGTTTAAGCATCCAACCATCAAAGTGCCATCCCCAAGCAGCATCAATTGTCCAGAAAACAGAACCTATTGCAATTGCTAAAATTCCAAATGCAAAAGTTGTAATTCTTTCAATGATTGCTCCAGAGACTATCGAAGCAGCAGTCCAAGAAAATAATAGGAATGCAGCCCAAAAGACACCAGATATATGGTCACCTAAGTTAACAGCCATTAATTGGCTTGTTGCTGTATAGAATTTGGCACTGAAAGCTGAGTCGTCAGTAATTAAAGCAGTGCTTTCATTCATTATTGATGGTGCTAATCCCGGTCCTGTTGGGAAAGCCCAGTAAATCCACCAACCAAATAAAAACCAAGTTACTGTTACCAAAGGTATAAGCATTGTGTTTTTCATAAGAGTATGTTGATGGTGTTTGTATCGAGAAGCTCCAACTTCATACATACAGAAACCGACGTGAATTAAAAACATCAGTACTACTGTTACCCAGTAATAAAATTCTGTAAATATAGTGGTAAGAGCCGCTAACTGATCAGTCATATCCTCTTCTCCATATTAGTTTATGAAACCCTATTAAATTTATGAAGATGTGACAAATGAAACAATCAAATAAAACCTAATATTGACAATAGGTATTAAAAAATAATCAACTTAAGATTGTGTAATTAGAATTTAAGGTAAGCTTTTTTTAAATCTACAAGAGGATGTTTTGGCGACATTTGAAATTTAACTAAAAGTTCTCTAGCTATCATGTCTCTGTCTTGTTGATTGTTTGGTAATTTAATCGATTTTGGAATTGTAACCCAACCATTAGCATTTCTACAAAATACAGCTGGCCTTCCTTCTTCATAGCCCATATGAACATCTTCTAACCAGTTTAAATCATCCCAACCCATAGCTTCAATATATTTCTTTAGAAAAGGAGTTATCTTACTGTAGTCCGGAAGAAGATTAACATCATACCTATAACCAATTGATTGACCAATCATCTTTTCTCTAGCTGTTTCTTTTTTTTTGCCTAATTGTTGGTCTTTAACAGCAACTGATTTTGAAACTTTTTTTTTATTTTTTTTCTTAGCCATGATTAACTCTAAATTTTATGAAAGTTATCTACTCCAACGGTATAATTAGTTCCTGCCAAAGGAACTTTAGCTAAAGCTGAAGCTTCAGATGTAAGTGCAGCTAAATCTTCAGGCTCTAAAGAGTGAATATTCGTTTTTCCACATGCTCTAGCTAATAATTGAGCTTCAAGAGTCATTGAATGCAGATAATTGTAAACTCTTAAAGCTGCATCATCAGGATTTAATCTAGCTCTTAATTTAGGATCTTGTGTTGCAACGCCCACTGGACATCTACCAGTATGGCAGTGATAACACTCACCAGCTTTTACACCCATTTCTTTTTCAAAATTTGCCTCTGGAATATCTTTATTACAGTTAAGTGCTATCATTGAACCTGTTCCGATTGCAATAGCATCAGCACCTAAAGCTAAAGCTTTTGCCATATCTGCACCATCTCTTACACCACCTGCATAAATTAAAGTTACTTTTCCAGTTTTACCAACATCATCTAATGCTCTTCTAGCTTCTCTAATCGCTGCAATACCTGGAATTCCAGTGTTAGCAGCTGCTATATGTGGGCCAGCTCCTGTAGATCCTTCCATACCATCAAGGTAAATTGAATCTGGATCACATTTTGCTGCCATACGAACATCATCATAAACTTTTGAAGCACCTAATTTTAATTGAATTGGAACTTTATTTTTTGTTAACTGTCTTAACTCTTCTACTTTTAAAGCTAAATCATCTGGACCTAACCAATCAGGATGTCTTGCTGGAGATCTTTGATCAATACCAGATGGTAAAGATCTCATTTCAGCCACTTGATCAGTCACTTTTTGACCCATCAAATGTCCTCCCATTCCAACTTTTTGTCCTTGTCCAATAAATACTTCTATTCCATCTGCAAGCTGTGCATGATGTGGGTTAAATCCATATCTAGATTGAATACATTGATAAAACCATTTTTCTGAATATCTTCTTTCATCAGGTATCATTCCACCTTCACCTGAACATGTTGCGCTACCAGCCATAGTTGCTCCTCTTGCAAGAGCAGTTTTAGCTTCATATGATAATGCCCCGAAACTCATACCAGTGATATAAACTGGAATGTCCAATTCAATTGGGTTTTCGCATCTTGGACCAATTACAGTTTTTGTCTCGCATTTTTCTCTATAACCTTCAATTACAAATCTAGTGAGAGTACCTGGCAAGAAAACCAAATCATCAAATGTTGGAATTTTTTTCATTAATGCCATTCCACGCATTCTGTATCTGCCTAATTGAGATTTTATATGAATATCATCAATTACTTCTGGTGTAAAAATTGCATTATGACCAAGTAAACTTTTATTTCTTGATCCATTACCACTTAAATGAACATCAGCTTTTCCACCAACATTTCCATTATCTTTTAATTTACCGTTTTTCTTCTTTTTTTTCTTTGGCATTAAATTGCTCCTTTTTTCTCAGTAGGTTCTAAGTTATCGTAGTTCCATAATTTTTTACCAGCTACAATTTTTTTCATTTTACTTACATCAAAATTTTCGCCGATTTCCGCAACCTTTAATTTTCGCTTTAACCAATCTTGATCACTTTTTGTTAATTCGGCATCAACTGCATCACTACCATAAGAACCAATTTCTCCACCTACGAAAATTGTCCCATCATACATTGAGTCACCTAGATTTATTCCTACATCGCCCAAGATAATGATTCTTCCTCTTTGCATCATAAAACCTGTAAAAGCACCAGCATCTCCACCAATAATTATTGTTCCACCCTTCATATCTATACCAGTTCTAGCACCAACACTCCCTTTACATATTAAATCTCCGCCTCTGATGGCTGCTCCAAAACAAGATCCAGCATTTTTTTCAATAACTACTTTACCAGCCATTAAATTTTCAGCACAAGACCAGCCAACTCTTCCATTGATTCGAACTATTGGTCCATCGCATGAGCCTATACCAAAGTAACCCAAACTACCTTCAAAGATTAAATTTAGTTTATTTAAAATTCCAACACCTATACTATGTTTACCTTGAGGATTTTTAATAACTATAGTTCCATAACCTTGACTCATCAAATTATCAATTTCTTTATTTGCATCTGCCGCTGTCATATCTTTAACATCAAGATCTGTTCTTTTATTAAAATCCACATCATAAGTTCCAAAATAATAAAAATTTTCTGCTTCATCAGGGTTAAAAAATTTTTGTTGTGTTCTTCCTGTTAAAACCTCTGAATGCATACCCATAGCTTGGGCTTTGGTTTTCTTTGTTACGTTTTTTAAATTTGCCATACTTTCACTTCTCCATCAAACGGATCATAAGTATCAATTTCTTGAGGTAATATTGATCTTATTGCTATTTCTTCAGAACCCATTGCTACTAAATCATCGGACTCATATAAAACTAAAGGTTTTGCTGCCATTGTATCTTTTGCCATACCTAAAGAGTCTTTAGTAGCTACAAAATAAGTGAAAACACCATCTAAACCGGTTAGAGACTCTTTCATACCTTCTTCTAGTGAAGCCCCATCCCTCATTTTTTCTGCCAAATAAACCGCAATTAGTTCAGAGTCACACTCAGACATAAAACGCATCCCTTTATTTTCTAAAGCTCTTCTGTTATTCCAATAATTTGTTAACTGACCATTGTGAACAACCGAAACATCACTAAAAGGATAACCCCAAAAAGGGTGGGCTGATTTGATATCTACTCCAGACTCTGTTGCCATCCTAGCATGGCCTATTGCATGAGTGCCAACAAGTTTATCTAGATTATATCTTTCACAAACCATTTTGGCATTTCCAAGATCTTTAATTACTTCTAATGATTTTCCCATTGAAAGAATTTCAACACCTGGAATACTTTCTATTTTTTGTGAAAATTCCAACAAATCTTTTTTGTTATATTCAATTTCATATCTTAAAGAGTACGGAAGAATTCTATCTTCTTTAATAATTTTTGCTCCCATTTCTAAAAGATAACTATCCACAATTTTTTTTCTTTCATCATAAACTGATACATCTTCAGCAACTGATGTACTACCTTCGCCAACATTTTCACCAACTTTAAATCTCATGATGAAATTTTTTCCATCAGTATCTCCATACAAAGCATAACCTGTAGAATCTTCACCTCTATGTTTTAGGGCTTGCAACATACCTTGTAATTCATGACCAACTTTTGAAGATTTCCCTCTGTGAATTAATCCTGCTATTCCGCACATATATTTTTCCTCTTTCTAGTAATTTCTATGGCAAGCAATCTAAATAAGTATCTAGATCCCATTGAGTTGTTGCTCCTAAAAATCTTTCCCACTCATCATTTTTATACCAGTGGAAAACTTTATACATTTCATCTGGCATAGCGGACTTGATTACTTCATCCTCAGATAATCTTGCTAAAGCTTCACCTAAGCTTAATGGAAGTTTTTTAACGTCTTTTCCTGCTTTTTGAGCTTCATAAATATTTCTAGATTCTGGAGCAGCAGGTTTCATTTTTTTACTTATTCCATGGTCACAAGCTTTTAATAAAGCAGCACCTAATAAATATGGATTATGCATCGAGTCTACAGATCTGTATTCAAATCTTCCAGGAGCAGACACTCTTAATCCACAAGTTCTATTTTGATAACCCCAGTCAGCATAAACAGGTGCCCAAAAACCTTGATCCCACAATCTTCGGTATGAGTTTACTGTCGATGAACCTAAAGCAGTTAATGCAGGTAAATGTTCCATAATACCAGCTATCGATTGTAAACCAATTTTACCTGGTAATTGCATATCTTTCGTATCTGGCATAAAGGTATTAGTTCCACCTTCAACATAGCTAAAAACTTCTTCAACACCTGGTAAAGTTTTATTTCCTAGTTTATTTAGTTTAATTTTTCCACCTTTCCACAAAGACATGTTTGTATGACATCCACTTGCTGAAACACCCATAAAAGGTTTAGTCATAAAACAAGCAATCAATCCATGTTCTCTTGCGACTTGTGCACAAATTTGTCGATATGTGGATAGTCTATCTGCGTTTCTTAATACATTGTCATATGTCCAGTTTAACTCTAACTGACCCGGAGCATCCTCATGGTCACCTTGAATCATATCTAGACCCATTGCTTTTGCATATTCAATTACTTTCATAAATACTGGTCTTAAAGACTCAAATTGATCTATGTGATAACAGAAAGGTTTCGAAAATCCTTTTCCTGTTGGAGTACCATCCTGGTTTTTTGTAAGCCACATCATTTCAGGTTCAGTTCCAACTCTTAACTCAAGACCATGTTTTTTCTGGAACTCATCCATAAAAATTCTTAAATTTCCTCTACAATCAGAGGTTAAATGACCACCTGGATTTTTTCTTTCTTCTCTATTTCTAAAACAAGTAACAAAAACTCTTCCAACTCTTTTATCCCAAGGTAATTGACAAAATGTTTCAGGATCTGGAATACCCACGAGCTCCATAGCTTCAGGTCCATACCCAATGTAATTGTTATGACGATCTAAAAATAAATTTGCTGTAGCTCCATATACTAACTGAAAACCTTTTTCTGCTGTTCTTTCCCAATGATCTGCAGGAATTCCTTTTCCAACTACTCTTCCTGTTACTGAAATAAATTGATAATAAATATAAGTTATTCCTAACTCATTAATTTTTTCTCTTACTCTTTTTACTAATTTAGCTCTACCCGGTTGGTTAACATGTTTCTCTAGATCCGTCATTTTCCCCTCAATGAATTAATATTTACTCAAAGGTAGCTGAAAAATTTATTAGTGTCTAGGCTTGAAGTTTAACTCCAAGGAAAAGGACTGTTCGAAGTAGGGTGAAGCTCACCCTTCTCGTAACGGTTGAATCTAAACGGTTTTAATAAATCACTCTCAGTGCCAAGAATTTCTTTTGCTACTAGCTCTCCAACTCCAATCATTTTATAACCATGATTAGCATCTGCAATCATATAAACATTTTCAAAAAATCTATCGAAGATTGGAAATGAGTCTGGTGTCATACACCCAAGTCCTCCTGATGGACCTTTTCTATATAAATCTGATTTTCCCTCAAATCTCTTTTGACAATGTGCTAATGCTGAACACCACATCTCGCTAAATGCATCAGTTGTTTGATACTCTGGTGACTCCATTCCATAAGGATCAACGTTTACTTCATCAAAATGTTTTTTAACAATATAAGGAGACGTTCCACCTTGAACACCTAGTCCTTCAATATCTGGTTTATAATATATGCCCCATATTTTATCTGTAATTAATTTTTTTGTTTTGTCAGAATATAGTGGCGCTGTAGAATCTACGTGAACAACAGGGGGCTGTTTTCCATCGTTTGTTTTTAAGAAGTCAGCCTCAACTCCAATAACACCTTCTTGAAGCATCCAGTAAGTCCACATATCAGTAACATGCATCTTACCATCTTTACCTTTTATATTTGCAGTTTTAGGTAATTCTAGCATATTCCAAAAATCTCTAGCCCAAGGCCCAGCTCCAATAACTACTTGTTCACAATCGATTGTACCTTTATCTGTTTCTACTCCAGTAACTGCTTTGCTATTACTTCCTCTTTTAAAACCTGTAACTTTTACACCTTTCATTACCTGAACACCGTTTGATGTGGACTTTTTTTCAAGAGCTTTAATTGAATCTTTATTGAATGCGTATCCACCTTTTTTTTCATGAAGAATTGACGTTATCCCTTGAGCTTGCCAATCATCAAATATTCCCTTCATGTAATTTGTGCAATCTTTTTCACCTTCTATAAAAACAGACTCATATCCAATTGCTTTTTGTTGCTGATAAATGCTTGCAACATCTTCGTGCATTACTTCTGGTGATATTTGCAAATAACCTACAGGATTGTACTTAAATGCTTTTGGATCACTCTCCCAAACAGAAACCGAATGAGCCATTAATTCTCTCATCGCTGGTTGGAAGTAATTGTTTCTTACTACACCACAAGCTATTCCACTTGCACCTGCAGCAGTATCTTTTTTTTCTAAAACTACGATATCACCTGGATTTTTATAAGTTTCGGATAACTTCCAAGCAGTACTTAAACCGTGGATACCTCCACCGATAATAACTACTTTTGCTTTTGTCGGTAATGACATACTTACATCTTTATTTTTCATGCGACGTAAATATATAATTTTTTATATATATAAAATATATAAGTAATTAGTTATTTATTCTTTAGAAGCTTAGATTTTTTAGTGTTGCCAGATATTGATTGAATTCTTCAATAAATGACTCGCTAGGTTTAATGTGTTTTTTTCTTTGATCACCAGATGTTTTTTCAAGAAAAAAAAAACCTTTTTCACACGCTTCATTTATCATTAAAGCAGACTTTGGTCGTGAGGTCTTAAATAATTTAGTTTTCAATTCCTCAACTGTCAGATTTTCTTTATATTTAAAAGCATGCATCACAAGAAGCATCATGTGATAATGTGATGGAGACTTTCTAAAAAAATAATTACTAGATGTATGAGAAAGTTTCATTTGATCTTCCCAAAATTCTAATAAATCTTTTGTAGTTTTTGCCATTAGGATCTTACTCTAGTTTTTTTAGGATCAAAATGAGGAAATACCACAACTTTTGCTGAAATTCTTTTTTGATGACCATCTATTTTTCCAACTTCAACCTCTGTTCCAGGTTCTGAATATTGGGTATCAATTCTACATAATGCAATATTTTTGTTAAGAGTTGTCGACAAGCAACCACTCGTAACTATTCCGACCTGCGATCTTCCAACATGCACACAATCACCATGACCAGCATGTTCTTTTCCAATAAGCTCCAAACCTACAAGTTTTTTTTGTGGATTGGCTTTTCTCTCTTTTAAAACTTCTTTTCCAATAAAATCTTCTTCTTTTGTTTTTAGTGGAACAGCAAAACCAATCCCAGCTTCAAATGGATCTTGTTGACCATCAAATTCATTACCAAATAAAATTAAACCTGCCTCAATTCTTAATTTGTCTAAAGCAGCAAATCCTGCAGGGATTAAACCGTGATCTTTTCCAGCTTCCATAAGTTTATCCCATACCTCGGGAGCATGTTTTGGATGACACCAAACTTCATAACCAAGTTCACCAGTATAACCTGTTCTTGAAACAATTAATGGAATACCTTGAAGTTCCTCAACTCTACAAATTGTAAACCTAAACCATTCTAATTCATCTATTGATGGTTGGGTAGGTGGGGTAAAAATTAATTTTTTTAAGATTTCTCTACTTTTTGGTCCTTGAATAGAAACATTGCTAATTTGATCTGTTGAGTTTTTTACATTTACCTTAAAGTTTTTATTCTTAGCCACTTCTTTTAACCATTCACCAGCATATTCATCTCCACAAATCCACCTAAAACCAGTTTCACTTAATCTTAATAATGTTCCATCATCAAACATCATTCCATTTTCATAACACATAGCAGAATAAACAACTTGACCAACAGAAAGTTTTTTGATGTTTCTTGTTAATGTATAATTCATTAACTCTTCAGCGTCTGGTCCAATAATTTCAAATTTTCTTAAAGAAGATAAATCAATCAGAACTGCATTTTCTCTGCATGCATTATATTCTTCTACCACACCATGTTTGGTGTAATCATTGGGTAACCAAAATCCTCTTGCATCAATAAAGTTTCTAGTTAATTTTGATGTTCTTTCATAAAAACCAGAATTTCTTGTAAGTTTTTTTTCAGAGTCAGTTTTCATTCTAAAAGCAAAAGATTTTGAAAATTCTTTTTTCTTGTCATAGGTTCTAACAAAAATATCAGTTGGATTCCATGAATTACATGCATCAATATCACTTGGACATGCGGTAGTTCCAATAGTTAAATCTTTTAAAGCTCTAAACATCACATAATCACCAGGTCTTGCGAACGACTCATCAGAAATAACAGAGTTTAAGCCTGTAGACGAAGTATTAAAAAACAAGTTAATTGCTTGCCATCCTTTTTGTTTTTGAACACCATATTTTTCCATTGAGTTGTTTAGATTGTCAGAACAATTTGGATGACCAAAATAACCTGCATCTTCGTAATATTTTGAAGTACAAGCTAAGTTAAAAGTGTCATGTTTGCCAACAGTATCTCTTATAACTTCTACTAATGGCTCGTGATCAGTGTCATAAAATTTTGAGAACAATCCTGGTCCTGGGAAAGTATTACCCATAAAAGTTCTTGTTGTTTGCCAATCAAGACCTTTCTCAATTTTTTTATCAAGCTTTCTTGTATCAAATGCCACAAAATCCGAACATTGTCTTCCTGCTGGACTTATAACTTGAATATAATCACCTTCTCTTACTTGAAAAGAAATTGCAGTTTCTCTGTCAATATTCTTTTCGTAATTAGGTTCATAGACTGGATCAGGTATAATCGATAATTCTTTATCATTAACAATTTTTGCTCTTTTTATAAATATTGTTAAATCGCTTGAAGGATTTTGTTCACTGACCAACATATCATTTTGTGGAGCTGAAAAAATTACGAAGCATTTATCTTTTGATTTAATCTTTATTTTTTCTCCACTTGGTGTTTTGTCATCAAAAAGAATAGATGATTTAGATTTATTTATGTCTAAATTTCTTTTCTTTAATTGGAGATTTGTGACTAAAGAACTTTCATCTTTTCTATTAAGTATTTCCTTAATAAAACTTTTTTTACTATTTTCTTTTTGATTTAAAATTCCAAGCTCAGATTTTCCATCTTTATCAAAACAAATTATTTCACAAATTTGATTTCCCTCATCATTAATAATTTCTATTTCATCATCTGGAAAAATTTGCAAACCAGTAAGTCCACCCGCGTTTACAATGTGTCTTTCAACTCCAGGTGGTAGTACATTTAATCCCGGCTCTCTAATATCTAATGTAGTTTGCGACATTTTTTATAATCTATTGTTATAATATATAAATATCTAGTGGTTGACTATCATTTTACTTAAGCACATACTATTCACACTTAATATTAAGAAAGGGGAATAAATGCGAAAAATAATATCATTAATATCTGCAATGATAATTTCAGTAGTAAGTTTTACTGGGATATCAAATGCAGCAGATAGCAAAAAACCCATCGTGATCCCAACACATAACTGGTCAAGCCAAATTGTAATGGCTTACGTTATTGGTGGAATTATGGAAGATATGGGAAATAATGTTAAATATGTTAACGCTGACTCTCAAGCAGTTTACGAGTCAATAAGAATTGGTGACGTAACTTTATCTCATGAAGTATGGGAGTCTGCTTTTGGTAAATCTTTCACAACTGCTTTGGATAAAGGTGGATTGTTAGACTGGGGTGACCATGAAGCAAGAACACTTGAAGATATGGGATATCCAAACTGGGTTGCTGAAAAAGGATTATGTCCTGGATTACCAGACTGGACTGCTTTAAAAAATCCTGACTGTGCTAAAAACTTTACAACACCTGACTCTCCAGATGGAAAAGGAAGAATGTTGGAAGGTCCACAAACTTGGCATGGTGATTTAATTCCACAAAGGGTTGACGCTTTAGGTTTGGGAAATCTTTGGTGGGTTAAATTTGCTGGAAGTGCCGATGCACTTTGGGCAGAGTTAGCAGCAGCTGAAAAAGAAGGAAGAGGAACAATCATCTTTAACTGGACACCTAACTTTACAGATGGTGCTGGTTTTACATTTATCGACTTTCCTCCATACACAGCAGGTTGCAGACCTGAAGATGGTGGGGATGGAAAATGTGGTTCGCCGGATGGTTATTTGAAAAAAGCAGTTAACGCTGATTTTCCAAAAACTCATCCAAAAGCAGCAGCTATGTTCAAAAAACTTTCTTTCACAACAAGTCAAATTGGTGCAATGGCAGCTTTAGTTGACATTGACAAAATGACTCATGAAGATGCAGCTAAAAAATGGCTGAAAGATAATAAGAAAGTTTGGAAAGCTTTTACTAAATAAGGTTAAAAGCGATTAAATCTTTAGATCTCTCCCAACAATGTTGGGGGAGATTTTTTTTTAGGAAAAATTTAATGATTAGATATTTTTTAAGTATATTCATTAGTTTATTATTTTTTAATCAAACTTTTGCAAAAGATGTGAGTATTAATGAAAATATTGATCTTAAGTTTGTCTGTGATTTAGATAAAAAAATAATTAAAAATTCAGAATATAATTATCAAACTTTTTTAGCTAAAGATTTGAATGAAAAAGGTTTGGATGAATTTGAAATACAGTCAAAAAAACCAGAGACACTTTTAATTAAAGGATTGTCACTGTTTCTTTCAGAGTCAGCAAAATTAAATGTAAAAGTTGTGAATAAAGATGTAGTTTTATTTAAGTCGATTGATCAAGAAAAAAATTATTCAGAGTCAGGCATAATTACCAGAAAAACAGGAGAATTGATTCATGAAATTACAAAAAATATAAAAAGTGAAAATGCAGAAAAATATATTTCAATATATTCATGTACTAAACATGACCAAAAAGTCTAATTTTTTTTTAGAAAATTTTGTGTAAAGTGTTGTTATGAAAAAATACCTTCTCAGCATAATTTTATGTTTGCTCATTTCATCAGTTGCATTAGCACGAAGTACTGGTTGCAAAGAAGGTAATTGTGAAAATGGTTTTGGTAAATGGGTTTATACAGATAAGACTACTTACGAAGGTGAATGGGTAGGAACAAAAAAAAATGGTCAAGGAGTTGAAACTTGGCCCAACGGATACATCTACAAGGGTGAGTTTAAAAACAGTGAATGGAGTGGAGTAGGTGTTTTAACTTTTCCTGATGGCTCAACTTATGAAGGTGAATGGGCAAAAGGATTTATGAATGGAACAGGAACTTTTACCTCATCAGATGGAACACAGAAATCAGGCACATGGAAAAATGGAAAGCTACAAGAATAATGTCAAAAGAAAATTATTTAAATAAGATTAAGGATTTACCAGAAACTGTAAAACAATTTGGAGGTTTGGTACTAATAGTTCTAATTATATTTTTTTCATTTTCAGTTTTAAATATTATGTTTGGTGGTGGTGATGAGCTTGTAAGAAAAATGAAATTGGAAGAAGAAAGAATTGCGGAAGAAAAAAAATTAAGTGAATTAATATCTAAATTACCTTCAGGAATATTAGTAACTTTTGACGGTACTGATCATTATAAATTAACAGATGAAGTATATGAACAAGTTTGTAAAGCAACAAAACTCATTCCTCAAAGAGCAATTATGGGTGCAAATTTTTTAAATTTTAGAGCACACGAAATCTACACAATTAATGGGAATAAAATCGATGAAACTTTTGTTAAGTGGGATGAAGAGAAAAATAAATGTTATGCAGGTTTTACAGTAAGTGGAGATAATGTTGGAGTGAATGAATCAATATCTGTTAGTGGCGAAGCATTAAGTTTTTTAAGCACAGGAATTGATACTAGGGTTTACTATATTAAAAATTTTTAAGGAGGAAAAATATTAATATTATGGATTTAATTTTATCTTAATTTCATATAACTTAATTAGGAATCTATGTCTGAACCAGTAATCAAATGTGAAAATGTTTATAAAATTTTCGGAGCAAATGCTGAAAAAATGCTTAAAGATTCAAATGGTAATGTTGATGCTAAAACCTTTCAAGAAAATGGATGTATCGTAGGAGTTAATAATGCTTCATTTGAAGTTTCTAAAGGAGAGATGCTGGTTGTTATGGGTTTGTCTGGTTCGGGAAAATCAACTTTATTACGATGTATTTCTAGATTAACTGATGCAACAGGTGGAAAAATTTTTATAGAAGGCCAAGATTTATTACAATTAAACAACAAAGACCTTATTGATCTAAGAAGAAATAAGATGGGAATGGTTTTTCAAAGTTTTGCTCTGCTTCCACACAAAACTGTAGTTGAAAATATAGCTTTTCCACTTCAAATTAAAGGTGTCAAAACTGAGGATAGCATAAATAAAGCAATGGACATGGTTAAGTTGGTTGGACTTGATGGCAGAGAAAATTATTTTCCACGAGAGCTATCAGGAGGACAACAACAAAGAGTAGGAATTGCAAGATCATTAGCTGTAGAACCGGATATATGGTTTTTAGATGAACCTTTCTCTGCTTTAGATCCGTTGATTAGAAAAGAAATGCAAGATGAGTTTTTAAGACTTCAAGAAAAGCTACAAAAAACAATTATGTTTATTACTCATGATTTTGACGAAGCTTTAAAACTTGCCGACCGTATTGCAATTATGAAGGATGGTATAATTGAGCAATTAGATACTCCAGCTAATATAGTATTAAATCCAGCAACTGAATACGTAAGAAAGTTCACAGAAGAAGTACCTAGAGAAAAAGTGTTATTAATTGAGGATGTAATGGATACATCTAAAGAAAATCTTGGTGATTTAAAAGTTTCAAAAGATGAAATTATAGAAAACGTTGCTGAAAAAATTCTTACCCAAGAAAAAACAGTTGCGGTAATTGATAAAGATAAAAATATTATTGGCTCTATTAACCCAACTAAAATAATCAATACAGTTTTTGGAGGAAGAAAAAATAACAATTAATTATGGAACTTTTAAAGAAATATCCAAAAACATTTCAATGGTTATTTTTATTAGTTGTATTTTTTGCTTTATGTTTTGCAATTGAAGTTCCTGAAACATATAAATTTATCCGAGGTCAAGCAGAATTCGTAAAAGATCCTAATCAGAGTAGTTATGTATTTTTGGGTAAAGAAGTAAGATACTATGCTTTTGATGTTTTTTGGAGATTGCCTCCATTACTTGGATGGTTGCCTATTTGGATAAACGATTCTTTATTTTTTTTAATGAACGAATGGATGCCAATTGAAGTTTGGAATGAAGATACTCAAGAATTTAAAAGTCGCCCTATAGTTTTACAAATAAGTAGAAATTTAACAGCATTCATGACTTTTTTAATAGAATTAATAAGAGAAATTTTATTAGGTGGTCTTGAAACGATTGTAGCTTTTACAAGTTGGGATTGGATAGACAAAAACCCTTGGGCAGAATTACCTGGTTTGCCTTGGACTATTGTAGCAGCAGGTGCAGCTTTACTTTCTTATAAACTTAGCGGAAAAGGTTTAGCTTTATTTGCAGGTTTGACCATGATTTACATCTCTCTTTTTGGTCAATGGAAACCCTCAATGCAAACTCTTTCATTCATATTAGTTGCGGCACCACTGTCATTTATTTTTGGCCTAGGCTTAGGAATAGCAGCATTTAAAAGCAAACGTATTGAAAAAGCTCTATATCCAATATTATTAGTAATGCAGACGATGCCTCAATACGCAGTATTAGTTCCTGCGTTAGTTCTTTTTGGTGTTGGTGACCATGCTGCAGTAATCATAACTATGGTTGTGGCTATTCCACCTATGATATTGTTAACTATATTAGGTTTAAGAGCTGTACCACCAGAAGTTATTGAAGCTGGCAGAATGAGTGGATGTAATAATTTTCAATTAATGTTTAAAGTATTAATTCCAACTGCTAGAAGAGATATTTTAATTGGAGTAAACCAAGTCATCATGGTGTGTTTTTCGATGGCAGTTATTTCAGCTTTTATTGGTGCAAAAGGTTTAGGATTTAATTTATTATTAGCATTAAACCAATTAAACATTGGATTAGCTCTAGAGGCAGGCTTATGTATCAGCTTAATTGCAATTTTATTAGATAAGATGTCATTGGCTTGGGCTAATAAACAAGAAGATTATTTTGGTAACCTAACATTTTATCAAAGAAATAAAAATTTACTATTTTTTGCTGCAACAGTAGTGATTGGAATAATACTTGCTTATGTTGGAACATTTTTATTTAAAGGCACATTCAATTATTTGTTTGAGATTCCACACAACAAAGGAATATCAACTGCTGATTTTTGGAATAAAGGTGTTGATTGGATTTTTGATACTTTCTTCGTATATATCAAAGCATTTAACACCTGGTTAATTAAAGAGGTGCTTCAACCAATGAGAGCGCTGTATTTAAGGATGCCAGCAATTGCTACAATAGTTTTAGTTGTTGGTGCAGGATATTTAATTGGAGGTTTACGTTCTGCCCTAGTGGTTTGTGCTTTAACTTTATTTATCGCATTTAGTCCTTGGTGGGATAGGGCTTTAGTTACAGCATACATGGCAACCTTTGGAGTAATTGTTTCTTGTATTATCGGATTTACTGTTGGAACTTTATGTTTTCAAAATAAACATTCAGCCAATTTTATGTTGGGTGTATGTGATATTTTTCAAACATTCCCATCATTTGTATATTTGATACCTGTAATGATGTTATTTGGTATAACTGATACATCTGTATTAATAGCAGTTATAGTCTACGCAACTATACCTGCAACCAGATATACAATCGAAGGACTTAGAAGTGTTCCAGCTGGCTTACATGATGCAGCGACCATGTCGGGTGTAAATAAGTTTCAAAGATTAACAAAAATAGAATTTCCTTTAGCATTCCCGCATATGATGCTTGGTATTAATCAAACAATTGTATTTGCTTTATTTATGGTAATCATTGGAGCATTCATTGGAACAGAGGATTTAGGTCAATATATTTTAAAAGCATTATCAGATAAAAAAGGTGCAGGTATTGGATTAACACTTGGTATATGTGTAGCTTTCATAGCTTTGATATTTGATAACTTAATTAGAGCTTACGTTCAAAAAAGAAAAAAACATCTAGGTATTGATTAATTCTAATTTATTTATCTAAAAAAGTTTTTAATGAGTCATCCATAGCAGTTGCCCATGGAGTATGGTGAATTGGGGCAACAGAACCTGTTACAGGTGAAGAAAAAGATTTGTTTCTATAAGTTAAAATATCCTCTACTTTATGATGTTCCCATTCTTTAAAATGTTTTCTAATTAATTCAAAATCAATTTTAGGATAATCTGACATTTCATGAAGCTCTTTTGTATATTCAGTTTGAAAATCAATCATTTGATCTGGATTTTCTAATTTTTCTTCCATAGCAACCCATTTATTAATATCACTTTCGATTTCTTTATCATTTGGAATTTTAATCTTATTCATTATAACATCTCTTGCGTACCAAGCCTGACAGTCAAACATATTAAATGTGTGAAACTGATCTTGCATACCAAGATATAAAAGTTTGTGGTTATTTTGCCAAATCACACCTTTATATAACTTTGGTGGATACAGTCTGTTTCTAGTTTTTAACTGTAAATTTTCCTCTAAAAAAGGAAAATGATGAAGGTACCCAGTACATAAAATTACAACATCAGCTTCTTGCTCTGTACCATCTTTAAAAATTGCTTTTTTCCCCTCTAGTCTATCTAAGTAATGAACTTCTTTCATTCCTTTCGGCCACTTAAATCCCATGGGATTATGTCTGTATCCAATGGTTACACTTTTAGCACCATACTTATTACATTGAAGCGCCACATCTTCAGCAGAATAACTACTGCCTAGAACTATTACATTCTTATTTCTAAATTCTTCTGCATCTCTAAAATCATGGGAATGCATAATTCTTCCAGGAAAAGAATTCATCCCTTCATACTCTGGAATGTAAGGAACAGAAAAATGTCCAGTGGAAACTACTACAAAATCGAAATTATCTTTTAATACTATATCGTTAACTTTATCTTGATAACTAACTTCAAATTTATCATTTTTATAAATTGTATTTACTACTCTAGTGTTGAATTTGATTTTACTTTTTAATTTTCCTTTGCTTACTCTTCCAATGATGTAGTCATACAAAACTGCTCTAGGAGGAAAAGAAGGAATAGCTTTTCCAAAATGTTCATCAAATGAATAATCTGCAAATTCTAAACATTCTTTTGGTCCATTTGACCATAGATATCTGTACATACTGTTATGCACAGGATCTCCATACTGATCAGAACCAGTTCTCCAGTTATAGTTCCATAAACCTCCCCAGTCCTCTTGTTTTTCAAAACAAACTATTTCAGGGATTTTTTCACTATTTTTTTCTGCTAATTCAAATGCTCTGAGCATAGACAATCCACATGGTCCAGCTCCTATTATTGCTACTTTTGTCATTAAGTTACCAAATTTTAATTTGTAAAATTATTTTACTAACAAAATTGCGAATTTAAAATAAAATATTACAAAATAACTGGGATTATTTGAGATTACTTTCTCTCGTATGTGTTGTATTAAACACATACTTTTTGAGCTAATAACATATGAAAAAAATTTTGGTAATTGGTGGTGGTGCAATGGGTTCTGCTTTTACGATCCCATGTCTTGAAAATAAAAATGATGTAACAATTACTGAACCTTACTCAAAAAGATTTATAAAAGATTTATCCTCAAAAAAAAAGTTTCATTCTGCGTTAAAAATTAAACTTCCGAGTAAGTTAAAATTTAGGAAATTTTCAAGTGATCTTTTAGAGGAAAAATTTGACCTTTTAGTAATTGCATTAAGTTTACCCGGAATTAATTTTATTGCTAAAAAATTGAGACATAAAAAGATAAAAACTCCAGTTTTAGTACTTACTAAAGGATTAAAATATTTATCTAAAGATAAGAAAATTTTAACAATTTCAGAAAATTTAATAAGAAACTCTGGAATAAAAAATGTGTCAGTTTTAAAAGGTCCTTGTTTAGCAAAAGAATTAGCCAGAAAAAATCAAACAAGTGTTGTCATAGCAAATAAAAGCATCAATTTTGCAAAAAAAATTGGAAAAAGAATTTCAACAAAATATTATCTTACAGAATTTTCTAAAGATGTCATTGGGGTTGAGGTGTGTTCTGCAATTAAAAATATATATTCAATGATAATTGGTGCTGGTCAAAGCTTAAATGCCTCATCTAACTTATTTCAGAAATCAATTTTAGAAATGATATTTTTAACTAAATATTTTAAAGGTAAAGAAGAAACTACTCTAGGACTTGCTGGAGCTGGTGATTTATATGTTAGTGCAGCGGGTGGTCGAAATAGTAAAATGGGAAGTTACTTAGGTAAAGGTTATACATTTAAAATTGCAAAGAAAAAATTCATGCCAAATGAGACTGTCGAGGGAGAGCAACTTGTTAGAGAAATTGCACCATTTATATTAAAAAAAATTGATAAAAAGAAAATTCCTTTAATGATTAATTTGTTTAGAGCAATATTGAATAATAAAAAACTCAAATTCAGTTAAGATTATATATGAAATTTAATTGGAATTATCCGACAACAGTTTGGGTTGGTGAAGATAGAACAAACGATTTGGATGAAGCATGTATAAATTTAAAAATTACTAAACCTTTATTTGTTACTGATAAATATTTAATTAATTTACCTTTCATACAAAAAATTATAAATGAAATTAAAAGTAAATTTCAAGAATTAAAAATTTTTTCAAATTTTTCTGGAAACCCAATAGGAGAAAATGTTGATGATGGTGTAAATGAATTTAAAAAAAATAATTGTGATGGAGTTATTGCAATTGGAGGGGGAAGTACAATTGATGTTGGAAAAGCTATTGCGTTTATGTCGGGGCAAAATAGGCCTATTTGGGATTTTGAAGATATAGGAGATTATTGGAAAAGAGCTGATGAAAAAAATATCTCACCAATAATTGCAATTCCAACAACAGCTGGAACAGGATCTGAAACAGGTCGAGCATCAGCTATTATAAATAAAAAAACAGGTATTAAAAAAATTATTTTTCATCCCAAAATATTACCTTCAATTGTTATTTTAGATCCAAAATTAACCTTAGAGCTTTCTCCAAGATTAACAGCAGCTACAGGTATGGATGCATTAGCTCATAACCTTGAAGCTTTTTGCGCACCAAACTATCATCCAATGGCAGAAGGTATTGCTTTAGAAGGAATGAAATTGATTAAGAAATCACTAGTAGTTGCATTCAAAGATGGAGGAAATGTTGAAGCAAGACAAAATTTATTAACAGCTTCATCAATGGGCTCAACAGCTTTTCAAAAAGGATTAGGTGCAATTCATTCGTTGAGCCATCCAGTAAATGCCCAATATAATATTCATCACGGATTATCAAATGCAATTTTTATGCCGTATGTTTTAACATTTAACAAAAACTCTATAGAAAAAAAAATAATTTCAATATGTGATTACTTAGGATTAGATAAAAAATTTGATAGCTTTTTAGAATGGATATTAGATTTAAGAAAAGAACTGGGAATTCCTCATAAGCTCTCTGATGTTATGGATTGTTCAAAAATCAATTTAGATGAATTATCTTTAATGGCATACGAAGATCCATCAACAAGTGGAAATCCAAGAAAAATTGATAAAGATGATCTGAAGATGATGTATGAGTACAGCATTACAGGAGATTTATTCAAATGAAGAATATCTTAATTGTTGAGGGAAATTTAAGAGAGGAAAATCAAAGTTTTTCAAAAGTTGGGATACAAACTCATACAGAAAGTTTAAAAGATAGTCTTGCTTATTTCACTAATGAACTAAATTTTGATGTTGTTAATCCATCATCAGATCAAAATATTCAATTAATATCTGACAAACTTGAAAATTATGATGGGCTAATATGGGGAGGTAGTAGCTTAAATATTTATGACGATACCCCAGAAATCAAAAAGCAAATTGAATTTATGAAAGATTGTCAAAAAAAAGTAAAAAAAATTTTAGCTATTTGTTGGGGTTTGCAAGTAGCAGTTACTGCTGCTGGGGGTCAGGTTAAAAAAGCAAATAACTCGCATATTGGAATAGCAAATGAAATCGAAGTCAATGAAAATGGAATAAAACATCCTTTGTATATTAACAAAGATAGAAAATTTAATTCACCCGCATTTAATTTTGATGAGGTTGTAAAATTACCAAAAAATGGAATTTGTTTAGCTTCAAATAAGATAAACAAAATACAAAGTTTATATTTTGAGATAAATGATACTAAAGTTTGGGGGCTGCAATATCATCCAGAGATAACTTATGAGAAAATGATAAGCTTAATTCAGTTTAGAAAAGATAAATTGATTGAAAATAGAAAAGTTTTTAAAAACACCGAGGATGTTGAAAAACATATATTATTTATTAAAAAAGAAATTTTGGTAACGAATAGAGAAAAAAGAATGATGGAATTAAAAAATTGGCTTAATCATCTAAATTAAAATAAGCCCTCTATTTCACCTTTATCATTTAATTTAATAGAGTCTGCAGCAGGTATTTTTGGTAGACCTGGCATTGTCATTATCTCTCCACATACAACAACAATAAACTCTGCACCTGATGATAATCTCACCTCTCTTACTGGTAATACATGTCCAGTTGGTGCTCCTTTAAGATTGGGATCTGTTGAAAAACTGTATTGAGTTTTAGCAATACACACTGGAAGATTTCCGTAACCTTTTTCCTCGAAATCTTTTAATTGCTGCCTCACTTTTGTGTCAGCAACAACTTCACTTGCATGGTAAATTTCTTGAGCAATTTTCTCGATTTTTTTAAACAAAGGTAATTTGTCTTCATATAAATATTTAAATGTATCTTGATTATCCTCACAGATAGTCACAACATTTTTTGCAAGTTCTTTTGTTCCCTCACTTCCATCAGACCAATGAGTACATTTTGAAGCTTTAACACCTTGAGTTTTACAAAAATCTAATAATGTTTTCATTTCTTTATCTGAGTCTGTAATAAAATGGTTCACAGCAATTGTAACAGGCAATCCAAATTTTCGTGTGTTATTTATATGTCTCTCTAGATTTACTAACCCTTTTTTTAATGCTTTTACATTTTCATTTTTCAATTCATCTTTTGATACACCACCATGCATTTTAAGAGCTCTAATGGTCGCAACGATAACTACGCAATCAGGTTTCAATCCTGATTTTCTACATTTAATGTTTAAAAATTTCTCCGCCCCAAGATCTGCACCAAATCCAGCTTCCGTGACTACATAATCCGCCAATTTGAGTCCTGCCTTTGTAGCTATTACAGAATTACAACCATGAGCAATATTAGCAAAAGGTCCTCCATGAATAATAGCAGGATTGTTTTCTAAAGTTTGGGTAACATTTGGTCTAATTGCTTCTTTAAGTAAAACTGTCATTGGTCCTTGCGCATTTAAATCTTTTGCATGTATAGGTTTTTTATCTCTGGTGTATCCAATTGTTATATTTGCAATCCTATTTTCCAAATCTTTTAAATCTGTTGCTAGACAAAAGATGGCCATAAGTTCTGAAGCAACTGTGATGTCAAAACTGTCTTGACGTGGATATCCATTTGCTACACCTCCTAGATCTACGATGATTGATCTTAGGGATCTATCATTCATGTCCATTACTCTTCTCCAAGAAACTCTTCTAACATCGATATTTAGTTTATTACCCCAATAAATATGATTATCGATAAGGGCAGATAATAAATTATGAGCAGAAGTAATTGCATGAAAATCCCCAGTGAAATGTAAATTGATTTGTTCCATTGGAACAACTTGAGCATAACCTCCACCAGCCGCACCACCTTTTAATCCAAAAGATGGCCCTAGACTTGGTTCTCTTAAACATACTATAGATTTTTTTCCAATTTTATTTAACCCATCATTCAGCCCAACAGATGTGGTAGTTTTTCCTTCTCCCGCAGGAGTTGGAGTTATAGCAGTAACTAAAATTAATTTTCCATCTTTTTTATTTTTTAAATCATCTAAATAATTCAAATTAATTTTTGCAATATGGCGACCCATTGGGCTAAAAGCAGAACTTTCGTCAGGAACATTTATTTTAGCCAGAATATCCTTTATAGGCTGCATTTTAGCTTCTCTTGCTATTTGGATATCTGATTTAACTTCACTCATTAAAAGTTTTATATAAATATTAAAAAGTTGGACGATTAGTATCTCTTTTTAAGAGGTTTGGAAATATCTAAAAATTATATATAAAAAAAATATGAACTATTTATATTCATTATTATAAAATTCATCTATGCAAAAATATTCGATATTTAGCCTAATAAAAAACGCCTTTTCTAATCATGAAAAATGGGATTTAGCTTGGAAAGATCCGTCTCCAAAAAAAGAATATGATGTAGTCATAATCGGTGGTGGAGGTCATGGTTTGGCAACAGCCTATTATTTGGCCAAAGAACATAAGATCACAAAAGTTGCCATTATTGAGAAAGGATGGATTGGTGGAGGAAATATTGGAAGAAATACTACAATCATTAGATCAAATTTTATGTACGATGATAACGCAAGATTTAATGAGTTTGGAATGAATTTATGGAGAAATATGAGCCAGGAGTTAAATTTTAATGTCATGTTCTCTCCAAGAGGAATTATTAATTTAGCCCACTCTGATGCCCAAATGAATGCTTATGCCCGAAGAGGTAACTCAATGCGATTAAACGGAATAGATGCAGTTTTATTAAATAGAGAAGAGGTAAAGAAGATTATTCCAATGGCAGATTTTTCAGACGATGTTAGATATCCAATTTTTGGTGGTTTAGCACAGCCAAGTGCAGGAACTGCGAGACATGATGCAGTTGCATGGGGTTATGCACGTCAAGCTGACTCAATGGGAGTAGACATAATACAAAACTGTGAAGTGACAGGGTTTGATGTTTCTGGCGGAAAAATTCAAGGTGTGAGAACTTCAAGAGGAGATATTAAAACAAAAAAAATAGGCCTATGCGTCGCTGGAAGCACAAATGTTTTAGCAGAAAAATTAAATATAACATTACCAATTGAGACCCATCTTTTACAAGCTTGTGTCTCGGAACCAGTTAAACCTGTTTTAGATGGAGTAGTCACATTTGGTGCGGGACATTTTTATATTAGTCAATCAGATAAAGGTGAAATGGTAATGGGAGGTGACTTGGATGGATATAATAGTTATGCACAAAAAGGAAACCTACCTACAATTCAGCATGTTTTAACTGGTGGTATCGCTCTATTTCCTTTTTTAAGTAGACTAAAGATGCTTAGAACTTGGGGAGGTATAATGGATATGTCTATGGATGGATCTCCGATAATTGATAAAACTCATATAGATGGATTATATTTAAATTGTGGTTGGTGTTATGGAGGTTTCAAATCTGTTCCATCCTCTGGGTGGACTTTTGCCCATACAATAGCTCAAGATAGAGTTCACGAATTAAATGAGGGTTTTAGTTTAAATAGATTTTCAAAAGGATATTTGTTAGACGAAAAAGGCCTGGGAACAAAAACTTGGATTTCATAAATGCTTAGTATTAAATGTCCATTTTGTGGATATAGATCACAAAAAGAATTTGCTTATGGTGGAGATGGAACAGTAAAGAGACCAGAGCTGAACCAAGAAATATCTGACGATAAATGGAATGAGTTTGTTTATTTAAGAAAAAGTCCTAGGGGAAAACATGTGGAGTTATGGCATCACGTAGCTGGCTGCAGACAATGGTTTAAAGTCCAAAGGGATACTGTTACACATGAAATTTTTCAAACTGCAAAAATGAATGAAGAAATAAAATGAGTCAATCGTATCGTCTTAGCAATGAAGGTTTATTAAATCGAAATAAAGCAATATCTTTTAAGTTTAATGGTAAAAAGTATACTGGATATGAAGGAGACACATTAGCTTCAGCTTTACTTGCGAATGGAATTCATTTAGTTGGTAGAAGTTTTAAATATCATAGACCTAGAGGTTTTTTTGGAGCTGGTGTTGATGAACCTAACGCAAAATTACAAATTCAATTAAATGGTCATTCTGAGCCTAATGTTAACGCAACAGAATTCGAATTAGTTGAGGGTATTGAAGCCTCAAGCCAGAACTGTTGGCCATCTGTAGAATTTGATGTTGGAGCAATAAACAACTTTTTAAATAGATTTTTTCCAGCTGGTTTTTATTACAAAACTTTCATGTGGCCAAAAAGCTTTTGGTATAAAATTTATGAACCATTTATCAGAAAAGCAGCAGGTCTTGGTGTTGCATCAATAAAGAAAGATAAGGAAAGATACGAACACAAATATGAATATTGTGATTTACTAGTTGCGGGATCTGGACCTGCTGGTTTATCTAGCGCTTATGCAGCAGCAAAAAATGGTGCGAGAGTTATTCTTGCTGAAGACAAACCAAGGTTTGGCGGGTCGTTATTAACAGATGATGTAACTATAGATAATTTATCAGGTAAAGCTTGGACAGATAAAATAATAACTGAGTTAAAAGAGATGCCAAATGTTATAATTAAAAATAGATCACAAGTATTTGGCTACTATGATCATAATATGACAGTTATGTTTGAAAGAACTGGAGATCATTTAGAAAATAAACCCAAATATACTCCAAGACAAAGATTATGGTATATCAGAGCCAAAGAAGTATTATTATCTACAGGTTCAATAGAGAGACCAATAGTTTTTGGAAATAATGATACGCCTGGAATATTTTTATCTGCGGCTGCAAAAGAATATATCAAAGTATATGGAGTGTTAGTTGGTAAAAAGCCCTTAATATTTACAAATAATGATAGCGCATATGAAACAGCTTTAGAATTTAAAAAACAAGGAGTTCATCCAATAATTTTAGATACAAGAGAAGAACATTCATCTGAGTTAATAGAGACAGCTAAAAGCAATAATATTCAAATAAAATTTTCTTATGCAGTAATTGCTGCAAACGGATATAAAAAAGTTAAATCAGCACTAATTGGCAAATTAAATAAAGATAAAACAGATTTTGAAAATTCCGAAACCATTGAATGTGATTGTATATGTGTCTCTGGTTTTTGGACACCAACTGTCCATCTAGCATCACAGTCTGGAAATAAACTTAAGTTCAATGATCAAATAGATGCCTTTGTACCCGACAAATCAAAGCAAAATGAAACATCTGTTGGAGCTTCTAAAGGCACTTTTACATTAAAAGAAACTTTGAATGATGGATTTAAAACAGGATTTAATCTTTCTAAAAAGATTACAAAAAATAATAATTCTACCTCAACGCCAAATTCAAATGAAACAAAAAAAAATCCACACGATAAATTTTGGTGTTCACCTTTACCAAAAGACAAAAATTACAAACGTTTTGTAGATTTTCAAAATGATGTTGCAGTATCTGATATCGAAGTTGCTCTTCGTGAAGGTTACAGATCAATTGAGCATGTAAAAAGATATACAACATTAGGTATGGCAACTGACCAGGGTCGTACTAGCAACCTTAATGGACTTCAATTAGTTGCAAATGTTGAAAAAAAGATTGTTCCGCAAGTAGGACATACTACTTTTAGACCTCCATTTACTCCAATTACTATTGGTACAATTGTTGGAAGAGAAGTTGATATGGAATATATGCCAACTAGAAAAACTCCAATGCACACATGGCATGAAAAAAACAATGCTGTTTTTGTTGATGCAGGTGCTTGGAAGAGACCAAGATATTATAAACAAGGTAATGAAAATTTGTTTGAAGCTTCAAAAAGAGAAGCTAAAAATGTAAGAGATCATGTTGGAATTTGTGATGTAACAACACTTGGAAAAATAGATATAAAAGGACCGGATGCAGCAGAATTTTTAAATAGGGTTTATACAAATGCTTGGTTGAAACTACCCATTGGTAAAGCAAGATATGGAGTAATGTTAAGAGAGGATGGAATAGTGATGGATGATGGGACAACTACTAGAATCTCTGAAAACCATTACCATATGACTACTACAACCGCACAAGCAGCTAATGTCTTATCTCATTTGGAATATTATCTTCAAGTTGTTTGGCCAGAACTTAAAGTAAATGTTTTATCAACTACAGAACAGTGGGCAGGAGCCGCACTAGCTGGACCAAAATCTAGAGGGGTACTGGCAAAGTTATTTCCTGATCTAGATGTGAGCAATGAAGCTTTGCCGTTTATGGGATATACAGAGGGTAGTTTATTTGGAATAAAAGCTAAAATTTTCAGAATCTCATTTTCTGGCGAGTTAGCTTACGAAATAAATGTTGAGTCAGATTATGGTCTTTTCATGTGGGAAAAAATGATGGAGATCGGGAAAGAATTTAATATTCAGCCATATGGGACTGAAGCATTATCAACTTTAAGAATCGAAATGGGCCATGTTGCTGGACCTGAATTAGATGGAAGAACTATTCCTTATGATGTTTCTTTAGAAGGTTTAGTGTCCAAGAAAAAAGATTTTATTGGCAAAAGATCTTTACAAAAAGAAGCATTCAATAATTCTGATAGACAAAAAATTGTTGGTTTAATTCCTACAGATAAAAAAACAAGTATTCCAGAAGGATCACATTTAGTAGTAAATAAAGATGCTAAATTACCAAATCCAAAATTAGGACATGTATCTTCGTCTTGTTGGAGTGTTGAAAATAATAATCCGTTCTCTTTGGCTATAGTTAAAGATGGAAAAAATATGATTGGTAAAAAATTATTTGCAGTTTCACCTTTAAAGAATTCAGCTATAGAGGTGGAAGTAATTTCATCTCATTATGTTGATCATGAAGGAAAGAGAGTGAGATCATGATACAAGTTTCATCATTAAATTTTGTTCACAAAGTTGGAAAATTTGGTGATCACGATAAAAAGAGTGACAATGATTTATTAAAAGTTTCAGAAATAAATGGACTATTAATATTTCAAATTGCAAAATATAAAAATTCCAGCTTTGATACTTCAAAAATCAAATTAGACGGGTTAAGTTTTCCATCTTCACTCAATTCAACATCTAATTCTAAAACAAGAATACTATGGTACGGTCCAGACTGTTGGTTAGTTTTTTCATATAATTTAGATCTAATAGATAAAGAAAAAAATCAGTTTAATGAAATAGATTTTGCAATCACTGATATTTCACATTCCAGAACAATAATTGAATTAGAAGGAAGTTTGGTAAATGAAGTTCTTAAAAAAGGGTGTCCATTAGATATAAATTCACTCAAAGTAGATAATTGTGTGAATTCAGTTTATAATGGAGTTACTATAACAATTGATATTATTTCAGATAATCCAAAAAAAGTTAGAATATTAGGCCTAAGAAGTTTTGGAGAGTCTTTGTATCATTCTTTAACTGATTCTTGTCTAGAATTTGGATATAAAGCTGTCTAAATTATTTTCTTGTTGCAATATACACCCCAATAGTTGCTATAAAAAAACCTATTAGATCTATTTGTGTTAATATTTCGTTCAGAAAAAACCACCCCATAAACGCAGAAACAGCTGGAATTAAAAAAAATATAGATACAGTTTTGCTTGCAGAATTTTTTTTTATCAAAAACATTAGAATGGTAAATGCTCCAAAAGAAACTAGAAATATTTGATGACACATTGCGATTATAAAAGTTGATGAAAAATTGATAAATGGTTCTGCAAAAAAAATTACTAAGACAGTATGAAATAAACATCCACCTATTGCTTGATAAAAATTACTTACAGACAAAGGAAGATTATTGCTTAATTTTTTCTGCCAAATAGTTGATGATGTTATAGCGATCAAGGCAATTACAGTAGCAATTAAACCTAAAGTAGGAATATCTGTACCCAAATCAAAACCTAAAACTAAAATAGCACCAACAAATCCAAGAAATGCCCCAATCCATTGTTTAATTGTAATTTTTTCATTAAGTATTGGGCCACTAAGTATATTTGTTAAAACAGGCTGAAGGGTAACAATTAAAGCAGCTATACCTGCTGGCATTCCAATTGAAATCGAAAAAAAAACACCCCCCAAATAAAGTCCATGAAATAAAATTCCGCTGAATATAGACTCTATTAGATTAGTTTTTTTGATTATTATTGATCTTTTGGAATAAAGACAAAATAAAAAAAAACCAATAGCAACAAAAAAAAATCTAAATGCTAAAGCGGAAAATGGATCGCTATTATCTACAATCGGTTTAGTAGTTATGAATGCTGAAGACCATAACAGGATAAAGATGAAAGGATAAACTCTGATCATTTTAGGTTTTATAAATAAAATTTTCTTACTTTTGATTCTCAAATTTAGTTAAATTTGTCCATGAAAAACCATTATTTGGATCAAAAATTAAATTCTAACTTGAGTTGTATTTTAAAATGCTTAAGAATCACACCGATGAAATATAAGAAAATAATTCTTGGAATATCTATTTTCTGTTTTTTAGGGGCTTGCACTTCTCCAACTGCTATGTTGGGCCCGGCATATACTTTAACTTCAACTGGAAATGTTTTTCAAGCTGGATTTTCTTATGGGTCAAGTGAAATGATAACAATGTATACTGGTAAAACACCAATGGAAAATATAGTTGAATTTACTTCTCCTGACAGAAACAATATTCACAAGAAAACTTTAGAGAGTAAAGATTTTCAAGACTTAGTAAAAAAAAGAGTTAAAATAACAAACAATATTTTAAAATCTTCTAATCAATAATATCTAACTTTATCAAATTTAATTGTTTAGTTTCTTTACACCATAATTCATAACTTTCACACATTCTCCAGAGATGATCAAAAGCTCTTTGAGAAATTTCTAAAGGAAAGTGACTTTTTGCATAATATAAATCAGGAAATTGAATCAATTGTTTGATCATTACATCCTTTTGCATATTAAGTAATTTGATTGTTTCTACTGGTATTTTCTTTTTGGTATTTTTATCAATAAAATCATTTTGTTTTAATTCCTTTAACCATTCTTCATGGAATTTACCACTACTTATATGATTATAAGTTTCAGAGCCAATAAAAGCATCAACAGCATCTATTATTGATAAACTAGGATCTTTTTTTTTTATTCTTGCAATTTCTGAATAGATAACTTCCGCAACAAACAAAACATATGGACGCTCTTTAGAGTGTTTCATCTAACTCTTATATTTTTTCATCGCTGCATAAGCTAATATTAAATTTGGATCTAAAAATGTTTTAGATGAATTTACTGTTTTAATTGATTTATAAGCAAAAATAGCAATTGGTAGTTCTGTACAGCCCAAAATAATTTTTTTACATTTATTTCTAATTAAGAAGTTTATTGCTGGTTGAATTGTTTTAGCAGCTCTTTTAACATTACCCATTTTTACATCTTTAATTGCTTTATTTACACTTTGTTTTTGAAGTTTATCATTAGGAAAAAATAATTTATATCTTTTTTCAAAAATTTTATTGTAAACTTTAGTTTTTAAAGTTCCTTCTGTTGCTAATAAACCTATCTTGGAATTTTTTTTACAATTTTTTTTAGTATGATTAAAAACTTCTTTAGGCATATTTACAATTGGAATATTAATTTTTTTTTGAAGATCTTCATACCAATAATGAGCTGTATTACATGGTATAACAATAAACCTGCATTTTGCTTTTTCTAATTTTTTACATCCATCAACTAAACTCTTGAGGACTTTTTCATATTTTTTTTTTGACGCAATATTTTGAAATCTATTAGATAGTGCTTTCGTAGTTTTACCAATGGACTCTGGTCTGCCAGGAATATTAGATTTATTATATAAAAAAAATAAAGGATAATCTTGATCAATTTTTCCTCTATATTGTATTGCTAATTTATTGCAGAAATCTAATCCTGCTTGTGTTCCCATTCCTCCTAGAATTCCTATCATAAAGTTTTTCTAATTTATAAAATCAAAGAATAGATTATTGGCTATAAAAATAAATCAAATCTTTAGATGATTTATCTCGTATAGCCAATAAATAATATAATGAAAATTATGCAGTTTTTAAGTTAACTGCTGAAGGACCTTTGGGACCATCTTCAACATCGAAAGTCAAAGCTTGACCCTCATCTAAACCGTTCATACCAGCATCTCTTACCGCTGAAACATGTACAAACACATCTTTTTCTTTATCTTCTCTTTCAATAAAACCATAACCTTTGGTTGGATTGAACCATTTTACTTTTCCTTGTAGACTCATATTTTTTCTTACTTATTGTTATGTTAATTTATTACTTATAATTAAGTAATTTACGCTTTCTTTAGAATTTTATAGCTTTTGTCAACTAAATTGATCTATTTCTTGATTTTTAATCTTTATCGTTGCTTATTAGTTTAGTTAAATATAGAGAGTTGATATCTTCTTTATAATGCGCAAATGGTTCACATAATTTAAAATTGCACTTTTTAAATAGTTTTCTAGCTGGCTCAAAAAATTTTCCCGCCCCAGTTTCAATACTTATTCTCTTTATATTTAGTTTTTTTGCCTCATCAATAAGATGATTAATTACCTTTACTCCATTGCCTTGATTTCTAAAATTATCATGGAGTCTTATAGATTTAAATTCTCCATGATTTTTATCTAAAAATTTTAAAGCTCCACAACCCATTAATTTTTCACTTTCCCACAAGCTCCAAAATTTTATTGACTTTACTTTTAAACCAGGGATATCCAAAACATGAGCACTTCCTTCAGGCGATGCTGCTCTAAGTTCAATAAAATGTTTTGTAAGAAGTTCATTAACTTCCGGATGGTCAAAATTTCCTTCAATTGATTTTATCATGGAATTAAAGTTGTAATATGGCCCATTTTTCTTTTGTCTTTTATTTCTTTTTTTTGATAATCATAAAAAAATTCATTATCCTTTAACTTCATGTCTTGTCTATAAGGTTTTATTTGATTCCCTATAAGGTTGACCATTTTTGCATTAGATATTTTTTTTATTGGAATTTTTTCAAGAGAACAAACAGCCCTAATATGGTTTTCGAACTGACTTATGTTATAAGCATTGATAGTTAAATGACCAGAATTATGAACTCTTGGTGCTATTTCATTTACATACAAATTTTCATTTCTATCTATAAAAAATTCCACACATAAAGTTCCAATATACTTTAATTCTTCTGCAATACTGACCGCCCATTCTTTTGATTGATTGAATATATTTTTACTAACATCAGCTGGTATTTTGGAATATTTTAATATTTGATCCTCATGAATATTTTCTATTGGTTCATAAATTTCGTAATTGTTATTACTAAATCTTGTAATGATAACAGATATTTCTTTTTTAAGTTTAACAAGTTTTTCAAGAATATACCCATTAGAAAAATCAATATTCATTTTTTCAATATCTTTAATTTCTTTTACTGGAAACTGTCCTTTTCCATCATAGCCCATTGTCGTAGTTTTTAATATTCCTGGAAGAAGATCACTCAATGAATCTAAGTCCGATTTTTTTTCTACTAATGTATATTGAGTAGTTCGAATATTTAATTTGTTTATAAAATCTTTTTCAGCTATTCTATGTTGAATAAGTCTATTTATTGAGGGTTTCGGTAAAACAGGCTTATTTTTATTAATCTCATTTAAAGTTTCATAAGGTATATTTTCAAATTCATAAGTGATTACATTTACTTTATTAACAAATTCTAAAATTTTTTCCTTATCATCATATCTACCAAAGATAAATTCATCACAAAAATTTTGAGCAGGAGCATTATTATCATCACAATAAACTATTGTTTTGATATCTAATTTTTTAGCTGCTATTGAAAGCATACTTCCAAGTTGACCACCACCAATAATACCTAAATTAATTTTGGGCATTTATATTATTTAGGTCTCTTTTTTACAGACTTTGTCTGTGCTAGTCGCCAATTTTCTAATTTTTTTTTAATATTAGAGTTATTGTTTGCAATTATTGAGGCAGAAAGTAATGCTGCATTGATTGCTCCATCCTCTCCAATTGCCAAAGTCCCCACAGGTATTCCCTTCGGCATTTGAGCAATTGATAAAAGGCTGTCTAACCCTTTAAGTTTTTTGCTCTCAATAGGAACTCCTAAAACAGGTACAGTTGTTAAAGCTGAAATCATCCCAGGCAAATGTGCTGATCCTCCCGCTCCTGCTATAATAACACCAAAATTATTTTTTCTGGCTGAACGAGCAAATTCGTACATTCTTTTGGGAGTTCTATGAGCTGAAATAATTTTAGTTTCAAACTTAATACCTAAATTTTTTAGCACTTTTTCAGCTAATTTCATTGTTTTGTAGTCAGATTGACTACCCATCACAATAGCCACTTTAAGATTTTTATTATTTTTCATGAATTATTAAGTTTAAACTTTATTTCAAAATTAAATTAAAATTTCAATAAAATAAATAGAATTTAAAAAAACATATTGATATTGTTTATAACAAATTAGTAAAATGAAATTTAAAATTGATAATCTTCAATACTGCAACTGGACAAGAGAAGTATTTGAAATTAATAGAGAAGCAGGTCTTGATGCGGTACATGTTACGATTGTATATCATGAAGATTTCAAAGAGCTTGGAAAACAAATAAATAAATGGGATTTACATTTTGAAGATAATTCAGATTTAATATTCTTAGGTAATGATTTTAAGGATATAGAAAAAGCAAATAAAGAAGGTAAAACAGCTATTTTTTTTGGGTTTCAAAATTGCTCCCCAATAGAGGATGATATCAATTTAGTAGAAAAAGTTCATAAATTAGGATGTCGGTTTATGCAGTTAACTTATAATAATCAATCTTTGTTAGCCACAGGTTGTTATGAAAAAGTAGATAGTGGAGTTACAAATTTTGGGAGAGAAGTGATAAAAGAGATGAACAGGGTTGGTGTTGTCGTTGACATGTCTCATTCAGCAGAAAAGAGTACTTTTGATGCCATTGAATTAAGTGAAAAACCTATTGCAATAACTCATGCTAACCCGTCTTTTTGGCATGCAGCTAAAAGAAATAAATCTTCAGAATTATTAAAAGTATTAAGTGACAGTGGTGGAATTTTGGGATTGTCACTTTATCCTCACCATTTAAAAGATAATACAAATTGTACAATTGATAGTTTTTGTGAAATGGTTGCAAAAACAGCGGAAATAATGAATGTAAAAAATATTGGAATTGGTTCGGATCTTTGTTTAAATCAGCCAGATGAAGTTGTGGAATGGATGAGAAATGGAACCTGGACAAAAAGTAAAAATTATGGAGAAGGCTCTAAAAATAAACCAGGATTTCCTAAACAGCCTAAATGGTTTGAAGATGCAAGAGGTTTTAAAAACTTAGAGACAGGTTTAAAAAAAGTTGGTTTTTCAGAGACTGAGACTAATGGAATACTAGGCAACAATTGGTATAATTTCTATAAAACTATTTAGATATGAATGTAGAATTAAGAGATCCTAATATTATAATGAAGTTATCAAGACTTG
Organism: uncultured Pelagibacteraceae bacterium; assembly: GCA_902617715.1. Classification (GTDB taxonomy): domain Bacteria; phylum Pseudomonadota; class Alphaproteobacteria; order Pelagibacterales; family Pelagibacteraceae; genus Pelagibacter. The sequence goes on along the minus strand of CACMXS010000001.1, from coordinate 36,649 downwards.
GTTCTTTTCACCAATCAAGATTATCTTTTTTAAGAAGTTTTTTAAGTGAATTTAAGGACTGGGAATATAATAGAGATTTATTTGATTTAGACCAAGAAGGTTATGGTACAGCAGTATATTCATTTAAAAAAAAAACCAGAGTCTATTCTTTAATTTGTTATGCAAACAAAATTAATGACGATGAAAGATCAGATAGAGTAATAGCAACTAAATGGGATGCAGCTTTTACACTACATGATGGTGTTCCTTTAAAAGACGATATTGAAAGATTAAGAAATGAAGTTCCAAAACAAGAAGTTGGTAGATTGTCTTACAAAGAATTAACATTATCTAGAGCAAATAAGTCTGTTAGGGTATTTGATCATGTTGTTGAAAGTTTAAGTAATGGCAATCAACCAAATTTAGAGCTACTTGAAAAAGTTGGATATTTATACAGAACTACAGCAGTTTATGGATCAGGTAAGTTTGGCTTAGCAGATCGATTTAGAATTAAAAATAGAGAAGAAATTAATGGACCGTTTAGATTAGAAATGATGCTAGTCTATTTGGTAAGACAATTTACATTTGATCAGGTTAATCATGTTGCAAAAAATAAAAATCCTAATTCAGCTTCTAGATTAGATCCTAAAATTTGTAGAAATTTGGGGATAGGAAATTCTACTGGATTAGGAATGGCCCCATTTATTGTTAATCACCCAACTCTATTAAATAATTGGATACTTAGCAGAGAAATAGCACTTAAAAAAATAAGAGAAATCAAAATTGTAAAAACACAAGATAGAGATTTATTTAAAGATTGTGTGAAAAGTTCTCTTAAAAATATTACTAGCTGGAATACAGAAAGCGAATTCCAACTTAAAAAAATTAAACTTTTATTACAAGATATTAAAAAATTCATTAATTTTTTAGAAAATGAATTTAATTTTCAAAAAAATTACCCTTTTAATGAAATTTACCTTTGGTTAGAGAAAGAGACTTGTGAGGAGTGTATTGAATACGTTGTATCAATAATGATGGAGCCATTTGGTGATATAGTTCAGCCATTAGTTGGACAAATGAGCTCTGAAGAAGAAAAATATTTTAATATTCCGACTGAGCGTAGTGTGGGAGATTTAAAAAAGATTTTAGAAAGTAAATATTCAGATATCATAAAAATTAATTTTAAAATAGAAGAAAGCAATCAGAAATTTTGGTTTATTTCAAAAAATAAAGAAGAACCAAGATTAGCTAACCGTTTTGAGGAAAATGGTGCAGATTTAGAACAACCCTTGGCAATAGCTAGAGATATAAAAAAACTATATGAAAGATTATTACCTTTGAAAGATAATTTAAAGATTAATCAATTTTTAATTGATAATTCTGATTTAAGACATGTTATTAGAAGAGCCTTTATAATTGAAAAATTTCCATATTCAGAAATACAAGATAATACTATTGGAGAAAATTTAGTTCCAATAGACATGTTGCGATTAAAATTATCTTTTTTTGGAGCTTTAAAATTTGACCCAAGATCTGACAAGTGGTTAAGAATATGCATGTTTCAAGGAGCACCACTCCCAAACGAACTAAAAGATTATGATGAACAATGGGTTTACAAACTTTAAGATGGATAAAAAACTATTAATTTTAATTATTTGTTATGAAATCTTTAAGCGAAATAGAAACTACAGCTAAGAGGGCAAGTCGAGCTGCTGGTTATTCATGGGGTATAGCAGAGGAAGTTGGGAAGTCTATAAGATTATCAGAATTATTTGGTTTTCCAGGGATTAAACATCTTAATCAATATTTTCAAAATAAAAAAAAAGATAATTTTGAAGAGATAAAATTAATTAATGAGATTAATAAATCAGATGGATCATCTTTTTGTCCAATTATGTTGGGTGTTAATTTTATTGACCAAGTAAAAAACGTTGAAATTTTAAAAAAGTGCTCAGTTGAAAATCTTGCTTATCCATTGTTACTTTTACCTTTTTTAAGTAGAGCTTCAGAAATTATTGGAAAAAAATTAATAATTTCATTTGATGATTGTAAATTTTTATTGAATTTCAATGTAAGTATTTCATCTAATATTTGGGATAAAGAAATGTCAATGTTAGCAAAAAAAGTAGAAATAAGTTTTTTAGAAAATGAAGATAATTTTTCCGATCAAGATTGGAAAAATCTCTACAAACTTGCAGAGGATACATTTGTTGAGGAAACTGATAGTTTAAAAGAGGGTGCAGCAGGTGCTGGCTTGACTGATAATGATTAAAGATGAAGATTTAAACGAAAAAGATTTGAGGGACCTAGATGATATATGTGATGAGTGTAAAGAAAAAGACGAGAGCGTTTCTCAAAATTTAATATTAACAGGTTTTAAGATTTGTAAATCCTGTAGAGTATCTAAAACTATTTTTCCTATTTAGATTTGATTAATCGGTAGTGCATCCATTCTACTCATCACAAAAGATATTGATAAAAATACAATAATTAAGAAAGATAAGAAAATAATTCCAAAAGATTTTAAATTAGATTTTAGATTTAAAATTTGCTTAGTAGAAATAATTAATCCAGCAAAAATCCAAAATTGTGTCAAAAAAATTATCATAATCATTAAATCTGGAGTAACTGCAAAAAATCTAAACAATCCTGGTGCGTGAGCAAAACCTATTGCTGTAAGTACCTTTTTAAAAGATGCTTTTGTTTGTTTTTCAGGAAAAATTTTTACACCTAATACGTAAATCAAAATTGACCAAATAAACCAAGTTAAAATAGCAGTTAACCCAGACATAGCTATGGCAGTTTTAACAACAGTATTTGCAGCAACAGCTCCTGCAATACCATCTAAAATCATTATTAAACCTGCAAAGTATATTGAAGCTTCGCCAAAGTTTTTAGGATCACTATAAAGTGATTTATCTAATTTTATAGATTTAAAAATAATATTGAGAAATTCACCAAACATTTATCTTTTTTTATTTTTTTGTTCTTTATATGAAACAATTAATGGAAAGATTATTAATGCAATAATAATAAGAATGCAAATTGCAATTAGAAAAACTTTAGACATTGAAGTGAAAAAGGGAGGAGATTAACTCTCCTCCCAAAAAATATTAACCTTTTACTACTTCTCTAGTATTTGCGTTGAATGACTCTTTAAATGGTATATCAACTATAACTGCATCCACAGGTTTTCCTGGAGTATCTGAGTATTTCTCTGGCAAATGAACTTTATATTTTGTCCCAACTTTACCTTTTGGAAATCCATTGGCGTTTAAAGTTCCGTCAAATGGAACATATCCCATAGCTATATTGGTTTTCTTTTCAGGGTGATACCATGGTGAAGTTATAAATCCTATAGGGTCACCACCATTTTCGTTTGATATTAACCAAAAATCTGGAGCATAATCATCAATCGGTTTTCCACCAAGCTCAAAACCAACTAATTGTAATTTATATGGTTTTTTACCAGCTTTAATTTCAGCACCCATTTTTTCTAAAGCAGCTTTACCAACATAATCAGATTTTTTATTCCATTCACCTTTTCCAGATAAAGATACTTGATAACCTAAGTTACATTGATAAGGATTATGTTGTACGTCCATATCTTGTCCCCAAGAAAGAATTCCAGCTTGAATTCTTCTATGGTGTGCTGGTGCTATAACCATTAAATTATGTTTTTTTCCTGCATCTAGAACTGCATTCCACATATCATCAGCATACAAAGTTGCATCTCTTAAATATATTTCATATCCAGCTTCTCCAGAAAAACCAGATTGGGAAATCACACAACTTCTTCCTGCAACTTTAACTTCAGCTAAACCATAGAAAGGCATGTTTTCTAAATCAACTTGATCACCCAATAAATCTTTCATTAATGCTTTAGATTTAGGTCCTTGAATTTGCACAGGACATGCATCAATTTCTTCAATGGTACAATTAAATCTTCCGTCTGCGTTAACACCTTGCAAATACATACCAATATCAGAGTCTGATAAAGAAAACCAAAACTCGTCTTTTGAAATTCTTAAAAGAATTGGATCATTTAAAACTCCACCATAAGCATTACACAGAATTACATATCTAGCTCTCATTGGTGAAATTTTTGTTGCATCTCTTGTAATTACATAATCAACAAATTTTTCTGCATCTGGACCTTTAACTTGAATTTGTCTTTCAACAGCTACATTCCACATTGTAACATGATTAACAATCGCATCATATTCAACCATTGCACCACCATCCTCAGGTTTGACATATCCTCTTGGATGGTAAATTCGATTATAAACAGTTGCTCTCCAACAACCTGCTTGCATTGATAGATGCCAATAAGGTGATTTTCTTACCCTAGTCGAGATTAACATTTCAACTTTAGTTGGCCCACTTTGTCTTAAATTGTATGGTACTTTTCGATCTGTTTGATCGACAGAAGTAACATGTTTTAGTTTAGTATAGTCAAATTCTTTAGACATAACCATTCTCCTTCAACCACTTGTTAGTTTCCTTCAAGCCGCCGAATGTATAAATGTGGAAGAAATCAGTATGCGATTTAACTTTCCCAATTAAATCATTAGGGTCTTTAGGTTTCAATAAATCTAACGCCTTACTAAAATTAGATTTAAGAAAGTTTAAGGAATTTTTTGCTCCAACAATATTAGCAAATTTAATTAAGCTAGATATTTTTAGAGGTCCAGTAATTCCCACATGTACTGGTACGCTTTGTTTAGATATAAAATCTATAATAGGCTGAGGGTCTAATAACCATTGGGTTACGATGTAATCAGCATAAGGCTTTTTATCTATCATAGCTTTTTCTAAATCTGAGTCGGATATATCAGGACTCCCCTCTGGGTGTCCAGCGATTCCTATTGTCATCTTCTCAAAATAACCAGTTTCTAAAAGTTGAAACGAGCTATCAAATTTTCCCAAAGGCTCTCTACCACCACCAATTATTAAAACCTGTTTTACACCTCCATCCTTACACCTTGAAACATAGTCTTTTAGTTGTTTCTCGTCATGCATTGACCTTGCTGGGAAATGAGGTACGGGGTTAAAACCTTTTTTTACAAGCTCAACTGCTTGTTGAGCTGTTTCTCTATAGTCTCCTCCAGGCAACATTGTGATGTAAATATCATTTACCGGAGGTACCGTTGATAGGTCAGTTTGAGGTCCAATTTCCAAAGAAAATTTCATTATCTGATCATTATCTTTTTTAAAAAAGCTGTCAAAGAAATTTATTAAAGGGTGTGGCGAAATTTGTTGCCAAAAAAAATGCTCGTGTTAATTTTTTTTGTGGACCAAAATCTCAAAAATTTACCCCTCTCAAAAATACTAGATATTGAGAAACTTAGTAATGTAGATAAGCCAATTGAAGCTGCTAATGGCTTACCCAACGAGTGTTATACCAGTAAAGACTATTTTGTGCATGAGAGGGAAAAGGTTTTTTTCAATAAATGGACTGTTGTTGGGGTAGCAAGTTCTTTACCAAATCCTGGAGATGCCAAACCTTACAGTCTTTTAGGAGTTCCACTGATTATAGTAAGAGATAAGAAAATGCAGATTCGTGTTTTTCATAACGTTTGCAGTCATAGGGGGTTTAAACTCCTAGATAAACCATGTTCTTTAAAAAATGTTATTAGATGTCCTTATCATTCTTGGTCTTATGATTTTAGTGGAAAACTTGTTTCAACACCACATATTGGTGGTTTGAATAATCATCAATCAAATAATTTTGATAAAACAAAAAGTAATTTAAAAGAGGTAAAAACTAAAGTTTGGATGGATATAATTTTTGTTAATATCAATTCAAATGAAATCGATTTTGATGAATATATCAAACCTTTAGAAAACAGATGGTCAAAGTTTATAAGTAAAAAAGACCATAATTCTCTAGTGCACTCGAATGATTACGGTTATTTTAATTTAGAGGTAGGATGTAATTGGAAATTTGCAATTGAAAATTATTGTGAAAGTTATCATTTGCCTACAATTCATCCAGAGTTAAATAAAGTTTCAAACATTAATGATCATTATCATATTCAAGGATTGCCCAATAGATTTGCTGGACAAGGAAGTAAAAAGTACGAACAACCTATGAAAGGAAATAAAAAATTTAATACTTTTTCTAATTGGGATAAAGGAATGTTAAAAAATTCTGAGTATATAGCTTTGTTTCCAAATATTATGATAGGTTTACACATAGATCATTTTTATGTTTTTTGGTTAGAACCGTTAGCAATGAATAAAACTAAAGAACATATGCAAATGTATTATGTGGGAGATGAAAGTGCTAACGGAAATGAATTAAAAGATTTAAGAAAAGAAAACTCAAGGTTCTGGAAAGATGTTATGTTAGAGGATGTGAGAGCTATTGAGGGAATGCAAGAAGGAAGAAATTCGCCAGTTTATAATGGTGGAAATTTTTCTCCTGTAATGGATCAACCGACCCATCAATTTCACAAATGGGTAGCAAATAGTTTAATGAGGTAAAAGATAATGGCACTTAAAGATGTTGGAAATAAAGTTCCTATTTATAAACTCAAAACAACTAACGAGGTAATGAAATATTATGATGAGTGGGGTGAACAGAACAAATATAATAAAGACATGGTTGAATGGAACTATACAGGCCCAAAAGAAACCGTACAAGTTTTTAAAAAATATGAGCTGAATAAAGATGCACTCATCTTTGATGCTGGCTGTGGAACTGGTTTAGTAGGATTGGAATTAAAAAAATTTGGTTATAAAAATTTTCACGGAGCCGATCTTTCACAAAAGTTATTAGACACAATTCCAAATAATCTTTACCAAAGATTAACTAAAGTTGATTTGAATAATACAATAGATGAAAAAAATGATTTTTACGACGCTGTAATGTGTGTAGGAACTTTTACTTTTGGACACGTCAAACCACAAGCACTAGATGAGTTTGTAAGAATAACAAAAAAAGATGGATTAATATGTTTCACAATAAATGAAGGTATTTATGTAGAATATGGTTTTGATAAAAAGATTGATACATTAAAAAAAGAAGGTAAATGGAAAGAATTGGAATTTTTTAAATCTGATTATATTGCTAGTAAAGATGTAAATGCATGGCTTGGATTGTATAGAGTAAATAAATGAAAATTATTTTAATTATGGGACTACCAGGATCTGGAAAAACTACTTTGGCTAACGAACTTGGTCCAATGTTAAATGCAAAAAGATTAAATGCAGACCAAGTTAGAAAAGAAGCCAATGATTGGGATTTTTCTGAGGATGGAAGAAAAAGGCAAGCTAAAAGAATGGCAGACTTTGCTTTAAAGATGAAAGAGGACGGAAGTTATGTTGTTGCAGATTTTATTTGTCCTACACCTGAAGCAAGAAGTTTGTTTCCTGCTGATTATATTATTTGGGTAGACACAATAGAAGAAGGAAGGTTTGATGATACTAATAAGATGTTTGTAAAACCTGACAAGTATGACTTTCATGTTACTACACAAGATGCTAAAAATTGGGCACTAAAAATATTTAAGGAGATAAAATAATGGCTTATGAATGGGATAATAAAAAACCAACTGCTCAAATGCTGGGAAGATGGCAACCGTTTCATGATGGTCATTATAATTTATTTAAAGAAATAATAAAAAAAACAGGCCAAGTTTGCATTCAAATTAGAGATGTTCAAGGAGTAGATGACAATCCTTTCGATTTTGAAACAGTTAAAAAAAATATAGAGGACAGACTTAATCCAGAATTTAAAGGAAGATTTAAGATCATGTTGGTGCCTAATGTTACAAATATTTGTTATGGAAGAGGTGTAGGTTATAAGATTGAAGAAATTGTTTTACCTGAAGAAATACAAAAAATTTCAGCTACCAAAATAAGAGCCAAAATGAGAGAAGAAGGAAAGCTTAAATAGTTTTTAAATGAATTTAAAAGTTAAAAATTTACCTGGCGGGATATCCGTAATTACAATTAATGAACCCAAAACATATAACTCTTTATCATTTAAAAATTTGACAGATTTAATAAGAGTTTTCAAAGAACTCAACAACGACAAAAAAACAAAAGTAATTATTATTGAGGGAGCTGGTAAAGGTTTTAGTGCTGGGCATAATTTAAAAGAGGTAAGGAATTTAAGAATAAAAAATAAATATCAAAAATTATTTAATCTTTGTTCAAAATTAATGCTTCAAATTGTAGAAGGAAAAAAACCTGTCATAGCTAAAGTACATGGAGCAGCATATGCAGCAGGTTGTCAGTTAGTAGCCAGTTGTGATTTGGCATACAGCACAAACGATACATTATTTGCGACACCAGGTGTAAACATTGGGTTATTTTGCAGTACGCCAATGGTTGCTGTAAGCAGAAAAATAAATAGAAAACCGATGATGAAAATGTTGCTAACTGGAGAACCTATCAAAGCAAATTATGCGAAAGAGATTGGTTTAATAAATGATTGCTTTGCCAAATCAAAATTAAATTATGAAGTAATGAAGATTGCAAAAAAAATTGCATCCAAATCAAATCTTACAATAAAGATTGGTAAGCAGGCATTTTATAAACAATTGGAAATGCCTTTAAGACAGGCTTATGCCTACACAAGTAAAATGATGACACTTAATATGATGGCGATGGATGCAAAAGAGGGAATTTCAGCCTTTCTAGAAAAAAGAAAACCTAAATGGAAAAATAAGTGAAAATAAAAAATATAATTACTATTATTTTAATAATTCTAGGACTTATTTTTGTATTCACTTTTAGAGATCATAATTTTAAAAGAGCAATTGATGCATGTATTGCAGGCAGTCAGAAATTAGAAAAACCAATGACTATTCAAGAGGCAAAGAAGTTTTGTGAAGATGAAATTATGAATAAAAATTAAATAAAATGGAAAATACAAAAGAAATTTTAAGAAAATATAAAAAAATTGCTCTAGTTGGAGCAAGCAAAGATTTAACAAAAACCTCTTCAATTGTAATGAAATATTTACAAAAATATGGTTTTAAAGTTTATCCAGTTAATCCATCTATGAAAGGAGAAGAAATACTAGGAGAGAAAGTTTTTGGAAGTGTTTCAGAAATTGACAGCACAGTTGAAATAATTGATGTATTCAGACCATCTAGCGAAGCAATTGAAATTGCTAAAGAAGCTGTCAAAATTAATGCAAAAGTTTTATGGTTGCAATTAGACATTAAAAATGAAGAGGCAAAAAAAATTGCTGAGGCAAATAATATTTTATACATAGATAATAAATGTACAAAAATAGAATTTGAAAAACATTTTAATTAATGAAAAAAATATTTCTTATCTACGGACATTATGATGATAATTCATTCAATGCTGCTATTAGAGATACTTTTGTAGAGACCGCCCATGATAAAGGCCACACAGTTGATGTTGTTGATCTTTATAAAGAAAAGTTTAATCCAGTTTTTGCAGGTGAAGAGCCAGATAGTGTTGTTTTAGATCATAGAAAAAGGATAGATACTTGTGATACAATTGTCTTAATTGCACCTATTTGGAATTTTAGAATGCCAGCAATTGTTGAAGGATGGATTGATAAAGTTTTAGCTCCACCATGGGCATTTAGATTTAAACAGTTATGGGGTAACTATGGATATCCAATTGGAAATCTTAGAGATAAAAAAGCAATTATCTTTTGTACTTATGGTTCTCCAAGATTGGCAATTACAACATTCTTTTTAAATCTACCGATAAGAAGATTAAAAAGGGGAGTTTTCCATATGTGCGGCATTTATAATATCAATTACAGAAGATATTTTGCTGTACCATTTGTTAGTGATGAAAAAAGAAAACAGTTTCTCAATGACGTTAAAAAAACTGCTCTTAACGTTTAGTTTAATTTTATTTTATTTTTTATATTCTTCCGCATTAAAAGCTGATTTAATTAAACCGAGCAATTTAATTAAACCAAAAGAGGTTGTTCAAATTCAACTTACTGGATTGATGAATAATGATGATCAGTTTAAAGATAGAGGGATTGAGCAAACATGGAGTTTTGCGCATCCTGATAATAAAAAAAACACAGGCCCATTACCAAATTTTAAGATGATGATAAAAGGAAGATCTTATCAAATGCTTTTAAACCATCTAAGTCATACAATTACGGAAGTAGGAAGTAGTGACAAATGGGCTCAATTTGAGGTTATTATTTTAGATAAGGAAAAAATTTATCATAAATTTAACTGGCAGGTGGAAAAATATACTATGGACGGGCCTTTAAAAGACTGCTGGTTAACGACAATGGTCTCTAGTCCAATTTCTTTAGGAAGTTCAATTTGATTATCCACAATACAATTTTGTTTCGTAATGAATAAAAATTTAGTAGGAATCGTTTAATGAAATCTAAAACAAAAGTAGTCGTTGTTGGTGGGGGTGTAGTTGGTGTAAGTGCACTTTATCATTTAGCAAAAAAAGGTTGGTCAGATGTTGTTCTAGTTGAAAGAAAAGAATTGACCTCAGGTTCTACTTGGCATGCTGCTGGATTGTTGCCCTTGTTCAATATGAGTTACTCAGTTGGACAACTTCATAAATACGCAGTTAATCTTTATAAAAAATTAGAGGAAGAAACAGGAAAAAATGTTGGCTTTAGTGTTGTTTCAAATATTCGTTTAGCAAGCACCAAAGATAGAATGGATGAATATCATCAATACGCAGGAGTTGCTAAAACAATTGGAGTTGATGTTAAATTTTTAACACCACAACAAGTTAAGGAAATTTGGCCGCTATGTCATACAGATGATTTAATTGGTGCTATTCAACATCCTGAAGATGGATATATTCAACCAGCAGATTTAACGCAAGCACTTGCCACAGGTGCCAGAAACATGGGAGCTGAAATTTATAGAAATACAACTGTCCTAAGTATGAAACAAAATAAAGACGGATGGATTGTTGAAACTGACAAAGGTTCTATAGAATGTGAGCATGTAATTTCTTGTTCAGGAAATTTTGCAAGACAAACAGGTGAAATGGTAGGTTTAGATATTCCAGTAATACCTGTTGAGCATCAGTATATAGTTACAGAGCCACATCCTGAAATTCAAAAAAGAAAAAAAGATGGTTTACCAGAAATGGGAGTTTTAAGAGATAGTGATAGTAGATGGTACATGAGAGAAGAAGCTGGTGGTTTAATTCTAGGTCCTTATGAAGATGGTGCACCTGCTTGTTATGTTGAAGGTCCATCGAAAAATTCAGAGTACGAGTTGTTTCAAGAAGATTTAGATAGACTGGCTCCACATATTGAAGGAGCTATTCATAGAGTACCAGCATTTGGTGAAGTAGGTGTCAAAAAAGTTTATAATGGAGCTATTTGTTATACTCCAGACGGTAATCCAATTGTTGGACCTGCTTGGGGATTAAAAAACTTTTGGATTAATGAGGGACATAGTTTTGGAATTACTGCAGCGGGTGGAGCAGGTTGGCAGTTAGCAGAATGGATAGTGGATGGAGAACCAACAATAGACATGCTTGGTGTTGAACCTAGACGTTATGGAAATTATGCAACCAAATCATATTTAAAAGCAAAAAATGAAGAAGCATATAGTCATGTTTTTATAGTTCATTATCCTGATGAGGAAAGACCAGCTGCAAGACCTCTTAGAACTTCACCGTGTTATGAAAGAATGAAAAATCTTGGCGCTGTTTTTGGTCAAAAGTTTGGATGGGAAAGACCTAATTTTTTTGCAACAGATGGTATGGAACAAAAAGATGACTGGTCTTTTAGAAGATCAAAATGGTTTGATGCTATTAAAAAAGAATGTGAAAATGTTAAAAAAAATGTTGGTTTATTAGATATGACTGCTTTTGCAAAATGTAGAATAAAAGGTCCAAAAGCAGAAGAATTTTTAGATTATTTAGTAGCTAACAAACTTCCCAAAAAGATTGGTAGAATTAACTTATGTCATGCACTCAACACTAAAGGGGGAGTTCATTCAGAGTTCACAATTATGAAAGAGGCTGAAAATAGTTATTATCTTGTTTCAGCTGGTGCAAATTTAAGATTAGATCATGATTGGATACAAAAATGGATGCCAAGTGATGGATCAGTAATATTTGAAGATCTTACAAATAGTAATGGAGTACTTGTTGTAGCAGGTCCTAAAGCTAGAGAATTAATGCAAAAAGTTTCAACCGATGATTTTTCTAATGAAAATTTTAAATGGTTAACAGCTAAAAATGTAAACGTAGGTTATGCGCCGGTAAATGCTATGCGAGTAAATTTTGTAGGTGAACTAGGATGGGAATTACATCATCCAATTGAATATCAAAATCATATTTTTGATAAATTGATGGAAGCAGGAAAAGATTTAGGAATAAAACCTTTTGGTATAAGGGCGATGAATAGTTTAAGAATTGAAAAATCTTATAAACTTGTAGGTACTGAGTTATCAATTGAATATTCACCTTATGAGTCTGGACTAGATAGATTTGTTCATCCTAACAAAGGAAACTTCATTGGTCTTGAAGCATTAAATAAATGGAGACAAAAAGGTTTTGACAACAAGTTAGTCACACTTGAGGTTCACAATACAACAGACTCAGACGTTTTAGGAAATAACCCTATCTATAAAGATGACAAGGTAGTTGGTAGAGCAACTGGTGGTGAATATGGATTTAGATTAGATAAATCTATTGCTCTAGCAATGGTAAAACCTGATTTAGCAAATGTTGGTGAAAAACTTAAAGTTGATATTCTCGGAAAAATGTATGAGGCTACAATTTTAGAAGAGAGTCCATATGATGCAGAAAATAAATTGTTGAGAGCTTAATGAAAATCTTAGTCGCAGTAAAAAGAGTAATAGATTATAACGTTCAGATAAGAGTTAAAGAAGATGGTACTGGAGTTGTAACTGACAATGTTAAGATGTCAACAAACCCACCTGATGATAATGCAATAGAAGAAGCGGTAAAAATAAAAGAAGCTGGAAAAGCATCAGAGGTTGTGGCAGTTTCTGTTGGAGAAGAAAAAGCTCAAGAAACAGTTAGAAAAGCTTTGGCTGTAGGTGCTGATAGGGGAATTCTTGTAAAAGCCGATGGAATTATCGAACCATTAGCAGTGTCAAAAATTTTACAAAAAGTTGTAGAGAAAGAAAAACCTGATCTAGTTTTTATGGGCAAACAAGCAATAGATGATGATTGTAATCAGACTGGACAAATGTTAGCAGCATTATTGAATTGGCCTCAAGCAACTTTTGCCTCTAAAATTGAAGTTAAAGATAAATCTCTAGAAGTAACAAGAGAGATAGATGAAGGTTTGGAAACTATAGAGGTAAATGTTCCTGCAATAGTTACATGTGATTTAAGATTAAATGAGCCCAGATATGCTTCTTTACCAAATATAATGAAAGCTAAAAAAAAACCAATTGAACAAATCACTGCGTCAGATCTTGGTGTGGATACAAAACCAAGAATAGAACAGATTAAAGTTGAAGAACCACCAAAAAGAAAAGCAGGGATAAAAGTCGCAAGTGTAGAAGAATTGGTTCAAAAATTAAAAAATGAGGCTAAAGTAATATAATGTCAGTTTTAATAATAGTAGAACATAACAATAAAGAATTAAAACCTTTTACATTGAATGCAATTTCTGCAGCATCTCAAATAAATGAAGATGTTAACGCTTTAGTATTAGGATCAAATTCAGATAGTGTTGCTAAATCTATTTCTGAAGTTCCAAACGTAAAAAAAGTAATACACGTCAATAACAGCTTATATGAAAATTATTTAGCTGAGAATTATACTTCAGCAGTAATCAAATTTGCAGAAAGTTACTCTCATATTATCTGTTCAGCAAACACATTCGGTAAAAATTTGATGCCTAGAATTGCTGCTTTGTTAGATGTTTCTCAAGTAAGTGATATTACAAAAGTAATTTCTGAAGATACTTTTTTGAGACCAATTTATGCTGGAAATGCATTTGCAACGGTAAAAAGCACTGATAAGATAAAATGTGTAACGATTAGACCAACATCTTTTGATCCTGCTCCATCATCTGGAGGATCTGCTGAAATTATAAATGGTGATCCTGGAGATGCCTCTGAATTATCAAAATTTATCAAAAAAGAAGAAATCAAATCTGATAGGCCCGAATTAGGTACTGCAAGGGTAGTTGTTTCAGGCGGAAGAGGTATGCAAAGTGGAGAAAACTTTAAATTGATTACTGCGGTTGCAGATAAACTTAATGCTGCAATAGGAGCATCTCGAGCTGCAGTGGATGCTGGTTATATTACAAATGATCATCAAGTAGGACAAACAGGTAAAGTCGTTGTTCCTGATTTATATATTGCTGTAGGAATTTCTGGAGCTATACAACATTTGGCTGGAATGAAAGAAAGTAAAGTAATTGTAGCAATCAATAAGGATGGTGAAGCTCCTATATTTAGCGTCGCGGATTATGGTCTCGAAGCAGATCTTTTTGATGCACTTCCTAAATTTCTAGAGGAATTGAACAAATTAAACACTATACAAAAATAATAGAATCTGTAAAAAATTAGAATATGTCCAGAGAGACAATGGAATATGATGTTGTTATTGTAGGTGGGGGCCCATCAGGTTTATCCACTGCTATAAAACTTAAACAATTAGATTCAAATTTAAATGTTTGTATTTTAGAGAAAGCTTCAGAAATTGGAGCTCACATATTAAGTGGAAATGTTTTTGAGACAAGAGCATTAGACGAATTAATGCCTAATTGGAAAGAACTAAATTCACCAATTAAAACAAAAGTTACTAAAGAAAAATTTTTATTTTTAGGTAAAACAAAATCTTTAAGCTGGCCAACTTGGTTACTTCCGGCAGTTCAGCAAAATCATAAAAATTATATTATTAGCTTAGCAAACTTATGTAGATGGCTTGCAGAGCAAGCTGAAGCTTTAGGAGTAGAAATTTTTCCAGGTTTTCCAGCAAGTGAAATTTTATATAACGAGGATGGTTCTGTTAAAGGTGTAGTAACTCAAGATATGGGGATTGATAAAGAAGGAAATAAAAAAGATAGTTTTGAACCAGGCATAAATCTTTTAGGAAAAGTAACAGTATTTGCAGAAGGTTGTAGAGGCCATCTTGGAAAACAATTAATAAAAAAATTTGAGCTAGATAAAGGTAAAGATCCTCAGCAATATGGAATTGGCTTTAAAGAAATTTGGGAAATAGAAGAAAAAAATCATACTGAAGGAATGGTTATGCATACTGCAGGTTGGCCTTTAGATAATAATACATACGGTGGAAGTTTTATGTATCACGCTGAAAATAAACAAATCTTTTTGGGTTACGTAATTGGTTTAGATTATAAAAATCCTTACTTATCTCCTTTTGATGAGTTTCAAAGATTTAAAACACACCCAGCAATTAAAAAATTTATTGAGGGAGGAAAAAGGATTTCTTATGGAGCAAGAGCACTGATAGAAGGTGGATTTCAAAGTTTACCAAAAATGTTTATGCCTGGAGCATTATTAATTGGATGTGATGCAGGTACTTTGAATATGCCAAAAATTAAAGGATCCCATACCGCTATGAAAAGTGGGATAATTGCAGCTGAAACTATAGATGAACATTTAAAATTAAAGAAAGATCTATCTATTTTTGAGGAAAAATTAAAGAATAGCTGGTTATATAAAGAACTATTTCAAGCAAGAAATGTAAAACCAAGTTTTAGCTGGGGCTTAATATTAGGAATTATATTTACCGGTATAGATCAAATTTTATTTAGAGGTAAACTTCCATTTACTTTAAGACATAAGCATGCAGATCATGAAACTTTAAAACCAGCTAAAGATATGCCAAAAATTGAATATCCAAAGCCTGACAACATAATAACCTTTGATAAAACTAGCTCTGTTTATTTGACCGGAACTAATCACGAAGATAATCAACCAGTTCATTTAAAACTTAAAGATCCTAATTTACCAATTAGTTATACCTTAAAAGAATTTGATGAACCTGCTCAAAGATATTGTCCAGCTGGTGTATATGAAGTTCAAAAAGAAAATGAGGTTAATAAATTTGTAATCAATTCTCAAAATTGTATTCACTGCAAAACCTGTGATATTAAAGAGCCATCCCAGAATATTACTTGGGTAACTCCTGAAGGTGGTGGTGGTCCTAAGTATGGAAATATGTAATTAAGAAAGATCTATAGCAAATTTTTTAAGAGTTTCTATCGGTAAAATTTTTAAAGTATTTTCATGTGTCCTTTTTAAGAATATAGGGCATCCTTTTCCAGCCTCAACTGCTCTAGCATACCATGAAGCACAAACACACCAACCGTCACCATCTTTAAGACCAGGAAAGCCAAATTCTGGGTGTGGTGTTATTAAATCATTTCCAGCTTCTTTACACCATTCAAGGAATTCCGTAGTTACTTTTGCACAAACAGTGTGTAGTCCATGATCATTTTCATCAGTGTTGCAACATCCATCTCTATACCATCCTGTTAATGGATCTTTAGAACAAAGTTCAAGATCTTCACCTAAAACATTTTTTTGATTATTAGTTTCTGTTTGCATAGACGTTATAGACATGTTCATCTACTTTAGCATTAAAAGAAATAGATCGTCTTTCTTCATTAGAGTTTTTAAAAGGATATACTGTATGCATCATATAATTTGGAAAAAAATAAAAATCACCTACTTTTGGTTTTATTCTAAAGGTTGATTGACTTAAAAATTGTCTTGTACCATGTATCAATTCTAATTGACCGTTTGGATTATTTTTCTTACTATCTTGAGCTTTATCACCTAAATCATCTGGAACTTTTAAATAACCTACGCCGGAAATATGTCCATTGTGCCAATGTGTAGGGTTATATTCACCTTTAAACTGTCTTACTACCCAAGTTGAAATAAGGTCAAATTGTTTAACTTCTGGCAAACCCGACAGTTTCAACCATTGTGCAGTGCAGGTTCCTAAGAATTTTAACCAACCACAAGACTCTGAAAATTTATTATCCAATATAAATTCTTGAGTAACCTGACCAGCAAGATTTCTTCCATGATCTTGAAGCTTAATCTTTTCCTCATCTTTAATTACTTCATCTATATAATTATTCAGTTTTAAAATCATATCTTCTGGTATTGTAACTTTTGCTATTGAAGGTCCAAAAGGCTTTGCTAAACTAATACTAATTTTATCCATTATTTTTTAAATTTTTGTTGGATTTGGTTGACCTTTATAAACTTTTTTTGGATCAAATTTTTTTTCTTTTTCTAAAAATTTCATTTGAATTTCTCTACCATTTTCTATCATACCCAATGGTATTGATCTATAAAAACAAGAACGATAACCAACATGACAACTTGCTCCATCCCCAATATCTACTGTAAGCCATACAGAGTCTTGATCATCATCAATTCTGATTTCTTTTACTTTTTGAACAAAACCACTTGTTTTTCCTTTATGCCAAATAGAATTTCTAGATCTACTAAAATAATGCGCTTCTTTGGTTTCTATTGTTTTCTTTAATGCTTCCACATTCATGTATCCGTGCATTAGGATCTCTTTTGTTTTATCACACATCGTAATCACAGGAATTAATCCGTTATTATCAAATTTCGGTGATAGAAGATTTCCTTCTTCTATTTCAGCAACATTTTCTCTTTTTTTGAACATATACGGTGATTATGTAGCACATATATAGATATAATAAATATTTTAAAAATCAGTAATTATAGGTATAAAACGTCCCATGAAACTAGTTAAAAATACAGAACAAAATCAAAATTCTAAGAATGTTTCGGATAAAGAAGCTGAAGAGGCTTTTAGAACAATTTTGTCTTGGATGGGTGAAGATCCATCGAGAGAAGGTTTATTAGAAACTCCAAAAAGAGTAGTAAAAGCATTTAAAGAATACTTTAAGGGCTATAAAGAAGACCCAAATCAAATTTTAGATAAGACTTTTGGCGATGTAGAGGGTTATGATGATATGGTAGTTCAGAAAAATATTTCAGTTCAAAGTCATTGCGAACATCATATGGCACCAATTATTGGTAAAGCTCATGTAGCATACATACCAAAAGATAGAGTAGTAGGATTGAGTAAATTAGCAAGAGTTGTGGAGGTATTTTCAAAAAGATTACAAACTCAAGAAAGACTAACTATGCAAATTGCGAATACATTAATGCAATCTCTTGATGCGAAGGGTGTAGCAGTTACAATAGATTCAACTCATCAATGTATGACTATGCGAGGAATTAAAAAAGAGCAGGCCTCAACAGTAACAAATTATTACTTAGGTCAATTTAAAGAAGATTTAAGTTATCAAAATAGATATTTGAGATTTATTAGCGTACCAAAAGATTAAAGTGTCTGATCAATTTAAAGCATTAATTTTAAATCAAAATGGTGAAGAGTTTACAAGAGAAGTTAAATCTATAGATAAAAGTTTTTTAAAACACGGCGATGTAACAGTTAAAGTTGAATATTCAGATCTTAATTTTAAAGATGGGATGATTTTAAAAAATGGTGGAAGATTAGTAAAAGAATTTCCACATATCCCAGGGATAGATTTTTCAGGAACTGTTTTGGAAAGTGAAAATTCAAAATTTAAAGCAGGGGATGAAGTAATTCTGACTGGATTTAGAGTGGGGGAAATTTTTTATGGTGGATATTCTCAGATAGCAAAAGTTAATGGTGATTTTTTAGTTAAGAAACCAAAAAATTTAACATCTAAACAAGCAATGATACTTGGTACCGCAGGTTTTACTTCTTTAATGGCAGCATTTGCAATTAAAGCTAGAGAAGAAATTTTACTTGGGGAAAAAGTAAATAATGTTTTAGTCACAGGAGCTACAGGTGGTGTAGGAAGTGTGGCGGTAATAGTACTAAGTAAACTCGGCTATAATGTTACTGCAGTAACAGGTAAAGATTCAAAAGCTGATTATCTAAAATCACTAGGAGCTAAAAATGTAATAAATAGAGCAGAATTTGATAAAGATCCGAGACTTATTGATAAAGGTTTATGGGATGGTGTGGTGGATACTGTAGGTGGAAAAATTTTAGCTAATGCAATTGTACAAACTAACCCAAATGGAATTATAGCAGTTTGTGGAAATGCAAATACAAATGAATTAAATACAAGCGTTATACCTTTCATGTTGAGGGGAATAAAACTCTGGGGTATTGACTCAGCAAACTGTAGTATTAAAAGAAGAGAGTTTATTTGGGGTGAAGCAGCTAATTTGATCGATTTTAGCTTATTAGAAAAATCGTTACAAACGGTAAGTTTAGAGGAATTAATTGAAACTTATCCTAAAATTTTAAAAGGTGAAATTTCTGGAAGAGTTTTAGTTGATTTAAATAGATAATGGACTGGGATAAATTAAAAATTTTTCATGCTGTAGCTGAAGCTGGAAGTTTTACAAATGCGACAGTTAATTTAAATTTAAGTCAATCAGCAATTAGTAGACAAATTCAATCATTAGAACAAGATTTAAAAGTTCAGTTATTTGAAAGACATGCAAGAGGACTTACATTAACTGAAAATGGTGAGTATGTTTTTAAAACAGCACATGAGGTTATTAGTAAGTTAAAAGAAGTAGAAACTTCATTAGGTGATCAAAAAAATAAGCCTACGGGAAAATTGACAATTACTACTGTGAGAAGTTTTGGTACACATTGGCTAACTCCAAGAATCCAGGAATTTATGAGACTTAATCCAGAAATTGAGATTGAGCTCATTTTTGAGGATAAAGAGTTAGATTTGAGCACTAGACAAGCTGATATTGGTATTTTTATGAGAAGACCTAAGCAATTAAATTATATTCAAAAAAAATTAATTGATTTAAAATACTATATATATGGATCAAACAAATATCTTGAAAAACATGGTATGCCAAAGACAATTAATGATTTGAATAAACATAAGTTTATATCTTTTGGAAAAGGCGCACCGTCGCCAGTTTATAATCCTGATTGGGCCTTAAAACTAGGTATGCCAGATGGAAAAAAAAGAAAAACAATAATGAAAGTAAATAGTGTAAGCGGATTGCTTTTAGCAGTAGAATCCGGAGTAGGATTAGCTGCTTTACCTGAATATTTAGTAAGTAACTCAAACAATGTTATTAAAGTATTACCTAAATCTGAGGGACCAATCACAGAAGCACATTTTGTATATCCTCAATCACTTAAAAATACCGCTAGAGTTCAAGCTTTTAGGAACTTCTTATTTAGCAAAATAGGCGACTGGAAGTCTTAACAACACAATCAAAAAACAACCTAAGGGTGCGACATTGTTGCAATTGATAATCATTATCAATGCGAATAATTATCATTCTCAATTAATCATGCGGAAGAAATCGGATAAATAAATGAGAAAAATATCAATTTTGACATTAATCACATCATTGTTTGTATCGTCTTTTGTTGTTGCAAACGAAGTTAATGTTTTTAATGCAAGGCATTATAAAGCTGACGGAGAGCTTTATTCTAAGTTTACAAACATGACTGGTATCAAAGTTAATTTGATAAATGGAAAATCAGGTGCATTAGAGAAAAGAATAATTAGTGAGGGTGCAGACTCTTCCGCTGATCTTTATATCACTGCAGATGCTGGGAGATGTGGTTCTATGGATGCAAAAGGTACGCTTCAAGGTGGCTTAACATCAGCAGCAATCAAATCAGCTGTTCCGAAAAATTTTAGAACAAGTAAATGGGTTGGAATAGCAAAGAGAGCAAGAATAATTTATTATTCACCTGAAAGAGTTACAGGTGCTGAATTATCTGGAATGACTTATGAAGGTCTAGCTGATCCTAAATGGAAGGGTAGATTGGTAATTAGAAAATCTAGCAACATTTATAATAAGTCTCTTGTAGCATCATTGATTAAAAACAATGGAAAAGCTGCAACAGTCGCATGGGCTGAAGGCGTTGTTGCTAACATGGCAAGAACACCAACAGGTAATGACAGAGCTCAAATCATGGCGGTAGCAGCTGGTGAAGCTGATATAGCAGTGGCTAATACTTACTATTTAGCTCTTATGTTGTCTGGTAAAAAAGGACCTGAACAACAAGCAGCAGCTAAAAAAGTAAAAGCTTTCTTTCCTAATCAAAATGATAGAGGAACACACATGAATGTAAGCTGTGCAGCTTTAGTAAAAGGTGCGCCTAACAAAGCTAATGCTATTAAACTTGTAGAGTTTTTGTTAACTCCTGAGTCTCAAGAGCATTTTACAAATAATACTTTTGAGTTTCCAATGATTGATGGTGTTTCACCAAGTCCATTAGTTGTAAATAACTTAGGGTTAGATTTTAAACAGGATATGAAAACTAAGTTAGCTTCTTATGGTAAAAATCAAGCTGCTGCTGTTGAAGTTATGACAGCTGCTGGTTGGAAGTAACATTGTGAAAGTAAAAAATAAATTTATGTCTGATATTGATTTAAATAAATCTTCTAAAGCATGTTCCCCATGTCATTTGGAGTGTGAAAAGATCAATAAAAGAATAAATGACAGAAAACTTTCAAAAATTAAAACTAAGGAGGTTCCGCATATCCTAAAAGTATTTAATTTTTGATTTTTGTCGGTGTCTGCGCTTTTTAGGTAAGATGTCTCCTTCCTATTAGCGTGGACACTAATACTTTTCATTTTTATAAGGCGGATTATAAACTATGAGAATAAATTTTTGGTATATATCTTCTTTTTTAATTTCTTTTTTTGTTATAATTCCAATCTTAACTGTCTTTTCAAGTTTTTTTGAAAATACTTCGAATTATTATCAGGTTTTAAAAGATACTTTTTTATTAGAGTATGTATTAAATTCGTTAATTTTATTATTAAGTGTATTAATACTTACTTTTTTGATAGGTACGGGATCTGCATACTTAGTATCATTTTTTGAATTTCCCTTTAGCAATTTTTTTAAATGGGCATTGATACTTTCTTTTGCAGTGCCGCCTTATATCTATGCTTATTCATTGACTGCTTTTTTTGAAAATTATGGAACTGCTTACACTATTTTAAAAAACTTATTTGGTGAAGCCAATTATAACCAAAGTATTCCAAAGTTTGATGGGTTATTTGGAGTAATTCTTTCTATTTCTTTTTCGTTGTATGCTTATGTGTATATTTTAGCTAGGGCATCTTTTTTATACCAACCGCAAAATTTAATTGATTTAGGAAAAAACTTAGGTTTTACTAAACTTAAAACTTTATATTCTATTATCTTACCTGCTGCTCGCCCAGCAATAGTTGCTGGATTGTCCTTGGTGGCTATGGAAACACTTGCAGAGTTTGGAGCAGTTGATTTTTTTTCAATAAATACCTTAACAACGGGAATTTACAACTCTTGGATAGCATTTGATGACTTAGCGTTTGCTAATCAGTTATCATTTTTTTTACTTTTATTTATATTTGCTCTTTTTATTTTAGAAAACTTATCTAGAAAAAAAGCTAGATATCACATGGATTCTAGAGGTGGATTTAAACAAAAAAGAAAGATTAAGCTTTCTGGTGGAAAGTCATTTATGGCTTTCATGTTTTGTTTTTTGATTTTTTTCTTAAGTTTTTTATTTCCACTAAGTCAAATGATGTATTGGACTATAAAATTTCCAGAAAACCTATTTGATTTACAAATAATGACTCTTTTAACTAACACACTTTATTTAGTTGTTCTATCTAGTTTAGTTTTAATCATATTTGCTCTTATTTCGAATTATGGAAATAGAGTTACTAAAAATAAAACTTTGAATATTTTGTCAACTTTGTCTATTTCTGGCTACGCAATTCCAGGTGTAATTTTAGCAGTTGCATTCATTACTTTTATTGCCTGGTTTGATGAGAGTGTGATAAAAACTTATGGGTTCCTATCAATAAAAAAAGTTTTTATAGGTTCAATCTTAGGATTGGTTATTGTTTATTTTATTAGATTTTACTCTTTAGCTTTCAATGGGATTAAATCAGGATATGAAAAAATTAATATATCAGTTGATGAAAGTTCTTATTTGCTTGGATATTCAAAAAGAAAAACATTTATGAACATTCATATTCCTTTTTTGAGAAATTCATTGTTATTTGTATTTATTCTGATTTCTTTAGAAATTATAAGAGAATTACCTATAACTTTGATTTTACGACCTTTTAATTTTGAAACTTTTGCTACCACAGCCTACATATCCGCATCAGAGGATTTATTAGAGGCAGCAGCGGTTCCATCATTATTTTTAATTTTGATTGCAACTTCTTTTATAATAGTTACATCTAAATATATCTTAAGAGATAAAAATGAGTAAAAATTTTTTTGAAATTAAAAATGTTGATTTTAATGTTGGTGGAAAAACTAAAGTAAAAAATGTTTCCTTTTCGATAAAAAATGAGGGCGACGTTATATGTCTTTTAGGACCTTCTGGAATAGGTAAAACAACCATTTTGAGAACTATAGCAGGTTTAGAAAAAGTAAAAAAAGGTTCAATTAAGTTGAATGGCAAAACACTTTCCTCAGAAAAAATTAATATTGAACCGGAAAATAGAAATGTTTCGCTTGCATTTCAAGACAATAGTTTATTTCCCCATTATACTGTTGAAAAAAATATATTATTAGGTTCAGAAAGAAACAAAGAAAGGCATAAAAAAAAACTTACTTTAAAAGAAATTGTAGATTTGTTAGACATCTTTCATATTCTAAATAAATATCCGCATGAAATAAGTGCTGGTGAGGCTCAACGTGCTTCACTTGCAAGATCCCTTATAACTCAGCCAGATCTTTTGTTATTAGATGAACCTTTATCAAATGTTGATCAAAGTTTTAAAGAAGAAATTCAAGTTAGACTTAAAAAGATTTTAAATCAATTAAAAATTACAACAATTATCGTTACTCATGACTCATATGAAGCATTTTATTTAGGTAGTAAATGTGGAATTATTTTAAATCAGAAACTTAAGCAATTTGATGATCCTTATAAAGTTTATCATTTTCCAAATTCAATCGAGGTTGTTAATTTTTTAAATAGAGGAATTTTAATTCCCGCTAAAGTTACAGGAAAAAATACTTTAGAAAATTGGGACTTAGGAACAATTGAGGGCAATTTTATAAAAGAATATCCTAAGGGATCAAATGTTCAGTTATTACTTCAGCCAGAAGATCTTGAACATGACGATAAAAGTAATTTGAAACTAGAGGTGGTAGATCGAAAATTTAGAGGCACCAACTTTATTTATACCCTCAAAACACCAAGTAATACCTTAATACCAGTATTTGTTCATTCACATCATATTCATCAACATGAAGTTGATGAAAAATTTGGTATTAAAAGACCAATTCATATTGATCATATAGTTTGCTTCTAATAAAAACCTTTTAGAATATGAAAAGTAATCTAAAAGTTTTTTTAAAAGGGATACTTGATGTTAGTCCATTAATGATTCCGGTAGTTCCTTTTGGTCTAATATTTGGAGTTCTTGCAATTGATGTTGGATTTAGCCCATTAGAAACAATGGGAATGTCATTAATAGTTTTTGGTGGTGCCTCTCAGATAGTTCTTTTACAATTATTTTCTGGAGGAGCATCATCTTTAGTAATCATTAGCTCAGTTGGTGCTGTTAACTCACGTCATTTACTTTATGGAGCTGTTGTATCTGAACATTTGTCGGATTTAAGATTAATTTGGAAAATTATTATTTCATATTTTTTAATAGATCAGGCATACGCAATATCAAATGAGTATTTAAAAAAAAATAAAGATCAAAATAGATATTTTCATTTAGTTGGTGCTGGTGCAACTTGTTGGGTAATTTGGCAATCAACTACTTTTTTAGGAATCATCTTAGGTGCAGCAATACCAGAAAAACTTGGTTTAAGTTTTGCTGTTCCTTTAACATTTTTAGCACTTTTAGTTAATGATTTTAGAAAATTTATAAATGTTATTGTAATAATTGTTTCAGGGTTGGTGGCTACATATGGTTATAATTATATTCCTTTCAAAGCTTATGCAATAGTAGCTGGTTTAACAGGTTTAATTGCAGCCATGATATTAACAAAAATGGTTAAAACAAATGAGTAATTGGGCTTTAATAATATATTGTGGTTTGATTACTTATCTTACAAGATTTTCAATGATAGCATTGATAAAAAAAGAAATGTTTAATGACAGGATAAGGGAGGTTTTGTCTTATGTACCTTCTGCAATATTTCCAGCAATAATATTTCCAGCAATTTTTTTAGACAACTCCGGTTCAATTTTAATTGAAGATAATTCAAAAATTATGGCAGCATTGATTGCTACATTAATTGGAATTGTCTCAAGAAGTATAATTGCGACAATATTTTCAGGATTAGCTTCTTATTGGTTTCTAATTTTTGTAGTATAAAAAGTTATGAAAAAAATTTTTATATATATATTTTTATTTTTATCACTAAGTTCAAATGGTTTTTCAAAAGAAACAACTTTTAAAAAAGAATTATTTGATAAAGCCCAAGCAGAAGGCAAGGTTGTAATAGTTAGTTCTTGGATAAAGTATTGTTCATCTTGTGCTAGTCAAATGAAAGTATTAGATAAAGCTAAAAATGATTTTGATAATATAGAATATTTTGCGTTCGATGTTACGAATAAAGAGATAGCAGAATTATTTGATGTACAGTATCAAACTACGCTTTTAATTTTTAAAAATAGAAAGTTAGTTTATAGAAGTATTGGTGAGACATCTAAAGATCTGATTTATAAAGCTATAAAATCTTCAATTTAAATTTAAGCACCTAATTTAATATTTCTAGCAACATTTGACTCGATTTCAGCAGGTTTTTTTAAATTTAGATTGTTCATGATTTCAATATATTCATCAACACTATTAACTTGTAATCTTGGATTTTGTTTCTTTTCTTTTCCAATGGTACTTACTTTTTCACCTTTATAATCATGTGCTGGATATAAAAGGGTTTCCTCAGGTAATTTTAAAAGTTTATTAAATATTGAATTATAAGCATCTTTAGCATTACCATTTTGAAAATCAGTTCTACCAGTCCCATTAATTAATAAAGTGTCTCCTGAAAAAAGGTAGTTATTCATTAAAAAACTAAAACTGTCGGAGGTGTGTCCAGGAGTATACATTGCTCTAATTTTAAGATTATCTAAATTTATATACTCATCATCTTTTACTTTTATTTCTACAGACTCTGCAGGGGTATGGGAACCCATGATTGTTGTACATTTTGTTATATCTTTAAGTTTAGAGGCACCAGTCACATGATCAGCATGGATATGAGTGTCAATAACTTTTACTAATTTTAAATCTAATTCTTTTAGAATATCAATATACTCATTAACGTTTTCCAAAACTGGATCAATTATTAAAGCCTCTCTTCCATTACCGGATGAAATTAAATAAGTAAAGGTTGAGGATTTAGTATCAAATAATTGTTTAAAAATCATAACTTTATATTAACACATAAGTACAAATTGACCCATTGATAAAACTTATAATAATATTACTTCATCAATATGAAAAAAATTATAATTATATTCACATTTCTATTTTTAAATTCATTAGCTTATGCAGATAAAAATATGAAAATTGGTTCAAAGGGTAATGAAACAGATATAACAAGGGTTATAAAAGTTGTTATGTATGATAATTATTATGAACCAAGTTCTTTTCAGATTAAAAAAGGCGAAACAATTAAGTTTGAAGTCGAAAATGCAGGCATGCTTGTTCATGAATTTAATATTGCAAACAAAATGATGCACATGAAACATCAGCCAGAGATGGTAAAAATGGCTGAGAATGGAATTCTTCTTGCTTTTTCTATTGATAAGGAAAAAATGAAGAAGATGGCAAAAATGGATAAGTCAATGGGTCATTCACACAGTAATAGTGTTTTGTTAGAGCCAAAACAAAAAGGGGATATCATTTGGAAATTTGATAATGCAGTCAATATAGAAGTAGCTTGCAATGTTCCTGGTCATTATCAAGCTGGAATGATTGCCAAAGTTAATATAAAATAATTAAATGGACAACACTGCTTCTACCAATTTTAATTGGTCTTGTATACACACATGGAAAAGAAGTGCTCAAAATACCAGTTGGTGTTTACTTGGATGTGCAATAGGTGACTTTGGAACAATTCTGTTTTTTCAATTAACTAAAATCCCATTTCCTGTTTTAGCGATTATGACCTTAGCAATTATTAATGGTTTAATCACAAGTATTATTTTGGAAACAATAGTTTTAATGAGACAAAATCTTGATTTTTCCAAAGCTTTTAAAACAGCAATGGGAATGAGTTTTATATCAATGATAAGTATGGAAGTTGCCATGAATTTAACTGATTACTATTTAACTGGAGGAGCTATCTTAACTTGGTGGGTAATTCCTATAATGCTATTAGTTGGATTTTTAACACCTTGGCCCTACAATTACTGGAGACTTAAAAAATTTGGTATTGCGTGTCATTAAAGAATTGGGATAACAAAACGTGGCTTTCATCTAAAAAATATATCAGATCATTTAACAACTTTTTATTAAAACAAATAAGATTAAACAAAGACTCTCAAATTTTAGATATTGGTTGTGGGAGAGGTAAAATATTAGGATTTTTGTGCTCAAGCTTGAGATTAAAAAATAAGCCAGTAGGTATCGATATAGAAAATCACAAAGATAGAGATAAAAGAGTTAATTTCAAAAAGATTGATGCAATTAAATATTTAAAAAATAATAATCAAAAATTTGATTTGATTCTGATTAAACAAACAATTCATTTAATGAATTTTAGGGAAATAAAGAAATTAATTTCCTTATGCAAAACTAAGCTTAAAAAAGGTGGAAAAATTTTGATATTCTCTTTAGAAACTTCAAAAAATGAGATACCGACTTTTCTTTTAATGAAAAAACGACTAATAAACTCATTAAATCGTGATAAAAAAATAATATCATTTTTGTCAAAACTTTATCCAAATATTAAAAAAAAGAAATTTTCTTTCAGAGTGAAAATATCAACTAAGAAATATACGGAAATGATCAGAAATAGATATATTTCAACATTATTGAGTATGAGCAGTAATCAAATTTTAAGGGGAATTGATGAAATTAATTTAAGTTACCAAAAAATATTAAATTTCAATGATAAATTAATCTGTCTTATTTTAAATAAGTGAAAAATTTACTTAAGGGTTCGCTCTTTAGTTCTCCAACCAAAAGAGCTCCCTTAAGTCGCCTTCTTGGCATTTAAGTCCGAATGGACTTTAAGTTTTTCGTTTTCGTTTTTATGAAATATTAAGCTAGCCAGCTAAGTGTCAGGTGGCATTTGATTCATTAAATTTACCTCCTTAATAAAAAGATAAATTTTACAAAGGTTGTATTCAATAAATTTATTTTAATTTTTTGAAAATATATTTCTTGAATACAACCTGACTGTTTTATAATATTCGCACATTAAAAAATTCTTCCCTTATAAATAGAAATTTTAAATTGCATTAGAAATACAATATCTATATTGTCTGCTAATGAAATATGTAAGTGGATTAATAAATCTAATTATAAGTTTAGTAGTTTCTACAATAATTATTTATGGAATAAATATTGTTGCTGGATTTGCTGGAGCTGATTATTCATTTTCTCACGGTGAAACTTTTATTATTTGGATACTTATGGCAATCCTTGTAAATAATTGCTTCAATAAATAGGACTAAATTTTATATTTTCTTTTTAAGTGTTTGAGTTTCCCTTCGGTGCTATCGTAATCTATATAGCAACCTTGTAAAAATCTATTACCTTCGTTTGCGTCATACGAGGTTCTTCCATGAAGCAATCTATAATTATCCATCATTAATAAATCCCCGGGAACCAATTTAAATTCCAATCGATACTTATCTGAGTTATATAATTCAGAAATCTTATTTCTTGCTGCATAATATAGATCTAACTTTTCTTTATCTATCAATGGAACAAAATCTAGTCTTGGACTAAATCTGACCTGTTTGAAATTCTTGTTTTCATCTAATTTAATCATCTCAGACCAATCTTCTAAAATAACATCCTGATCTATAAATTGATATTTAATTTTAATTTCAGTTAAAATCTTAAAATAATTTGGATAATCTTTTTTTAACTTTCCAGTCACAGTATAACCATCTACTAAAGTTGAATAACCACCACTTACTTCATTTTCAATACAATGTAATAATTGAATACATGGAACAGGGTTTCTATAAGGGTTGTCTGTATGAGGAGCTAATGGCAAAGATGTATAAGCTAAATCATTTGGATTAGGTTTTGATTTTACATTAAAGAATTCACCAAAATTAGTTCTTCTAATACTTCCTATTGAATTTGCAAATTTTACAATAAAATTATTCTTTGTTGGAACTTTTTTAAAAATGACAAAGCCATATTTATAAAAACTTATTAAAGCTTCATACATCATTTTTTCTTCAAAAATATTATTACTAAATTCAAAATTATTCAGATTATTAAGTGAAGAGTCCCACTCTATTTTTTCAATAAGTTCAATATCATTAACATTTGAGAATTCTTTAAGAATACTTTGGACAGTTAATTTAGTTTCAACCCCATCATCAAAAGCTACTTTTAAATATCTCTCTGATAAACTTACATTTTTGATTTTTATATTTTCTTTAAGCTCAGTTGGGTCAAATAGTCTTTGTTGTGATCCTTTATCTATAAAGTCTTTGCCGTTTACTCGTTCTCTTAACCAAAAAGGATGAATTTCTTTTTTAGATCCATTATTTTTGAAAAAAACTTTATTATCAGATAATTCAATTTTCATACTTATTAGATGATTATTTAAAATTTTGCTTTAATCAATACAAATTAAATTGTATTAGTTCCTTGTGACTAAATTAAAATCATCAGAATATAAAAATTACTCAAGATTTCTTAGTAATTTAGGAAATAAACTTACTAAATTTTACTATTCCAAATTAAATAAGCCATTTAAAGTTTCAAATAAATTAAAGGGGAAGGGCTATGATCCTGTAACAGATGCAGACAAGACTTTTGAAAAGTTTATAAGTAAAGAAATTAAAAAAAAATTTCCTAATCACCAAATAATAGGTGAAGAGTTTGGTCACAAAAAAACTAAAAGTGATTTTTCATGGGTTATTGATCCCATTGATGGAACAAGATCTTTTGTAATTGGTAATCCAACATGGAGTAATTTGATTTCTTTAAATTATAAAGGGAATCCTGTTATAGGTCTTGCAAATTTTCCAATATTAAAAAAATATTATTTGAACACTTCTTTTAACTCAGCATATGTTTCAGAGAATGGAAAAAAAAAAAGAATTAAAGTTAATAGTAAATCAAATTTTTCTAATATGAAATTGTCAGCAGCATTTCATGGAGGTCTATCTTTGAATCAGCAAAAAAAAATCCCTCAAATACTTAAACGAATGCAATTTCCATGTTCAGATGCTTTAAGTTATTCTCATTTAGCTGAAGGAAAACTAGATGTAGTTATTCAATGTAGAAATAAAATCTGGGATATTCATGCTTTGATTCCAATTATTAGAGCTGCAGGAGGAATAGTAACTACTTGGAAAAATGGTGATCCAAAAAAAGCTGGAAATATAATTTGTTCAGTTAACAAAAATCTTCACACAAAAATACTTAAAATTTTAAAACCTGTTTCTAAGTAGTTTTGCCAAGTGTATTTAGCAATATTACTCCAATAATAATTAAAGCAATACCAAGAATGCCATATAAGTTAGGTATCTGATTATATTTAAATACACCAAACAAAGTTACTGCAGCAATAGTTAGCCCCCCATAAGTTGCGTAAGTAAAACCCACAGGAATAATATTCATTGCTTTAGCTAAACAAAAGATACAAGCAACTATTGAAACAGCACAAAAAATAGTTGGTCCAAGATTTGAAAATCCATTAGTTGATTTTAAAAAACCATTAGAGGTTATCCCAAGAATAATTCCCAAAAAAAGAAATATATATCCAGATAAATTTGTCATAGATTTAACTCGTTTTGCCAAGCAAGTTGACCATTAGTACTCCTGAAATAATTAGAGTCAAACCGATGATAGTATAAAAATCAGGCATTTGATTAAATTTATATATACCAACGATTGTTGTAGCTATAATACATAATCCTGCAAAAGATGCATAAGTTATACCAACTGGAATAGTTTTCATAACAATTGATAATGTGAACATACAACCAACTATTGTTATAGCTGTAAGTAAGCTTGGTATTAACAATGTAAAACCATTTGCACCTTTAGCAAAACCATTAGCCGCAGTTCCTAAAATAACCGCAATTATAAGAATTATGTATGCAATTATATTACTCACAATTAAAAGAATATTATTATTTGGTAATTTTATCTACAAATTTTTCTACTATTGGAGCTACTATTGTTGTAGCTATTAAAGCAACAGGTAAGCTTATTGACCAGGCTTTTAAAAATCTTTTATAATAAAGTTCATCATAACCTGTGTTTATAAATGTAATTATAAGTGTCATGATCAAGCTCATACCAAGACCCATAAAAAAAATGAATATCAATTTTGAATATTTTTTTGGAAACATAAAAAAATTATAAATCAAAAATAAAGAAATAAAAATATATTACCCATAAAAAACAGGCCACCATTGTAACAAAAATTATTGTTACCCCAGTGGCTGTTTCATTTTTATATTTTCTATTTACCTCTTTTCGCCATTTTTTTGGATAAAGAGGAATAGTAAACGCATAAATAATTAAAAAAATATCAAGTGCAGTTATAGCTATACAAATAAAAAGTAAATTACTCACCTATTTAGGCATTGGAGTGGCGCCAGTCTCTAAACTTATAATTTTTCCATCTTTATATTTATAGACTGCCATTACAGCTTCAACATTTCCATCATTAAATTTTACAATTGAATGGTGTACACCAACCTCATCATTTTCATAGACCACTCTTGCTTTATCTTGATTAATATCACCACTCATTGCCCATTTGATTACATCAGCTTTACCTAAGGAATTTCCTGATTTATGCATTGTAAACTTAAAATCATCATGCAAAAGTTCATTCATCGTTGCTTCATCTTTATTATTAATCGCGTCAGTGTATCTTTTTAATATCGACATTGTTTACCTTTCTTAATTAAATATAGATTTTATCAGCAAGACCGTAGCATAATACAGCACTTAAAATAGTCAAAACTAAAGGAGCATAAATTCCTTCATCTGATGTTTTATCAGTGTGTCCAAGTTTATTTATCTTTGTGTTATAAAATCCAACTATAAATGCAGATAAATTTTGTAAGAAAATTAGATTAAAGAAACCCCATGTTGCCTCCAAACCGCTTGGTCTAATGAATCCTACATAGAAAGCCATTACTACAGAACCAAAAAATATTGATCCAAAAAATCTAACCATTCCAGCACCAGTATCATCAATACCATACTGATCTAAAAAGGATTTAGTTTGGAAAACACATCTAAATCCATAATAAGCAAAACCTATAAAATGAATTATAAAAACTGCTAAATAAAATATTCCATTAAATTTTTCTATCATTTTGTCTCCTTAATCGTTGAATACCATTCTCATTTCGTCTTGTATTGTACCTTCTTTAAAAACACCCTTCATTTTTTTTTGAAGTTCAATAAATTTAGGATCAGCAGACATATTTTGATCATTTTCAAATGCTTTGTCTGTAAATTGTTCTCCAACTAAAGTTTCTCTTACTGTTCTAGGATTTCCACCAATTTGAAAAGAAAAGTAAACTTCATGATCAGGATAATGTTTTTTTCTTACTTCAGCCAAACCTTTAGAAATTTCCATTGCCTCACTAAGTTTATCATCATAAACACCGATAGTTCTTGTGTAGATTGCTTTCATTTTTACTCCTTTTTTAATTAGCTGAGTTTTAATTCCCCTCAACTAAAACTAGATGAGCTTTGGCCGCTAATTCTCTAACCGCTTTAGCCGCTTGATATTTTTCTGACTCATAGAATTTACGAGCAGCATCAATGCTTTCAAATTCAATTAATACAACAGTACCTAAATTTTCACCTTCTCTTACGTCAGGACTGGGTTCACGAACAAGAACTTTGCCACCGTGCTCTCCAATAGTTGGTCCGGACATTTGTCTAAACTTTTCCATACCTTCTTTATCGTGTTCTTTAAGATGTGCTATCAAATATCCTTTGCTCACAATTTTCTCCTTTTAAGCGTTATAGTCCATCACTTGATCAGTGCACTCAGTAAATTTGTGAGGTTCAAAGAAGTCATTCATTTGACCTAGTTGATTAATTATATCTTCCTCACTATTTCCTTTCCACCAGCAAAACATTTGCATTGTATCAGCTGGCGTATTCCAAGTCATTTGACACGCAGCTTT
Organism: uncultured Pelagibacteraceae bacterium; assembly: GCA_902617715.1. GTDB lineage: Bacteria > Pseudomonadota > Alphaproteobacteria > Pelagibacterales > Pelagibacteraceae > Pelagibacter. The sequence continues at coordinate 3,378 of CACMXS010000001.1, read as the reverse complement.
ATCACTGGTCATTGATTTAATAATATCCTCCATTTTCATTGAGGCTACTGTTTCGCTAAATTTATCTTTCATTTCTTTAGATTTGAAAGTGTGAGTTACCATATAGTTTTTCATTTTTTTCCTTTCTATTTAACTTTTAAAAAGAGCTAGAGCTTCATTTAAAAGTGTTTCAGATTTAGTATGATCACCAGCTTTATGAGCATCCATACCTTGATCTTTAAGTTCTTGAGCTTTTTTAATTTTTTCATCAATATTTTTAGCTAACATCGGACATGAACCTGCGTACGCAGAGCTAACAAATAAGACCAAACAAAGTGTTAATATTATTTTTTTCATTTATACTCCTTATAAATTTACTTCAGATAGTTCATATAATTTAGCGCTCTCTACACATTCTGCATAGATAGCTTTTCCTGCAGGATTATTTCCTGCCACAAACTCTTTCATTCCAGCTTCATTGTGAACATTCACTTTAAATAACATTCCACTTTTATCTGGAATCATGGCCCCAACAGTTTTTTCTGGATAGGCGACACTTTTTCTTACACCCATCCCTTCATCTGATTGCATCCATCCCATGAAAGTTTCTAATTTACCCTCTTTAAGTTTGAGGAATACTAACATTTCTTTTTCCATTTGTTCTCCTTAGTTAATTATCTAATATAAAGTTTGAACTACTTTTTTTACTCTTTCAGCTCCATTCGGAACTAAAGCTTCAACAAAAGTATGACATTTTTCAGTTTTAGCTTGGTCGTATTTGGAGCCATAATGCTTATCAACTGCTTTATTTACTCCCTCATCCCATTCTTTTTCTGGAATACCAATTTCAAGAGCATACGTTTTTAAAACTTTTACTGTTGAAATAGATTTTTCTTTCATTCCATATTCAAATTTTTCACCAGATGGTAAAAAGTAATTTGCCATATAAATTCCAATACAATCCCAGGCTTTAGATTTGTCATCTTTACTCATACCTGCATGTGCAGAAGTAAAAATTAAAAAAGATAGTATTACAGCTATATATTTATTCATAAACCCTCGATGTTAATTAATATTATTTTAAAAATGTAACTGTTTTATTACATGGCTGATATGCGATATTATAACCAACTAGGTATTGGAAGGTTTTTTTCCTTTAAAAAGGATTTATTAAACATCTTTGAGTTGTATTTATCTGATCTGTCACAAAGAATTGTAACAATATTTTTACCTGGACCTAGTTCTTTTCCTAATCTGATCGCACCTGCAATATTTACCCCACAGCTTGTTCCTAAACTTAATCCTTCATTTTGAATTAAGTCATAAAGTATTGGTAAAGATTCTTGATCACTTATTGAGAAAGCTCCATCAATTTTAGCCTCAGCAAAATTTTTTGTTATTCTGCTTGAGCCAATACCTTCAGTTATTGATCCACCTTCGGCTTTAAGTTCTCCATTCATAATATGACTGTAGAGAGCTGAACCAGTAGGATCTGAAAGATAAATTTTAATATCTTTATTTTTCTCTTTCAAATATTTACTTACTCCACCAATTGTTCCACCTGTTCCTGATGCACAAACAAATCCATCTATTTTGCCATCTGTTTGTTCCCAAATTTCTGGACCAGTTGTTTCGTAATGTCCTTTGGCGTTTGCAGTATTATCAAATTGATTAGCCCAAACTACACCATTGTTATTTGTGCTTTTTAATTCTTCAGCAAGTCTTCCAGCAACTTTTACATAGTTTCCATCATCTTTGTAAGGTTTAGGTGGCACTAATCTTAAATCAGCACCAATATTTTTTAAAGTATCTTTTTTTTCTTGAGTTTGATTATCGTTCATTACAATTATAGTTTTGTAACCTAAAGAGTTTCCAAGGAGACATAATCCTATACCTGTGTTTCCAGCAGTTCCTTCAACAACTATTCCACCTTCAGATATTAACTTTTTTTCTTGTGCATCTTTAATCAAAGCTAATGCTGCTCTATCTTTTACTGATCCGCCTGGGTTTAAGTACTCAGCTTTACCATAGATATTACATCCAGTAATTTCTGAGGCTGCTTTTAGTTTTATTAAAGGTGTATTCCCTATGGACTCAATAAAATTATTTTTAATCTGTGTCATTGATCTTTATCTTTATCAGTAACTGCATAAGGCTGGAATCCTTTTGTAGCATCACCAACTCTTGTAGCTGGTATTCCTACCATTATTGATTTCTCTGGTACATTTTTAGTAACCACTGCGTTTGCACCGATTAACGAATTTTTTCCAATAGTTATTGGTCCCAAAATCTGAGCTCCAGATCCAACTACAACGTTATCTTCTAAAGTTGGATGTCTTTTAGTATTCCGTTGGTCATTTGCATTTATACTTGGTGCGATTCCACCTAAAGTAACATTATGATAAATTGTTACATTATTTCCTATCTCAGATGTCTCGCCAATTACTACTCCCATACCGTGGTCAATAAATAAATTTTTGCCTACCTTTGCTTTTGGATGAATTTCAATTCCTGTTAAAAATCTTGAGAATTGTGAAATGATTCTTGCAACTAAATCGAATTTTGCTATTGCAAAAAAATTTGCAATCTTATGAAAAAAAATAGCTTTTACTCCTGGGTAGGTTAAGATTAAACTTAACTTTGATTTTGCCGCAGGATCTCGGTCAATTATAGATTGTAAAAAATCATTCATATTTTTTTGAGTTTTCTAACAGTTGATTAAAAAAAGTATATACTTTATATAGTAACCATATACGTAAATTAAAGAGGGTTAAAATGTACAAAAATACAAACTGTTTTCATTTGGCAATACCATGTGGAGATTTAGAAACAGCAAAGAAATTTTATAGTGAAACACTTGGCTGCAGATTAGATAATTCTGCACAAGAGTGGGCAGATGTTGATTTTTGGGGAAATGAATTAACACTTCATGCAAGTGAGCATAAATTAGACAACGAGAGACATGATGTTGATATGGGAAATGTTTCTGTTCCTCATTTTGGAGTTCATTTATCTAGAAAAGATTTTGATGCTCTTAAAAAGAGATTGAAGGATAAAGGTGCAAAATATTATGATGAGCCTTATTTGAGATTTAAAGGCACAAAATATGAGCAAGAAACTTTTTTTGTTAAAGATCCAAACGAAAATATTTTAGAGATTAAGACATTAACTGCTAACGCGGAATAAAATTAGATTTGGATGGAATTCCTAATTTTAGGGTTCTTTACTGGACTTAGTTTAATTTTAGCGATAGGAGCACAAAATATCTTTGTAATTGAACAAGGTTTAAAAAAACAACATATCTTTTTGGTTTGTTTTATTTGTTCAGTATCAGATTTAATATTAATATTTTTAGGGATATTTCTTTTTTATTATTTTACTCAATACTTCAATCCAACA